>NZ_JBRBDK010000002.1:0-396325 GCF_052805135.1 Agromyces arachidis
AGGCCGCAGCGTCAGGCGGCGGCGCGGTCGGACTCCGAGGGGCGTGCGGCGTCGGCGGATGCCGCGGGCACGGCCGCGGCATCCGCCGTCGCGGCGAGCTCGGCTTGCGTGGGGGCGAACACGCGGCGGACCACGGCGTCGAACACCCGGTCGGGCAGGATGCGCCGCAGCCCGACGATCGCCTTCGCGCTGAAGGGCGTGGCGTAGCGGGTGCGCGGCCGCTTGGCGGTCACGGCCGCGGCGATCGTGGCGGCCACGACGTCGGGGCCGGGGGCCGCCGCCGTGGTGTCGGCCGCCTCGAGCACGCGCACGAGCGCGCGGGCCTGGGCGGCGTAGGCGGTCTCGCCCGAGCGGTCGATGGCGCTGCGCCGCGAGATGCCGTTCCACTCGGTGCGGATGGCGCCGGGCTGGATGATCACGACGCGGATGCCGTGCGGCTCGAGCTCGACGCGCATCGAGTCGCTGAGACCCTCGACGGCGAACTTCGTGGCGTGGTACCACGAGCCGAGCGGCTCGTAGATGCGTCCGCCGATCGAGGAGATGTTGACGATCGTGCCCGAGCGGCGCTCGCGCATGCCCGGCAGCACGAGCTGCGTGACGCGGGCGAGCCCGAACACGTTCACCTCGAACTGGCGTCGCGCCTCGTCGATCGGCACGTCCTCGAGGGCGCCGTACGACCCGTAGCCGGCGTTGTTGACGAGCACGTCGATGCGCCCCTGCTCGGTGGTGATGCGGTCGACGGCGCGGCGCACGGACGCGTCATCCGTCACGTCCATCTCGATGGCGTGGCCGCCGGCGTCGACGAGCGGCGACATGCGATCGACGCGGCGGGCGGCGCCGTAGACCGTGAAGCCGCGGCGCAGCAGTTCGATGGCGGTCTGCTCGCCGATGCCCGACGAGGCACCGGTGACCAGGGCGACCTGACGTTCCATGGGACTCTTCCTAACCGATTGGTTACTTACGACCCGACGAGTCTCGCACGTCGCCATCCGCAATGCAACTAACCGGTTATATACTCGTGGGATGGCACGCAACGCTGAGCTCACCCGCGCGAGGATCCTCGAGGCCGCGACCGCCGAGTTCTCGGCGCGCGGCATCGCCGGCGCCCGCGTCGATCGCATCGCCGACGCCGCCGCGTGCAACAAGGCCCTGCTGTACTCCTACTTCGGCAACAAGGAGCAGCTCTTCGACACCGTCTTCGCGGCCCTCGTCGCCCGGCTCGTCTCCGAGAACCCCATCGACGCCGAGCACCTCGACGCCTACGCGGGCACGCTCGTCGACTCCTACCTCGCCAGCCCCGAGCTCGTCCGCCTCGCCCTGTGGGATCGCCTCGAGCGCGGCGGAGCCGGCATGGGCTCCCCCGAGCTGCTGGCGACGGATGCCGCGAAGGTCACCGCCATCGCCGGCGCCCAGGCGTCGGGCGCCGTCTCGACGCGGTTCTCCCCCGCCGAGACGCTCGCGATCGTCACCGTGCTCTCGTCGATCCTCCCGCTGGTGCTCGACGAAGCCTCCGGGTCGCGCGCGCGCGAGGTGGTCACGACGGCGGTCGCCCGCCTGCTCGGCTGACGGTGCCGGGCGGCGTGGCGGCGTATCACGCCGCCCCCTCGGACCGGCATCGGCACGGGGCATGCGAGCGGAACTCGACGAGCGCGGTCGTTCGCATGGTCCGGACGTACGCTGGGGCCGGGACGGGAGGATGCCGCATGGCTGGACACGACGCCCACGGGCACGGGCACCACCAGAGGCGCGGGCACGACCACGACCACGACCACGACCACGAGGATGCCGCCGAGATGTTCGAGCCGGCCGCGTGGGACGAGGTCTACTCGGGCGACGAGGCGCGGTGGAGCGGCGAGCCGAACGCGCAGCTCGTGGCCGAGGCATCCGCCCTGACGCCCGGCACCGCGCTCGACGTCGGCTGCGGCGAGGGCGGCGACGTGATCTGGCTCGCGAAGAACGGATGGCACGCCACCGGCGCCGACTTCTCGGCGAACGGTCTCGCCCGCGCTGCCGAGCACGCCGCCGCAGCCGGCGTCGCCGACCGCACCGACTGGTGGCAAGTCGACGCGCGCACCTTCGACGCCGCGGGCCGCTCATTCGACCTCGTGACGTCGCACTTCCTGCACCCGCCCGACCACGGGATGGCGGACGTCGTGCGCCGCCTGGCCGGCGCGGTCGCGCCCGGCGGGCACCTGCTCGTCGTCGGGCACGCGCCATCCGCTGTCTTCGCGCACCTCGCGGCGAGCCACCACGACGCGCTGTTCCTCGCCGCCGACCTGCTGCCCGGCCTCCCCGACGACTTCGAGGTGCTCGTCGCCGAGCAGCGCCCGCGCACGACCGTGCGCGACGGCGAGCCGATGCAGGTGCACGACGCGACCCTGCTCGCGCGCCGCGCGCGCTGAGCCGCCTCCCCGCCCCGGCCTCACGGCATCTCGTGCAGTATCGGACGCTATCCCGCCTGCCGGATGCCCCGTTCCTGCACGAGATCGCGCCCGGGCCGAACGTCCCGTGAGCAGCGCCCCGGCGGTGGGAGCATCGGCATCGGGCCGCGGCGAGGCGGCACCACGAGTGCGAGGAGTCGCCATGCCCTTCGAACCGACCGGCCCCACCGAGGTCCTGCGGACCACCGCACCGCAGGCGCCGCCGCCCGTCGTGACCTCCGAGTTCGTCGGCGACCTGCACTTCGAGAACGAGTACCCGACCGCAGCGACCGTCGAGAAGCTCTACGACCAACTCGACTTCCAGCGTGGCTGCCAGGTCTTCCTCCGGAATATCACGGCCTCGTCGATGTACTCGTTCCGGGAGGGCCTGCGCCGCGACCTCGGCGTGACGTCGCCGAGCCAGCTGGTCGTCTGGGAGGGCGCGTTCGACGCCCGGTCGCTGCTCCTGACCGCGAACTCCGAGACCGTGTACGGCACGACCTACCTCGACCTGAAGGCCGACGGGCCGACCGTGTGCGAGGTCGCGCCGGGCATGCTCGGGCTCGTCAACGACATGTGGATGCGCGAGGTCGCGAACATCGGTCCCGCCGGCCCGGACCAGGGTCGCGGCGGGCGGTTCCTGTTCGTGCCGCCGGGCTTCGACGGCGAGCTGCCGCCGTTCGGCTTCCACGTCGTGCACTCGCGGACGTACGGCCTGTGGTTCGTGCTCCGCGGCATGCGCACCCCCGACGGGTCGTCGGCCGACGCCGTCGAGCGGCAGCGGCAGACCCGCATCTACCCGCTCTCCGAGTCGGCGAGCCCGCGACCGACGACCGTCGTCGACGCCTCCGGGCGCGACCTCGACACGATCCATCCGGTCGACATCCGGTTCTTCCACGACCTCGCCGCGCTCGTGCGGGAGGAGCACCCGGATGCGGTCGATCCCGAGACCGCCGGCATGCTCGCGGCGATCGGCATCGCCCACGGCCGCGACTTCGAGCCCGACGAGCGGATGACGCGGATCCTCTCGGAAGCGGCGACCGTGGGGTCGGCGATGGCGCTCGCCACTAGCTATCGCACGCGACTCCCGCTGCAGCGCTACGACGACCGCACGTGGATCGAGATCGGCAACACGGGCTACCCGTACTACGAGCTCGACGGCCACACGATGCTCGACGGGCTGAGCCTCGTGGGCTGGTTCGCGACGGGGTCGTCGATCGCGATGGTCACTCCCCCGCCGGGCAAGGGGTCGGCGTACATGTGGACGTTCCACGGCGCCGACGGCGAATGGCTCGACGGGTCGCGGACGTACGAGCTCCGCCTGCCGCCGGGAGTGCCCGCGGCGAACTTCTGGTCGGTCGTCGTGTACGACGTGTGGACGCGGTCGATGCTCGCGAACGGCCAGCCCGCACCGAGCCTCAACAGCTTCGCCGACGTGGATGCCGACGCCGACGGCGCGGTGACGATCACGTTCGGGCCCGAGCCCCCCGCGGATGGCGCCGCGAACTGGATCCGCACCGTGCCGGGCAAGGGCTGGTTCACGATCCTCCGGCTGTACGGCCCGACGCAGGGGTACTTCGACCACACCTGGAAGCCGTCCGACATCACGCCGGCGTGAGCGGGGCCCGGCGCCCAGGGGTTCCGGGCCGCCTGCCCGGTGCGCGCCAGCAGGTTCCAGCCGGGGCCGCCTCCGCGGATGACCTCGCGCCCGGTGACGCCGCGCCGTCGGCTCGATCTCGTGCAGAAACGGTGCCTTCCGCCGGAGGCGAAGGCACCGTTTCTACGCGAGATGGGGTGAGTGGGTGGTCAGGAGGTGTCGGGCGACGGCCGAGATCCACCCTGCGGATCCGGGGGTCAGCCCCATGCCGGGCCTACGGAGGCGTGGCTAGATTCGGCGGCATGACGAAGATCGAGCCTCCTTCCGCCGTCGTCGCCTCGCGAGCGGATGGCGCGACGCCGGCGCCCGCCGGGACGCCTGTGCCGTCCGGCCCCGCACCATCCGGCGTGCGGGCCGGCGCCGCGCCATCATCCGCTCGCCCGCCGGCCCGGCGCCCGCGCCAAGCCGGCGCTCGCATCGGCTGGACGTGGGTGCTGCTCTCATCGCTCGGCATCGCCGCGTTCGCGGTCGTGCCGTACCTGACTGGGCCGCTCAGCGAGTCGGGCGGCGGGCTCGCGGAGTGGTACGACGGGCGGCCGTGGCCGATCCTCGCCGCGCTCTACGCGCACATCATCGGCGGCGGGGTCGCCCTCGTGCTCGGACCGGTGCAGTTCTGGCGCGGGTTCCGCACGCGGCATCCGCTCGCCCATCGCTGGATCGGTCGCACCTACCTCACGTCGGTCGGCATGGCCGCGATCGCCGGCCTGGTGCTCGCACCCGTCAATCAGGCCGGCATCGTCGGGCTGTTCGGCTTCGGGGCGCTCGGGGTGCTCTGGCTCGTCACCGGGTGGCGGGCGTACCGCGCGATCCGGGCGCGGGATGTCGCGAGCCACCGCGCCTGGATGATGCGCAACTTCTCGCTCACGTATGCGGCGGTGACGCTGCGGATCTGGCTGCCGCTGCTCATCTTCGCGCAGGTGCCGCTCGCCGGGCCGGGCGGGTTCGACGCGGATGCCGCGTTCGCGAACGCATACGCGGTCGTGCCGTTCCTGTCGTGGCTGCCGAACCTCGTGGTCGCCGAGTGGCTGATCCGTCGGCGCGGGCTGCCGGCGTACCGGCTCGCGGTGACCTGATCTCGTCGTGACCTGATCTCGTGCAGAAACGGTGCCTTTCGCCGGAGGCGAAGGCACCGTTTCTGCACGGAATGGGGTGGGTGGGTGGGTGGTGTCAGGCGGCGTCGGGGAGCGACACCGTCGCGTTGGGCACGGATGCCACGACGAACGCGCCGTCGGCGGCATCCACCCGCACCGCCTCGCCGTCGCCGAGGGCGCCGGTGACGAAGAGGTCGGCGATGCGGTCGTCGATCTCGCGCTGGATCAGGCGACGCAGCGGGCGGGCACCGTACTCGGGCTCGTAGCCGCGCTCCGCCAGGAGCGCCACCGCGGCATCCGTCACCTCGAAGCCGATCTCGCGCGCGGCCAGCCGCGACGAGGTCGCACCCAGCATCAGGCGCACGATCTCGGCGATCTCGGCCGACGAGAGCTTCTGGAACAGCACGATCTCGTCGATGCGGTTCAGGAACTCCGGCCGCATGGCCTCGCGCACCTTGCCCATGACGCGCTGGCGCACGTCGTCCATCGACGAGAAGCCGTTGGCCGCAGCATCCGCCGACGCCACGAACCCGAGCGCACCCGACCGCGACGCGAGGAACTCCGAACCGAGGTTCGAGGTCATGATGACCACCGTGTTGCGGAAGTCGACCGTGCGACCCTGGCCGTCGGTCAGGCGTCCGTCGTCGAGCACCTGCAGCAGCAGGTTGAACACGTCGGGGTGCGCCTTCTCGATCTCGTCGAACAGCACGATCGAGTACGGGTTGCGCCGCACGCGCTCGGTGAGCTGGCCGGCCTCGTCGTAGCCGACGTATCCGGGAGGGGCGCCGACGAGCCGCGACACGGTGTGCCGCTCGCCGAACTCGCTCATGTCGAAGCGGATGATCGCGCCCTCGTCGTCGAACAGCGACGACGCCAGCGCACGCGCCAGCTCGGTCTTGCCGACGCCGGTCGGTCCGAGGAACAGGAACGACCCGACGGGCCGCTTCGCGTCGCCCATGCCGGTGCGGTTGCGCCGCACCGAGCGGGAGACGGCGGTGACCGCGTCATCCTGCCCGATGACCCGGGCGTGCAGCTCGCCCTCGAGGTTCGCGAGACGCTCGCGCTCGCCCTCGGTGACCCGATTGACCGGGATGCCGGTGGCCCGCGAGATCACCGCGGCGATCTGCGCCTCGTCGATGACGGTCGAGGTCGCGGCCGCGCCATCCGCCGAAGACGAAGCGGATGCCACGGCACGACCCTGCTCCGCCGCCTTCGACGTCGCCTCGTCGAGCCGCTCCTGCACCTTCGAGATCTCGTCGCGCATGCGCGACGCCTCCTCGTAGTGCTCGGCGCGGACGGCCGCGTTCTTGTCGGCCTCCAGGTCGGCGAGGCGCGAGATGAGCCCCGAGACATCCACCTTCACGCCCAGCTTCAGGCGCAGGCGCGCGCCGGCCTGGTCGATGAGGTCGATGGCCTTGTCTGGCAGCACGCGGTCGGTGAGGTACCGGGCGCTGAGCTCGACGGCGGCGCGGAGGGCATCGTCGGTGTAGGTGACGCCGTGGTGCTCCTCGTACGCGGGGCGCAGGCCCTGCAGGATCAGCACGGAGTCCTCGATCGAGGGCTCCCCCACGCGAACCGGCTGGAACCGGCGCTCGAGCGCGGGGTCCTTCTCGATGGTGCGGTACTCCTTGAGCGTGGTCGCGCCCACGAGGTGCAGCTCGCCGCGGGCGAGGCGGGGCTTCAGGATGTTGCCCGCGTCCATGCCCTCACCGGCACCGCCGGCGCCGACGACGGAGTGCACCTCGTCGACGAAGACGATCAGCTCGCCCTTGTTGGCGGCGATCTCCTCCATCGTCTTGGTGAGGCGCTCCTCGAAGTCGCCGCGGTAGCGGGTGCCGGCGAGCATGCCGGGCAGGTCGAGTGCGACGACCCGCTTGCCGAGCAGCGCCTCGGGCACGTTCTCCTCGACGATCGCGCGGGCCAGGCCCTCGACGATCGCGGTCTTGCCGACGCCGGCCTCGCCGATCAGCACGGGGTTGTTCTTCGTGCGGCGGCTGAGGATCTCGATGGTCTGCTCGATCTCGTCGGTGCGCCCGATCACGGGGTCGAGTTCGCCGTTCGCGGCCCGCTCGGTGAGGTCGAGGCCGAACTTGTCGAGCATGGGGGTGGCGGATGCCGCGGCATCCGTCTGCTCGCCCATGCCGGCGGTCTCGGGGCTGACGGACGCGTCGGATGCCACGTGCTCGCCCAGTCCGGCCGCGAGCGCGTCGGCGGTGACGCCGGCGCGCGCGAGCACCTGCCCGGCGGGGGCGTCCTGCCCGAGCACGAGCGCGAAGAAGAGGTGCTCGGGGTCGATGTACGTCGACCCGCTCGAGCGTGCGACCTGGTACGCGTGGAACAGCGCGCGGCTCGCTGACGGGGTGATGGTCGCCGCGTTGGCGTCGGCGGTGTCGGATGCCGCGGGCAGCCGCGCCTCGGTCGCCGTGATGATGCGCTCGGGGCTCGCGCCGACGCGCGTGATCGCCTGCGCGACGGACTCGTCCTCGACGATGACGCGCAGGATGTGCAGCGCGTCAAGCTCGGTCTGTCCGCGCTCGAGCGCGAAGCGTCCGGCACGCTGCAGGATGCTCTGGGTGCGCGAGGTCAGGAACCGGCTGAGGTCGATCGACCGCGCCTGCCTGGCCTGCTCACCCGCGAGGTAGCGGCTCAGGAACTCGTCGAACGAGCTCGAGCCGGCCTCGTTGAAGTCGTCTGGCACCTAGGTCCTCCTGGGGGAACTTGAGTTGGGTACGCTCAAGTTCAACGCGACGGGGCCTTGGGTATTCCCGACATGTCGAGTCCGTGGGCCTCGCAAATAGGGAACCCAGTTCGAGTTCGGCGTGGAGGCGGGGTCGACCCATGCAATCGCGGTCCACGGCGCCACAGCAATTCCACGGCGCTCGCGAACAGCGGCGGTCCCGCGCCTCCTTGGCCGCAGCTGGCTCCCGCAGGCAAGCTCGCAAGTGTGTCCGCTTCTTTGGACCAATCGAGTCACGTTGACCACTCACAAGAATGGTGAAGTCACTGTCGCCTCTCCCTGACCGTGCTCGACGCCTCGAGCTCTCGCCAAGCGGGGACAAGTGCGGTCATCATCGCGGCGAAGGTCTTGCCGTGGGAGCGGTACCGCAGGTGAAGGAGCTCATGGACGACGACGTAGTCCTGGAACTCCTCAGGCATGTCGACGAGGTCTCCAGCCAGCGTGATGACACCATCGGGCGCGCACGAACCCCACTTGGTCTCCAGCTCCGTGATCACGACCTGAGTGGGGTTCACGCGTATCTTCGTCGCCCAGGCCATAACCTTGCGGGTGAGCACCTGGTCAGCGGTAAGGATCAACTTGGGCCGGGCCATTAGACCTTCTCCAGAACGTTCATTACGTTCTCGATGATCTCGTTGCACGCCTTCGCCGGAACCTTGTTGTCCAGCAGCGGCCTGTAGAGGCCACTACGGAGGCGGCGGCGCTCGTCCGGGTTCTGCTTCCAGTGCGGGAACTGGTCGACCTCGATCTCGATGGTCGTCGCGATGTGCTGGATGTCTACCTTGAGCCCGCTCAATGCCGGCTCTGCGCTCAGCGCGGCGTAGACGCCAAAGGCTCGATCGGACAGTCCAGCCTGCTTCGCGAACTCACGCAGCCGATCCTTCTCCTCAGCAATGGCCTTGAGTTCGTCGAGAGCGGCCAGACCGGTGACCCTGCGTTCTTCGAGGTTCTCAATAACGCGGTCTGCCTTGTCCCTGATGCTCTGGAGCACGACGGCAGCTGCGGGGTTGTCCTCCATTTCCTTCCGCAGGCCGCGCAGGAGGTTGTAGACCTTTTCCTCCGGCGGGCCGTCGTCGTTCCCCAGCGCCTCCAACGTGTCGACGTCGAAAGTAGCGACCT
Organism: Agromyces arachidis; assembly: GCF_052805135.1. NCBI lineage: Bacteria > Bacillati > Actinomycetota > Actinomycetes > Micrococcales > Microbacteriaceae > Agromyces > Agromyces arachidis. Next base: position 9,025 of record NZ_JBRBDK010000002.1, read on the forward strand.
TGGTGAATCGCCCGAGGCCCTCCTGCGTCGCGCTCTCCTCGATCAGCCGCTTCGTCTTGTGCTCCAGGTCGGCGGTGAAGCCACCGGCGTCCGAATAGGCGTTGCGCACAGCGGCGTAGAGCACGGAGAGTCGCTTGTACGTTGCGATGTGGTCTCGCAACTCTGCTGACGGCGAGAGGATCTCCCACAGCGACTCGATGTCGCGGTAGGCGTCGAAGAACTCCTTGCGCGCTTGTTCGGTGAGGAACTTGCCGTAGACGAGGCTCTCCAACTGCTTATCCGCGCCCTGGCCGCTCTTGACCTGAAGATACTCGGTCGAGGCCGCGTCGATCTTCACGAGGAGGTCGGCCATCAGGACGTCGAGGTCTTCCAACGCGCCCTCGACATCAGCCGAGTCGAAGCGCAAAGCCTTGTGCAGTTCTTTGAGGATGCCAACGAAGTCGACGACAAGTCCAACCTTCTTCTGCACACCGTCGCTATCGACGTAGGGACGATTCACGCGCGCAAGCGCCTGGAGGAGCACGTGGTCGCGCATCGGCTTATCGAGGTACATCGCGTACAGCACGGGTGCGTCGTAGCCCGTCAGCAGCTTGTCCGTCACGATGAGGATCTTGGGCTGCTGGTCTGCCTTCTTGAACTGGCGGCGCACCTCCTTCTCGCGGTCGTCCGAGAGTTGAAGTTCGTGAACGTCCGGCCGCTCGACGACGTCGTTGGCGTTCTTGCTGTAAACGACCTCGGACCATTCAGGGGGCAGCAGCTCATCGAGGGCACGCTTGTACTTGGCGCACGTCTCCCGGTCGACGGCAACAAGAAATGCCTTGTACCCCAAGGGGTTGACGTTCTCTCGGAAGTGGTTGGCGACGAACTCGGCCACCTGCTTCACGCGGCTGTCCGCACCGAGGAAGGTACGTAGCCCGACCGCCCGCTGGAGCACCTTGTTGAGCTCCTCGACGTCGGTGACGTCCTCGTCATGGGCTAGCGCGTAGAACTGTTCGTCGAGATCCTCGGGCTCCATCGACATAGTCGAGGGAGCGAGCATGTACTTGATCGGCAACGTCGTCTCGTCGTCGATGGACTCGATGATCGAGTACTTGTGCAGATAACCCTGCTCGTCCTGGGCGCCGAAGATCTGGAACGATCCGGACCCACCGCCTTGAGTGCCCCCAACTGGGGTTCCGGTGAAGCCGATGATGGTGGAGTTCGGCACGGCGGCCATGAGGTAGGACCCGAGGTCGGCAGCTACCGATCGGTGAGCCTCGTCGATGAAGACGAAGATGTTGTCCCGGTCAGAGCTGTCCTTCCGGATCGTCTCGAACTTATGGATCATCGAGACCACGAGCCCTCGGAAGTCTGAGTCGAAGATGTCCTGCAGGTCGTCCCTGCTGTTGGCCCGCCGGACGGGGATGTCATTGGCCTGCATCTCACCAAGGAGTCTGTCGACCCACTCCTTAAGCTGGCCCTCCAGTTCAGTGCGGTCGACGACAAGGACGACGGTCGCGTTCTGGAACCGGTCCTTCTGGCTCAGGATCAGCTGGGCGGCAGTAAGCAAGGTGAAGGTCTTGCCCGAGCCCTGGGTGTGCCAGATCAGCCCACGGTTTTTCGTCGAGTCGGCGCAGCGTTCGACCACGGCGTCGACAGCCCCGCGCTGGTGCTCGCGGAGGACAGACTTCCGGGTCTCGCCGTCCTCGACGTAGAAGAGCACCCACTCCCGCAACGTGCGCAGGAACTCATGCGGCTCGAAAAACGCCTGAACCGCGTCACGGTAGGACTCATCACTCGTGTGCTTCCACTTGAAGAGCATGCGGCGATTGACGTTCCAGGTGACCCCGTACCAGTAGTCGATCAGGTGGGTCTCGTTGTGGAGCTGCGCCTGAGTGAGGAGCTCGGGCGTCTCCTTCTCGTAGCGCCGAAGCTGGGTGACCGCCTTCGTCAGAGCGTCACGATCCTTCGGGTTCTTGTGTTCGACGATTGTCACCGGGATGCCGTTGACGACGAACATGACATCCGCGCGGTTGCCCTTGGCGCGTGCCGGCGGCTCAACCTTCCACTCCCAGGTGACGTGCAGCGCGTTCTGGTCCGGGAAGACGTAGTCGACGACCTTTACCGGGCGCTGTCGCTGCTCGTCCTCGTCGTTCCACTGTCGCTCTCCGCGCAGCCATCGCAGCACCTCGCGGTTGCCCTCGATCGTCGCCGGGAGCGCCTCGATACGCTCGACGATCGCCCGGGCCTGATCCTCGGTCAGCCATGGGTTGAACTCTCGGAGCTTGTCCTCCAACACCTCGGGGAACAGCATGTTCGCCCGACCGCGCCGCATCCCCTCCGCTTCCTCGGGAGTGAGTTGTTCCCAACCGATAGCCGAGGCGTGCTTCACCATCGGGAACTGCACCGATTTGGCCTCGGAGATCTTGATCTGACTCATGCGGCGCTCTCCTCAGTCGTCGACAGGGCGCTCAGGTTGAGATTCTCCACCGAAACGTCGCCGGTCATCAGCTCATGCAACAGCGACTTGAAGAGCTGTTCGAGCACCTCGCCCTTGCGGCGGTGCAGCCCGATCTTTCGCTCGAGCGCGTCAAGGATCGATGCAATCTCGTCCTGCTCCTCGCGCGCAGGTCGCGGAATGCACGTCCTTGAGAGCTCCTCGCGATTCACCTTGGGGATGCCGGTCCGCATTTGATTGGGAACCACTTGATCCAGAAAACCTGTGGACAGGAGGAAATGGAATAGGTAGCGCGCATTGAAGCCACGATCAGGTGTAAGAGGGTACATGTCTGCACTGCAGAGCCCCGGGAACGACGGCATCGCCACCTTGTTTAGGTAGGGACGAATCTTCGAGTACACGATTTGGCCGGGCGTAAACAGGTACTTCCCACTGATGAGCCCCAATTCCGCTGCGGTCTTGCAACCGCTCACAAATCCCGAACTCTGTTCGATGTTGTCCGGCCCAAGATGAAGCATCTCGGCATAGGGGTCCTCGCGGGGGTCCACCAGCCCCTTCGCAACCTCGAAAGCAGAATCGAACGGCACGAGATCCCAATTCTCGGGGATCGCGCCGATCTCCGTCTCCCTCTGCGCCTCCCCCCGCAGTCCTCGCGAAAACAACTGGTGCATCGCTGCAGCCCTTGCTTGCTCAAGCAATGCAGCCAGTTCTTGCTGAAGCACAAGCGCACGCTCGACACGACCCAAGAGTGCGGCGATCGACCGCTGAACTGCCTCATCCGGCGGATACGAGACTTCCTTCTCCTTCAGGATGGTGAAGTGACGGTTGTAGCCCCGAGGCGGCAGGTCGATCGCACGGCAAGCGTAGAAGAAGAACAACGGGTCGATCTCGTCGATCGGGCGAAGTAGTTGGGTGCCGTCAGCTCCTCGGGCGAAGGGCCGGTCCAGGTACTTGAAGGTTCGGCTATGGTCCCCGAACACGATTATCGGCAGTGGGGCATCGATGACCGCATCAAGCGAATCGGTCCATCCGGCGACGGGCGCTTGGCCCTGGTCCACGATCGGATAGGCGCCTGCCTTCTTGTAGTCCTTCGTCTGGATCTTCGCTTTCCCAGTGACGGACACCGGCACGATGGACTCTCCGACTGTTGCCGTCTTCCACCCTGCGTTCATCGCTCGGCACCAGTCACAGCGAGCGGTTGCAGCAACTCCAGCAACTCCGTGGTCAGATTGGCGTCCTCGGTCGCCAATGCACTGAGCTTCGCCAGCAGCTCCGGAATTTCAGCGTGAGCTGTCGCATCCGCTTGAAGTACCCACTTGCTCGGGCTGAGGTTGTAGTCCGCATCTGCGGCCCGCTGGAGGTCGATGAGTGCGACCTCACCGTCCACAGACTCGCCCGAGTTGAAAAGCCTTGCGAGATCGGTGACATCCTCGTCAGCGAGGTGGTTCTTGGGCTTCCCTTTCGTGAAGCGCTTGCTGGCGTTGACGAGCGTGATCCTGCCCTTCTTGGACTCGGGCTTGCGCTTGTTGAGCACCACGATCACGCCCGCGGCGGTGGTGTTGTAGAAGAGGTTGTCCGGCATGAGGATGACACCCTCAATGAGGTCTTGGTCGACGAACCACTTGCGAATGTTGCGTTCCTTGTCCTCGTTCTTCGAGCCGGAGCCGCGAGTGACAGCGCCGGTGTCGAGAACCACCGCGGCACGCCCTCCGTCCTTGAGGACCGAAAGGGTGTGCTGCAGCCAGGCCCAGTCACCCTTACCCGAAGTCGCACCACCGTTCTTGATGAAACGGTCGTAGGGGTCGTCCTCGAAGATGCTCGCGCCAAAGGGCTGGTTCCACATCGGATTGGCGACAACGAGGTCGAACTGGTCGAGTGAGCCTGAGTGCGTACGGAACTTCGGATTGATCATGGTGTCGCCCCGTCGGAGGTCGACGTCCATGTCGTGGATGATTGCGTTCATCCGCGCGACCGCATAGCTCTCGGCCTGGAGCTCCTGCCCGTAGAGCTTCAGCGGCACCTTCGCGGTCGGATCGAGCTCGTTGGCGACGAGCTGGAGTTTGATGAGGAGCCCGGCCGATCCGCAGGCGTAGTCGTGGCAGGTCTGGCCGGGCTTCGGCCGCAAGATCCGGGCCATCAGGAAGCCGACCTCGGTCGGCGTGAAGAACTCGCCCGCGCTCTGGCCGGACCCCTCGGCGAATTTGCGGAGGAGGTACTCGTAGGCACGACCGAGGAAATCTGGTTGCACATCGGCGAGGCCGAGTCGGTAGCGCGGATCCGAGAAGGTCTCGACGACACCGTTGAGCTTGGCAGGGTTGATGTCTCGCTCGCCGTTGCGCTCGGCCGCGAAGTCGACGACGTCGATGACGCCTGCCAGCGTCGGGTTGTAGCGAACCACCGCACGCACCGCCTTGGTCAAGTGCTCTCCGATGTCGCGGGGGCGGGTCGCGCGACCGCGCTCGTCGTTCGGCCAGTTGTGCTGGGAGCGGCCACTGATGACTGCCCATCGAGACTCGGGCGGGAGGTAGAAGCGGAGGAGACTGTGGTCGTTGTCGGCGATCTCGATAGCGACCTCGCGGTCGCCGTACTCCTCGGCGAGGCGGTCGATCTCGTCGTCGAAGACATCGGATAGGCGCTTCAGGAACAGCAGAGGGAGCAGGTAGTCCTTGAACTTCGGCGCGTCCTTCTCGCCGCGAATCGAGCAGGCAGCGTCCCAGAGCATCTGCTCCATCGGCTTGGTGGTCGGCGTCGCCGACTTGGCTTGACGGCCACGACGACGGGTTAGAACCGGGCCGCTGGCGATCAGCGCATCGCCGGCCTCAACTCCGGCCTGTTCGGCCAACGCCCCGATCCTGGCCAGCTGGGCCCTCTGCGGCTTGTTGGCGCCACCTTCCCACCTGTTGACCGTGGCGAACGAGACGCCAAGACGCTCGGCCAGCTCGGCCTGGGTCAGATCGAGTGCGGCACGGATCGTCTGGAGTAGCAGAGGAACAGTTGGCGCTTCTGTCATGTCTGTTATATTTGCACAGTGATCTAGCAAATGCAATCATGTGGTGGTGACACATATGAAGTTCAAGATCAGAGAGGGAGCAACCGCGGCGGGCGCGCGTGTCGTTGGCGCATGCGAGGTTGGGTTCTAGGGCGGATAGACAGGGGTTCGAGTGAATTTGGAGCATGACAATTCGGGGAAGCATCGACGCGTGCTTACCATCGACGGCGGAGGTATCAAGGGCGTGTTCCCCGCTGCCTTTCTTGCTGATCTGGAAAGCGAACTCGACCAGCCGCTGGCGTCCTACTTCGATCTGATCGTAGGCACTTCCACAGGTGGCATCATCGCCCTAGCACTCGGTCTCGGCATCCCAGCGTCGGACATCCTCCGCTTCTACGAGGAAAAGGGCCCGGCGATCTTCAAAGGCAGCAAGCGCCTCGGACCGCTTCGCCAACTCGTCACGGCCAAGTACGACCCCGCCCCGCTGAAGGCAGCGCTGACTGAAGTGTTCGGCGATCGGCGAGTCGGCGAGAGCACCACGCGGTTGGTCATCCCGGCTCTCAACCTCTCGACAGGCGAGGTCAACGTCTTCAAGACCGCCCATCACGAGCGGTTCGAGCGCGACTACAAGCTTCCGGCCGTCGACGTGGCGATGGCGACGGCTGCCGCACCGACCTACTTCCCGACGCATCGCCTTAACAACGGGGTTCCACTGGTGGACGGCGGCATGTGGGCCAACAACCCGATGGGGACGGCGGCAGTGGAGGCGATCGGGCTCCTCGAGTGGAACAAGGGGAATGTTGAGCTCCTCGGTGTCGGCTGCACGGAGGCGCCCGCCAACTTCCAGGCAAGTCGAGATCGCCGTCATGGGCTCGCCAACTACTGGGCAAAGCGCATCGTGAAGGTGTTCATGTCGGGACAGTCATCCTCGTCGATCGGATCGGCGATGCTGTTGCTTGGTCACGGCCACGTCGTGCGCGTCTCTCCCGTCGTTGATGAGCGGCAGTACCAGTTGGACGGCGTGGAAGGAATCCCGGAGCTCCGCGCGCTTGGTGCTGACCAGGCGCGCACACAGCTGCCGTTTCTACGCGCCCGATTCTTCTCGGCGAGCGCGGCGCCGTTTGTACCGGTTCGGGCTCTCGAGAAGGAGGCGGTGGCACGATGAAGCTGATCAAGCACTTTGACGCGTTCCTCGTCAACAAGGTCAACCTCGGCGATCGCCGCATCAAGCAGCTCGACGAACGCGTCACGGCCATCACGAACTTCGTCCAGGCGGGCGACGATGCCTTCGCGACGAACTTCATCGACATCCTTCCGCAGGGCAGCTACGCCCACCGCACGATTATCAATCCGGTGCGCGCCAACGACGAGTTCGACGCCGACCTCCTGCTCGAGATGGACGAGGTAGACGACTGGGAGGCCGAGGACTACGTCCAGGAGCTGTACACGGTCTTCCGTGACAGCTCGACGTATCGGAACATGGTCAGCCGGCATGACCGCTGCATCCGGATCGACTACGCCAACGAGTTCCACATCGACCTGGTGCCGTACATGGAACGGCACAACGCCCACTACATCACCAACCGGGTCGAGAACCAGTTCGAGCTGACGAACCCCGAGGGTTACAACAAGTGGCTCGACGAGCAGAACGGTCTCGCGAGCGGCCGTCTCGTCAAGGTCATCCGTCTCGTGAAGTACCTGCGCGATTTCAAGGACACGTTCAGCTGCAAGTCCGTCATCCTGTCCATCCTGCTCGGCAACAGTGTCAGTGACACCGCTGCATGGGGCGACGACTCGCAGTACTCCGACGTACCGACCGCATTGAGAAGCATCGTCGGTGCGCTCGACGATTACCTGCAGGACAACGAACTGATGCCGAGCATCGACGACCCGAGCGAGCCGACCGAGAACTACAACCACCGCTGGGATCAGGACCAGTACGCCAACTTCCGCACCAAGATTCACGTATACCGCGGCTGGATCGATGAGGCGTATCTGGAAGAGGATCCTGAGGAGTCCAAGGTCAAGTGGCGTCGACTCTTCGGCGACAAGTTCGGCACCTACGACACGGCCGTCAAGAAGGCATCCGAAGCGCACCTCGGTGTCGAGGGTGTCCGCAACACAGACGAGACGATCACTGATCGCTGGGGCATCCCGATCCGCCTCGATGCGCGCTATCGCGTGAACCTGACTGGTCGCGTTGCGAAGCGGCGGGGCTTTCGGGATTACGAGCTCAGCCGGTACGGGAACGTAGTGCCCGTGAAGTCAGACATCAAGTTCAGCGTCCGGCACAACGTGCCGGGGTCGGTTGAGGTCTACTGGAAGGTGCGCAATACCGGCGAGGAAGCGATCCGCGCCGATTGCATCCGAGGGCAAGTCGTGAAGGACAACGGGACGCTGACTCGGACGGAGCCGACCTCATACCGCGGACGCCACTACGTTGAGGTGTATGTCGTAAAGGACGGCACTTGCGTCGCGATCAACCGGCAGGAGGTCCGCATCAAATAGCGGTCTAGACAGGGCCCTAGTGTCGTTCCAACCACTCGGCCCCCGTGTCGATGACGGTCCGCCAGCGGACGTCCATGCTTCGAATCCAGCTCGCATTCACCGCGTGGCCGACGGTGTCGTCGAGATCCAGCTCGGCGTCGACCCGGGTGCACGAGACGAACCCGACGCCCTCCGCCCGACGAGACGGTTCCGGCATCCGCTTCGGTCTCACCGGTCAGCACGCCGAGCAGCGTCGATTTGCCCGACCGTTCGAGCCGAGCACCGCGACTCAGCGCCCCGGCGGCGCCGTCGACGCCCGCGGGATCAGGGTCGGCAGCGCCATCCGGATCCCCCGCTCCCCCTCCTCCGGCGACAGCAGCAGCTGGAGCGCCGTCGAGGCGATCTGCTCGAAGGGCGTCCGGACAGAAGACAGCGCCACCGGCAGCCGCGACACCAGCGGGATGTCGTTGTAGCCGACGATCGAGAGGTCGGCGCCGATGCGCAGCCCCAGCCCGCTCGCCGCGGTCATCACGCCGATCGCCAGGTTGTCGTTCGCCGCGAACACCGCGGTCGGCCGGTCGGGGCGGTCGAGCAGGCGCATGCCCGCCTCGATCCCGTCGTCGACGCCGTACCCGACCGAGAGCATGCGGGCGTCGTCGATCGGGAGCCCGGCCTCGCGGAGGGCGCGCTCCGCGCCGGCACGGCGATCGCGGGCGCTCGAGGTGAACCAGGGTCCGGTCACCATCCCGATGTCGCGGTGCCCGAGGTCGATCAGGTGGCGGGTCGCGAGGTATCCCCCGGTCTCGTCGTCGCCGAGCGATGAGGGGCTGATGCGGTCGGTGCGGAGCACGAGGTCGTGGGAGATGTCGCGGGCGCGCAGCGACGCCGGGAGCTCGTCGTCGAGGCGGGCGGTCGCGAGGATCACGCCGTCGACGTTGCGATCGAGGAGGGTCTCGGTGGCGCGGCGCTCGTGGTCGGGTTCGTCGCCGCAGGTCGCGACCACGGCGAAGTAGCCGCGTCGGCCCGCGGCCTCCTCGATCGCCTGGAACATGAGCGCCATCACGGTGTCGGTCAGGCGCGGGACGAGCACGCCGATCGTCGCCGTCGCCCCGCGCCGGAGGCTCGACGCGAACACGTTGCGGCGGCAGTTGCTGAGTGGAGGCCGATACCGCCGCTACGCTCGCCCCATGCCCGCCGCGATCGCCCTGACCGTCATCCTCGCGCTGCTGGCGGTGTTCCAGCTCGCCCTCGCGCTCGGCGCACCGATCGGCAGGTTCGCGTGGGGCGGTGCCCACCGCGTGCTGCCGGCCAGGCTCCGTATCGGCAGCCTGGTGTCGATCGTCATGTACGCCGTCATCGCCGTGCTCGCGCTCGACCGCGTCAACCTGATCGACGTGGTGCCCGACGCCGTCTCCGCGGTGGGCATGTGGATCGTGTTCGGGTACTTCGTGCTCGGCATCCCGCTCAACGCGATCTCGCGGAGCAAGCCGGAGCGATACACGATGACGCCGGTCGTGGCCGTGCTGGCGGTGCTGAGCCTGCTGGTCGCGCTGAGCTGAGCGGCCGGTGCCGTTGCGCCACCGGTCGGGCCGTCGATGCCCGTCTGGCCGACGCACGGATGCCGCGGCGGGCCGCCCTCGGCGTCAGCTGCGCAGCCAGGCCCAAGCGGCATCCGGGTCCTCGAAGTACGCCGCCTCCTGCGCGTAGAACGGGGTGGCGAGGTGCGCGAGGCGCTCCTCCCACTTCTTGTGGCCGACGATCGCCATGCGCGCGACCTTCTCGTGGAACTCGCGACCGAAGTGCAGGTCGGAACCCCACGCGCCGACCTTCTCCCACCTGAAGTCGGTGAGGTCCAGCAGCAGCTTCACCGTGCCGTGCTCCTCGACCGCGGCCTCGACCGCCGGCGTCATCACGTCGTAGTCGGCCTTCGTCACGTCGCCGGATACGGCGAATCCGAGGATGTCGCCGCTGCTGCGGTCGGACTGCGTGATCGTCATCGAAGTGCTCCGCTCTCTCGTCGCCTCTGCCCAGCCTTGCGCGAGGGGGCGTCGGCGTCGAGAGGGCGTTGGTCCCTCGGCCGTGCGAGGGCCGAGGCATCCGACCTGGCCGACGGCCGGCGAAGACGCGCTAGTATGAGATGAATCGAATATTCGGAGGTCATCGTGAGCGCAGGAACCCTGATCCGCGCCGCGCGGCGGAGCCGCAAGCTCACCCAGCAGGCGCTCGGCCGGCGTGCCCGGCTGTCGCAGTCGCACCTCTCGCTCATCGAGCGCGGCCATCAGAATCCGTCGTTCGAGGCGGTCGAGCGCGCCCTCCGCGCGGCCGGCCACCGGCTCGTCTCGGTACCGACGGTCCGAGACGACGCGGCGGCGATCGCCGCAGACATCCGCTTCGCCGTCGCGGACGGCCGCGAGGGCACGGCGCTGCGCCGATTCGTCCAGCTCAACGACAACCTGAACGCCGAACACGGCGCGGCGCGCTTCGCCTTGGCCATCTCACCGCCCGAGCCGACCGGCAGTCGCCAGTGGGATGCCGCGCTCGCGGCACTCGTCGCCCACCACCTCGTGGCCGAGCAGCTGCCCGTGCCCGACTGGTCCGTCAACCCCGATCGCACGCTTCGACGCCCGTGGACCCTCGGCGAGGGCCCGTACACGCTGACGCCGTCGCCCGACCGGGTGCCTCCCGAGTTCGCTCGGCGCCGGGTCCTCGTCGACGCGGACACCCTGGTCAGCGCATGACCCGCTTCGAACGCGACGACCTCGTCGTCGGGCTCCGCCAACTGGTCAGTACGCTCACCGAGCGCAGCGAACGCAGCGGCATCGGGATCGTGGGTGGTGCGGCGCTCGCACTCCGTTACTTCGATCGCGAGTCCACCGTCGACATCGACGCACACCTGATCGGCGATCACGAGGTGGTCCTTGAGGCGGGTCGCGCGATCGCCGAGGCCAACGGATGGCCCGATGACTGGCTGAACGACCAGGCCGCGGGCTTCATCCCGAGCTATGGCCGCCGCGCCACCGAATGGGAGACACTTTACGACGACGGTGTCGTCGTCATCCAAGTCGCCTCCGCCGACGCGCTGCTCGCGATGAAGCTCCGGGCCAACCGGCCCGGCCGCGACGACACCGACATCGCCAAGCTGATGGTGATCTGCGACATCCGGACCGTCGACGCCGCCGAAGAGCTGTACGAGGACTTCTACTCCGGCGAGGCGCTGCCCGATCGAGCCGTGCGCATGGTGGCGCGTATCGTCGCGGTCGGCCTGCCGCCGCGCCCGGCGAGGCCGCCGAGGCCCGAGATCGGCTGAGGCACGCCGACGGCAGCCGCCCCCCGAACTCGCACCCCACTACGGTGGTGCGACCGAGAGGACCCGCATGCCCCGCCGTATCATCCGTCACGAGTTCGTTCTCGCCGCCCCGCCCGAGGTCATCGCCGCCCACCTCGCCGAGCCCCGCAGTTACCTCGGCCTGTCGCCGCTGGTCTTCGAGGTGCGCGACATCGCCCACGTCGACGGCACGACGCACTACACGGCGGTCGAGCGCTTCCCGCTGCCGTTCGGGCGCCACCTCGACAACCCGATCCGCGTGACCCTGCGGCGGGACGACGGCGCCGACGGCGACCCCGACACGGTGACCGTCGGCGGCGACGTGCGCAGCCCCGGCTGGGTGCGCATGCGGTACCGCTTCGGCATCACCGCGGATGGCGCCGGCTCGCGCGTCGCCGACGAGCTCGACCTGCGGGCGCCGTTCGGACTGCTGCGCTTCGCCGCGGGCCAGGCGCGCAGCGTGCAACTGGCGCGCGCCGCGATCCTGAAGGACCGACTGACCGGCGCCGCTGAGCTCGGTTGAGCCGAGCCCCTCTCAGCCGGCATCGAGCCCGGCCGCCCCGACGCGCACCGCGTCGAGCACCGCCTGCAGGGCCGGCGAGTCGGCCTGGCTGCGCCGGTGCACGGCCGCGACCCCACGCACCGACGCCGGTTCGACCGTCGGGATCGCCACGAGGTCGTCGGGCAGCGGCGAACGCCCGAGGCGCGGCACCAATGCGACCCCGAGCCCGGCGCGGACGAGGTCGAGGTGGTTCTCGAACTCCATCGACTCGTGCACGATGCGGGGCGCGTTCGAGACGCCGTCGAACAGCCGCCGCAGCCACTGGCGGCAGATCGTCGAGTCGAACGTCGCGACCCACTCCTCCTCGGCGAGGTCGGCCGGGGTCAGCTCGGTGCGATCGGCGAGCGGGTGCTCGCGGCGCAGGATCACGTCCGCAACATCCGTGAACAGCGGCGTCTCGATCAGGTGGTCGGGCATCGCGAGCGCGACGCCGCCCCACCGGTGCACGATGCCGAGGTCGCGCTGACCGGATGCCACGAGCGCGATCGTCTCCCACGGCTCGCTCTCGCGCATCGGCACCCGCAGCTCCGGATGCTCGGCGCGCAGCCGCGGCAGCACGTCGACGAGCAGCCCCCGCACGGCGGTCGAGAACGCCCCGATGCGCACCTCCCCGGTGATGCGGCGCGCGGCCGCGCCATCCGCCCCCGGACCCCGGCCCGCGAGATGCAGGTCGGCCTCGATGCGCTCGAGGTCGGCGAGCACCGTCGCCGACGACGTGACGAGGTGGCGGCCGGCATCCGTCAGCACCACGCCGCGGCCCGCCCGCTCGAGCAGCGCGACCCGCGTGCCGCGCTCGAGGCGCTTGATCTGCTGCGACACCGCCGACGGCGTGAACCCGAGCGCGTCGGCCGCCGCCGCGACGCTGCCGTTCGTGGCCACCGCCCGCAGCGCGACCACGGCTTCGAGATCGATCATGCAGTGATGCTACCGATTCGTGAGCAGAAATGGTCGCTGGTGTTTCCGGATGCCGCGGGCGACCCTTGACCCATGACGAGACGCGACATGCTGCTGGCGGCCCTGGTGGCGACGATGTGGGGCTTCAACTTCGTCGTCATCGACTGGGGCATGGATGGCATCCCGCCGCTGTTCTTCGTCGCCGTCCGGTTCGCCGTCGTCGCCCTCGCCGTCGTCCTCGTGCCTCGGCCGCTCGCGAGCTGGAGGACCGTCGTCGGCGTCGGCCTCTTCATGAGCCTCGGCCAGTTCGCCCTGCTCTACACGTCGATCGCGCTCGGCCTGCAGCCCGGCATCGCCGCCCTGCTGCTGCAGGCGCAGGTCGTGCTCACGATCCTCGTCGCCGCGCTCGCGCTGCGCGAGCGGCCGACGCGCCCGCAGGTCGCGGGCGTGCTGCTCGGCACGGTGGGGCTCGGCGTCGTGGCCCTCGGCCGCGGCGGCGACGCGCCCGCGCTCGCGGTCGTGCTGTGCCTGCTCGCCGCGCTCTCGTGGGCGATCGGCAACGTCATCGCACGGAAGGCGGGGCCGGTCGCACCTGCCCGCCGGTTCGGCGCGCTCTCGCTCACCGTGTGGTCGTCGCTGGTCGTACCGCTGCCCGCGCTCGGGCTGTCGGCGCTCATCGAGGGCCCCGACGCGATCGCCGCGGGTATCGCCGCATTCGGATGGCGCCCGCTCCTCTCGACGCTCTACACCGCGGGCCTCTGCACGCTCGTCGGCTACGCGATCTTCAACGGACTGCTCGCGCGGAATCGCTCGGCGTCGGTCGTGCCGTGGGTGCTGCTCGCACCGGTCGTCGCGATGGCGTCGGCCGCGCTGCTGCTCGGGCAGGTGCCGAACGTCTGGGAGACGGTCGGCGGGGCGGTGCTCGTCGCCGGAGTGTTCGTCGCGAATGCGCCGGGCCGGCGGACACCAGGCGGGCGGCCTTGGGCTGACGAGCAGAGTTCCCGGAGCGCAGCGCTTGTCGACGTGAAAATCGCCACGAAGCGGTCTCACGACGACGACTGATGCCCGCACGCTGCTGTGCACTTGAGCGGTGAATATCGTCTCCAGGCCGAACCATAGGTAATTGCTATGGCACCTTCATCGGGCCGCGTTGATCTGACCCTTGCGCCCGCGAAGAATTGGATTGGCATTCGACGTGGCTGCTCAGCCGTCCGCTCATGCGCTCCCTCCAAGCGCCGAAAGCGCTTGACGCATTGGCGTCGCTGCCGCTCGGAGGGAGATTGACGATGGATCCCGGTTCACTGCAGTTCATCATCACGCTCGGCGTGCCGATCCTTGGCTTTGCGGCCGCAATCATCACGAGAGCAGAACGGACGCCCGCGCTATACCGTCGCTTGCGTCATAGCGCTGCGCTACTCAAAGACCTTCCTGAGTCTGCCTCGGGTGCGCGACACATCCTTGAAGAGATCGCCGAGCTTCAAGCGGGGCGAATCCAAACTCGTGAAGCGCGGCGTCAGTCGGTTCGCGGAAAAATCAGCCTGCCATGGCTTACCGCTGCAATCCTGCTGACGACGGTCGTCACCCCGTTGGTCGTCTGGGCACTACTCGCATGGATCGGCGGCACGGTCGAAAGCGGGTGGATCTGGATCTCAGCGCCGGTGGCCGTCGTGTCCGGGCTGCTCCTGCTGTTCTTCATGTTGTGGTTCTGGACGGAAGCGCTCGATCCGTTGCCGGCCGCGGTCACCCAGGATGCCGATGGTCCGCAGGTATCACCCCTGCCGAGTGATCTGGATGGCAGTACTGTGACGACCGGTGCGCAGCAAGCCAGGGGCGACCATGGCTACTGACACTGCGAGCGCGCCCTTCGCACGAAGCTCACCTTCTTCACAGTCAGCGAGACCTGATGGGCGACCTTCCGCAAACCTGCAGTCTTGGCGAACCCGAGTCCTGGATCGTCACGCGAGTCTGGAATCGGAACTGCGGCAAGCAGTCCGCTCGATCGATCCGAGCTCCGACGAATCGAGTTCCGCCGCGACCTCGTACAGAGAAGCGGAACGTTGGTTGGAAACTGCGCGCCTCGCCGCAACGCGCAATCTAGGCCGCCCGGCCCGTGTTGCGGCGGCGTGGCGCGGCAGCGACGTCGATGAAGCCTGGATGGCGATACACAGAGTCGAGGTGGTCATCGTTCGCTGGACGCCGGAGACGGTAGCCAATCTGTCGGTGATCGACAACGTCCGACAGCGCGCTGCTGAGCGATTGAGGCCCACGGACGAAAGGCTAAAGGCGCTGGACAGGTTGGCCCGGCCTCGTCGCGACGGCTCCCTCGCGCTTCCCCCAGGAACGATGCTTCAGGCCGCGAGTGTACTAAGCGCAGCACTTGGCGCAAGTGACGACCAGCATCGCCGAATTCGGAGTTTCCGCAACATCCTTATCGTGACTACTTCCCTCGTCTTACTCCTCGCGGGAGTCTTGGCGACCGTCGGGTGGATGGCGCCCGAAGCTATCAGCCTATGTTTCCGCGCCAACACGGCTCTCGTCTGCCCGAGCGGCCCGGAGGGGCCAGCAAGCAGCGACATTCTCATAGTTGAACTCTTGGGGGTCACGGGCGCTTCGATAACGGCTGCACTGGCTGTTCGCAACATGCGCGGGACCAGCACACCGTACGCCGTGCCGACCATGTCCCTCATCGTCAAGCTGCCTATTGGCGCGGTGATCGCCGTGGTAGGGGTCCTCCTCCTGAAGATCATCCCCGGGTTCGAGGTCAGCGACCGTGGGCAGATTGCCGCCTACGCCGTGCTCTTCGGCGTGGCGCAGGAGACCGTGACCCGCCTCATCGATCGCCGGGCACAGAGCGTGCTGGATAGCGTCTCCAGTCCAAGCCGAAGCGAAGCGGCGACGTCCACCGACCAAGCCGAGTAGGCTCTGCGCGGTTAGGCGGCCCGGAGTGCCGCCCGTGGTGTCCCACGGCCGGTGGCCTGGCACAAACTCGCTCTAGCTGCGAAATGGCGACGGAGACTGCGGGCTGCGAAATAGGTCCGTCCCGGGCAGCAGCCGAGATCGACCCGGACTGGACCGTCGCGAGAAACCATCTCAACTGGCGCAGCTCCATCGATCCCCCACGCGATGCGCGCTGGCGGCAGCGTGGACCGAATCAGCGCACCCCCGCAAGCTCGGCGCCAACAGACTGGGGTGGGCCGCGCAGCGCGGGCCGTCGTATAGCCGTCTGTCATTGCGTCAGGTAGCAGACTGACGCCGTACCGATGACATCGAAAACCCCCGGAGGAGGGACACGTCCGGTACGCGGATGGCACTAGCCTGCGACCAGGTCTCTCGGAGGGCGGCATCACCTCGCGCCCTCGGTCGCAGCCGCGCGACACGGCCGCTCGCGTGGACTCCCCCAGCCTGAATCCCACCCTACGGATCACCTGGGAGGTATCCGATGTCACCGAACAAGGCCAAGCCCGACAACAGCAAGCCCGGCAAGGGACGCGGCCGGAAGACCGCCCCGCCGCCGCAGGCACCGAGGACCACCGAACAGCTGGTCGGCCGGGCGGCATCCGCTCACGGCATGGGCTACGCACGCCGATCGGCCCGCGGACACGGCTACGAGCAACGCGGGCTCGCGTACGTGCCGGCCTCGCGGCTGCTCGAGGGCAAGTTCGGACGCATGTTCCGGCTGCCGCCCTTCGTGCCGACCGACGAGCGGATCACCGAGATCGCCGAGGCGATGACCGAAGGCGACGCCGGGCGCGACCCGCTGCTGGACAACCCAGACATCCCCGCCGGCTACACGTATCTCGGCCAGTTCGTCGATCACGACATCACGTTCGACACCGCGTCGAGCCTCGAGCGGCAGAACGACCCGGACGCCCTGACGAACTTCCGCACGCCGCGGTTCGACCTCGACTGCGTCTATGGACGCGGGCCCGCCGACGACCCGTTCCTCTACGACGCCGATGCGGATCGCGTGAAGCTGCTCATCGACCACCACGACAACGAGGACGACCTGCAGCGCAACAGCCAGGGAACCGCCCTGATCGGCGACCCGCGCAACGACGAGAACACCTTCGTCAGCCAGTGGCAGCTCACGATGCTGAAGTTCCACAATGCGATCGTCGACCGGGTCGAGGCCGACCCCTCGCTCAAGCGGGGCAGCGAGACCACCTTCGAGGCCGCGCAACGCATCGCCCGGTGGCACTACCAGTGGCTGGTCATCCACGACCTGCTTCGCCGCATCGTCGGCGACGCCATGCTCGCGAAGGTCCTCGACGAGAGCGGTCCGCTCCCGAAGGTCGACCGGCGCTTCTACAAGTGGGAGCACAACCCGTACATGCCCGTCGAGTTCTCGGTCGCCGCGTACCGATTCGGCCACTCGATGATCCGCGGCGGCTACAAGCTGAACACGCTCGTGCCGCCGCTGCCGACCTTCACGCCCGACCCGGTGAACACGAATCCGCTCGGCCACTTCGGCGGCTTCCGGATCCTCCCGCCGGGATGGACCATCGAGTGGGCCCGGTTCTTCGAACTGGGCGGCGCGGCATCGGCCGACCTGCAGCCGTCGCGCCTCATCGACACGAAGCTCGCGAACGTGCTGACCAGGCTGCCTCCCGAAATCGGCGGGTCGCGACCCTCGCTCATCGAGCGCAACCTGCTGCGCGGGGCGCGTCTCCTGCTCCCGTCGGGCCAGGATGTCGCCCGGCACATGGGGTTCGCCGTGCTCACCGACGCCGAGCTCGACCTCCCGAGCCCGGGGCCCGCGCCGCTCTGGTACTACGTGCTGAAGGAGGCCTCCGTGCAGGCCGCCGGCCGGCATCTCGGCGAGACCGGCGGACGGATCGTCGCCGAGGTCTTCCTGGGACTGCTCGAGAAGGATCCCTCGTCGTACCTGCGCAACGAACCCGGCTGGAAGCCGTTCCTGCCGTCGACCATCGCGGGCGACTTCACCGCAGGCGACCTCGTCGCGGTCGCCGGCCACGGGCTCGGGGTCACCGACAGTCCGTGACCCACGCGTGATGGCATCCGTCGCTGCGGGGTCGGATCGGCGCCGCCGATACCGACCCCGGAGCCGACACGCAAGGCGGTTGGCAGGTCGCGTCGACCGCGGAAGAGTCGGCCCATGACCGACCACACCACCGACGCCGACACCGCACCCGCCGAGGTCCTGCTCTTCCACCACGCGCTCGGACTCACCGACGGCATCCGCGCCTTCGCCGACGAACTCCGCCGCGCGGGTCACACCGTGCACACCCCCGACTTGTTCGACGGCCGCACGTTCGACTCGATCGAGGCCGGCGTCGGCTACGCCCGCGAGGTGGGCTGGGACGAGATCATGGCCCGCGGCGAGCGCGCCGCCGAGTCGCTGCCGACGGGGCTCGTCTACGCCGGGTTCTCGCTCGGGGTCGTGCCGGCGCAGAAGCTCGCGCAGACCCGGGCCGGCGCGAGCGGCGCGCTGTTCTTTTACTCCTGCATGCCGGTCGAGGAGTTCGGCACGTGGGCCGCCGGTGTTCCGGTGCAGGTGCACGGGGCCGACGCCGACCCGTTCTTCATGGACGAGGGCGACGTGGATGCCGCACGCGAGCTCGTCGCCGCTGCTGACGACGCCGAGCTGTTCCTCTACCCCGGCGACCAGCACTACTTCGCCGATTCGACCTTGCCGAGCTACGACCCCGAGGCGGCGGCGCTCCTCATGCGCCGGGTGCTCGAGTTCCTGGGCCGCGTCGGCTGACCTTCACAGCGGATTCACGACCATCCGCGAACCTGAGCGATATATCGTTGACATATCGTCGAGACCCGATCAGGGCCCCGGTTCAAGGAGGTCATCATGAGCGATTCGTATGGCGGCGGCTTCGGCAGCGGCGCAGGCAACTGGGGCCGGGGCAACCCGGGCCAGGGGCTGTGGGAGGCCATGGAGCAGCTGCGCGGCATGTTCGAGCAGAAGGTCGCACCCCGCATGGGTCGCGGCGACGTCCGGCTGGCGGTGCTCGCACTGCTCGCCGAGAAGCCGATGCACGGCTACCAGATCATCACCGAGATCGCCGAGCGCAGCGGCGGCATGTGGAAGCCGAGCGCCGGCTCGGTGTACCCGACGCTGCAGCTGCTCGCCGACGAGGGGCTCATCAGCGCCGAGGAATCGAACGGGCGCAAGACCTACACCCTCACCGACGCGGGACGGGCCGAAGCCGAGGCATCCGCCGATCGCGCGCCCTGGCCGACCGGGGCGAGCGGCGCGAGCAGCAGCGGCAGCGGCGGCGGCGGCCGACGCGACTGGAGCAACGCCGGTGCGCTCCCGAAGGCGGGCATGGAACTCGCCCAGGCGGCGGCGCAGGTCGGCCGTACGGGGACGCCCGAGCAGGTGAAGGAAGCGGTCGAGGTGCTCGACGAGGCGCGTCGGCGTCTCTACTCGATCCTCGCCCAGGACTGACGGAGTGCCCTCGACACGTCGGCATCCGGCAGGCAGGATGCCCGATGTGGGGAACATGCGCGCCCGCTACCGCAGGATCCTGCGGTTCGCCGCCAGGTACATCGTCCAGACCTGGTGGTTCGAGATCGTGCTGCCGCGCTTCGGGCTCGCCCGGTTCGCGGCACGCGGGCGCACGGCGCGGATGACGCGCATCGCGCAGCGCTTCCACGTGCTCGCGGTCGACCTCGGCGGGCTGATGATCAAGGTCGGCCAGTACCTGTCGTCACGGCTCGACGTGCTGCCGCCCGAGATCACCCGTGAGCTCGCCGGGCTGCAGGACGAGGTGCCGCCGGTGCCCTTCGACGACATCCGCCGCCTCGCCGAGGCCGAGCTCGGCATGCCGCTCGAGCGCGCGTACGCGTCGTTCGACCCGACCCCCGTCGCTGCGGCATCCCTCGGCCAGGCGCACCGCGCCCGCCTCTCCCCCGTCGACGCCGCCGACATGGGCTACGACGACGCCGTGGTCAAGGTGCAGCGGCCCGGCATCGAGGCGGTCGTCGACACCGACCTCGCGGCGCTGCGTCGCGTGGCCGACTGGCTCAGCCGCGTGCGGTTCGTGGCGAACCGCGTCGACCTGCCCGGACTCGTCGAGGAGTTCGCCACCACGAGCCTCGAGGAGATCGACTACGTCAACGAGGCGCAGAACGCCGAGCGGTTCGCCGCGAGCTTCGCCGGCGACGAGCGCGTCGCCGCACCCGAGGTCGTCTGGGAGCGCTCGACCCGCCGCGTGCTGACGCTCGCCGACGTCACCGCCATCAAGATCAGCGACCGCGCGGCGCTCGTCGCGGCCGGCATCGACCCGAAGGAGGTCGCCCACCGGTTCGCGGCGGTCATGTTCGACCAGCTGTTCCGCGACGGGTACTTCCACGCCGACCCGCACCCGGGCAACATCTTCGTCACCCCCGTCGGCGTGCTGTCGGGCGACGCGGATGGCGCGGCATCCGCTTCGACCTCGACCGAGACGGATGCCGCTGCGCCGGCCCCCGCCTGGCAGCTCACCTTCATCGACTTCGGGATGATGGGGCAGGTGCCCGACGGCCTGCGGCAGGCGTTGCAGCAGCTGATGATCGCCGTCGCCGCACGCGACGGCAAGCGGCTGGTCGAGAGCTTCCGGAGCGTCGGCTTCCTGCTGCCGACCGCCGAGACGGCGGAGCTCGAGCGCGCCATGACGGAACTGTTCGCGCGCTTCGGCGGAATGGGCTTCGCCGAGCTCGCGCAGGTCGACGAGCGCGAACTGCGCCGGTTCGCCATCGAATTCGGCGAGGTGATGCGCACGCTGCCGTTCCAGCTGCCCGAGAACTTCCTGCTCATCATCCGCGCCATGTCGCTGACGTCGGGGATGTGCAGCTCGCTCGACCCCGAGTTCAACATCTGGGACGCCGTCGAGCCCTACGCCGCCCAGCTGCTACGCGACGAGCGCGGCAACATCGTGCAGGCGGTCGGCCGCGAGGCGCTCTCGGTCGTCGGCACGGCCTGGCGGCTCCCTCAGCGCCTCGACAAGGTCGTCGACCGCATCGAGCAGGGGCGGCTCGTCGCGCGCGCGCCCCAGATCGAGCAGCGGATGACGCGCCTGGAGCGCACCGCCGGGCGGATCGTGTCGGCCGTCATCTTCGTCGGGCTGTTCCTCGGCGGCATCCTGCTCCGGCTCGACGAGCCGGTGTGGGGCGGCATCCTCCTCTGGGCGTCGGCGATCCCCCTGCTGCACGCCGTGTTCGCGGGCGCGTTCGCGCGCCGCGGGCCGGGGTGACCGGGGGTCACCGCAGGCGCGGAGCCGGGTCCGGAGGCCTCAGAGCAGGCGCCCGATCATCGCGGCCGCGCGGGCCGCGCCATCCGTCTCGACGTCGCGGTAGTCGACCGGACGGCCGATCTCCTCGGCCATGGCGGCGGCGAGCGCCTCGGGCTCGAGGTCGTCGTACTCCATGAAGCGGCCCGCGCGGTACCGGTCGAGGCGGGCGCGCACGTGGAAGCGCTGCTCGAAGTGCTCCTGCAGCGGCACGTAGATGAAGGGCACCTTCGCGGCGGCGAGCTCCATCGTCGTGGTCAGGCCGCCCTGCACGATCGCGAGGTCGCACGCCGCGAGGTGCTCGTGCAGGTTCGGCACGTAGGCGCGGTACTCGACGCCGGGCACCTGCGGCAGGCTCGCCGGGTCGATGCGCGGCCCGGTGACGACGATCATCCGAAGGCCCGGGATGGCGCGCCGTGCCGCCTCGGCCGCCGCGACGATGCGGCGCAGCAGCGGCACGCCGACGCCCGACCCGCCGACCGCCGCGATGACGACGCGCTCGTCGTCGCGGTAGCCGAGGCGTTCGCGCAGCTCGCCCTTCTCGCCGAGCGCGGCAGGGTCGAAGCCGGTGATGTACCCGGAGAAGTCGAAGTGCTCCTCGGTCCACTCGCGGATCGCGGGCAGGCCGGGGCCGAACGTGTGCGGCACGATGTCGTCCGCCGACCCGACGAACACGGCGGCGTCGCGGATGCGGCCGTACCGGTCGACGTGCTCGATCATCTCGCGGTTGTAGTCGGCCGCGACCTCGGCCTCGCGGGCGCCGCGCGAGGGCATCGGCAGGTAGCCGACGAAGTCGGTCATCCAGGCCAGCGCGCTGCGCTTGAGGTTCGGGTTCTCGAACAGGAAGTGGTCGACGTCCCACGCCTCGTCGGCGATGACGAGGTCGTACTCGCCGGATGCCACGACCTCGTCGAACACCATGAAGTTGTGCAGCAGGATCTCGTCCATGTTCCGGATCGACTGGAACACGGCCAGGTGGTGTTCGCCGCTCTCGTGCTCGATGTGCGACGACTCGCTGGCGAGGGCGGCAGACGCCGGGTGCAGTCGCTCGCCCGCGACGGCGAGCACGCGCGTCACCGGGTCCTGCGCGAGCCAGTCGACACGGGCCTCCGGGTGCAGCGCCCGCAGCTCCTGGACGATCGCGAGGTCGCGGCGGGCGTGGCCGAGCCCGATCGGCGACGACAGGTACAGCACCGTCTGCTCCCGGCCGGGACCGACCCACCAGGTCTGCTCGGGCCGACGCGTGCCGAAGATCCGGTCGGCGAAGGCGCGGATGGCGTGGTTCACCCGGACCGGGTAGCGCACGTGCGGCGCATGCCCGGAACCCTCGATGGCCAGCAGCTCGGCGCCCGGGACGATCCGCTGCATCGCCTTCGACGAGGCGAAGGAGGTGATGCGGTCGTCCGTGCCGTGGATGAGCAGCATCGGGGTCTCGAGCGTCTCGAGTCGCTCGCGGACCTCGTCGACGGTGAGGTCGTCGTAGTCGTCGGTGATCGACCATGCGAGGACGTCCGGTCGCTGGTCGAGCCCCCACTCCACGAGGTCGTCCCAGCCCTTCGTGGAATGCGGGTCGGAGGCGACCTGCGACATGAAGAACTCCACGAAGTCGGGCCAGTCGCGCTGCCAGTAGTCGAAGTCGAACTTCGCCCAGCCGCTCGGCTCCGGATTCGCGACGGGGTCGTAGGGGACGTCGGGCTCCCGCGCCGGCAGCGGCACGATCCAGGGGTGGTGGCCCGCGATCGAGACGATCCCGCTGACCCGGTCCGGATGGCTCGCCACGAGGTTGATCGCGATCTCGCCGCCCATGGAGTACCCGACCACGACGGCCGAGTCCGTCCGCGTCGCGTCGAGGACGGCGATGGCATCGGCGACGCGGTGGCCGAAGCTGTACCGCGCCGGCTCGAGCGGGCGCGACGAGCGACCGGCCCCGACGGCGTCGTAGACAACGACGCGGAAATGGCGCGCGAGGTAGGGCACCTGCATCTTCCAGACGCGCTCGTGGACGAGCTCCCACGTCGGCAGGAGGAGGATCGTGGGCCCGTCTGCCCCGTGGACCGAGTAGTGGATGCTCGCACCGGCGCGCTCGACGACCCCCTCCACGGTCGCGGGCGAGAGGCTCACGACGCCACCGCCTCCGCCTGCACGCGCTCGCCCGCCTCGATGAGGGTGCCGATCGCGCGGAGCGCGTCGCGGAGCGGCAACTCGTCCTCGTGCCCCGACAGGATGAGCAGCTCGGCGCCGACGAAGGCGGCCGAGGTCAGGGCGACGACCTGGTCGATCGTGAGCGGGCCGAAGGAGAAGCCCCGGTCGGCATGCCGCCGCGCCGCCGTGGTGAGCACGTCGCTCCACCCGCGGATGATGGCGTGCACGCGCTCGCCGATCAGCTCGTTCGACAGGCCCGCGGCCATCATCTCCAGCAGCACCCGCACGTAGCCCGACGCGAGGTCGTCGTCGAGGTAGTCGCACGCGGTAGCCCATTGCTGCGACAGCGGCTCGTCCTCCGCGTACATGGCGCCCTGGCGTTCGAGCAGCTGTGCGTTCTCGGCGTCGAGCATGCTCAGCACGAGCAGCTCCTTCGAGCCGAAGTGGTAGTGGATCTGCGAGAGCGGCACGCCCGCGGCGTCGGCGACCTTGCGGGTCGACAGGGCGGCGTAGCCCTGCTCGACGACCATCCGACGGGTGGCGTCGAGGATGCTGGCGACGGTTACGGGTGTCGGCATCAGATCGATCCCTTCGTTTCGTTCGGTCGTTCGACCGAATATGCGACGTAAGCTACTCCTCCTCGCTGCCCGCGTCAACAGTCGGGCCGCCTCGCGCGCCGGAACGGCCGGCGACCCGAAGGTCGCCGGCCGCTCCGTCGTGAGAACCCGAACGGGCGCGCGTCAGTCCAGCAGGTAGTCCATCGCGCGTGCCATCCAGTCCGCCCGGGTCGCGGCATCCGAGATGCCCTCGAACCCGAAGCCCGCGAAGAGCGAGCCCGGCGTGGCGACGATCGCGCCCTCCGGGAACCCGCCCGCCGTGGTGCGGATGAAGTTGTTCGGGTTCGGCGAGCTGCCCTCGGGCGGACCCGTGATCTCCCAGCCGCCGAGGTCGGACTCGAACGAGGTCGTACCCTCGCCCGTCGTGACCGAGATGTCATCGAAGAACACGCCCAGTCCCTGGGTCGCCCAGTCGCTGGCGTAGGACAGCGCGACCTCGACCTGGCCGCCGGCGTAGCCGGAGAGGTCGACCTCCCACTCCTGCCATCCACCGGAGTTGCCCGACGCGGCGTTCCACTCGCCGGTCGATCCGGTCGGCTCGCAGGAGCCGGGAGTCTGGTAGTGGTCGACCTGCGGGTGCAGTTCGTTCCACCCCGACGGGCAACTGTCACCCGTGTCCTGCGACGTGTGCCCGTTGATGTCGGGCAGCGTCGTCCAGTCGTCCCCACCCGCGGTGCGCGCCTCGACGAACAGGAAGTCCCAGTGGGCTTCGGTGTCGTACGACGTCCAGAACGACAGCGTCGCGCCCTCGGCCGGAACCGTGATCGTGCGCTTCACCTGCTTGTACGAGACGTCGCCGAGCTGCGAGTACAGGTAGTAGTCACCCGTATGCGGCTCGTACGGGCCGCCCACGCGATCCCAGCGGCCCGCGACGCGGCTCTCGAACTGCGGGTAGTCGGCCACCGGCAGCACACCGCTCGTCGTGATGAACGAGTTGGTGTGGAACTGGTTCTGCGCGCTGTCGCTGCCGTTGAAGCTCCAGCTGAGCCCCTCGAGCGGGTCGCCGATGCCGAACGCGTCGAGCGCGTCGCCCTGGTCGTCCAGGCCGCCCCCGTCGACCGCCACGTAGGCGCCGAGCCAGTACTGCAGCACGTCGTTCGTCCCGTCGCCGAATCCGCCGAGCGGCTTGCACCGCGCGAACACGGCCGCGTCGGCGCGGCACTGCGCGTTCGCCGAGGTCGGGTCGAAGTACTGCGTGCCGACGTTCGGGGTGAACTGGCTGCCCGCCCAATCGCCGGTGTACAGCACGCGCCCGCCCTCGTTCATGAAGTCGCGCACGTTCAGCAGCTCGTCCATCGCGAGGCGCGACCCGTTGCCACCGCCCCAACCCGGCTCTCGCGTCACGATGTCGTCGCCGGTGTACCAGACGACGGCGTCGTAGTGCGAGAGCACGCCGAGCGCATCGGCCGCGGTCCGGCCGCGGGCGTCGACGTCGTAGACGTCGTAGCTCGTGCCGTTCTCGTCGAGCGCGTCGGTGTAGTACGACAGGTAGGCCGGCGACGTGCCGCCGATGCCCGGCGAGGCGCCCGTGTAGTCCTCCGCCGCGAGCACCAGCACGTCGGCGTCCGAGTCCGAGATCATCTCGTAGTCGAACGAGTCGCTCGTCTCACCGCCGCCCTCGAACCACACCTCGACGGTGTCACCCGGCGAGGTTCCCGTCACGACGCCGCTCATGACCCGGTAGTGCACGTCGGTCGCGCTCCCGTAGCGGTCGCCGCCGTCCCACTCTTCCGTCGGCGCGCTCTGCGCGGCGCCGTCGTTGATCGAGTACTTCAGCGTGACGTCGCCGAGGCTGCGCTTCGCGAGGACGCGCACCTCCTGCGGGTCCCCGTACGAGTAGTCGAACGTGAAGTTCGACTGCGGCAGCCCGACCTTGTAGTCGTCGTCGCTCTCGAGGTAGAAGGGCTCGGTCTCGATGCCGAGGTGCGACACCGGGTTCGCCGGATCCTTCGCCGACTTCGCGACATCCGTCGAGAAGGGCAGGATCCGCTCGAACTCCTCCTGCACCAGGGCCTCGTCGTCGGGGAAGACGAAGCCCTGGCCCGATCCGCCGTCGCTCAGCTCCGGCGTCCAGGCCAGCGTGCCGTGCGACACGTGCGCGAAGTCGGTCGTCTCACCGTTCGTGACGTACAGCACGTCGGCGGACAGGCCGGGCTCGTAGCCCTCGATCGCCGGCTCGTCGAGGTTGCCCGACAGCGCATAGTAGATCGGGTCGTCGGCGCTCGGCGTGCCGATCTGCCACCCCTCGGGGTAGAGCAGGTACTCGCCGTACGAGTGGTAGTTGACCTGGAACTCCGGGTTGGCGCGATCGAACAGCGCCATCATCGCCTGGGTCTCCGGCTCGGATGCCGCGGACGGCCCCCGGTAGGTCTCGCTCGACGTCTGCGCCGACGAGCCCTCCTCGTCGTACCCGAAGTGCTCCGGGTAGTTGCGGTTCGGGTCGACGCCGTCACCGCGGGTGATCTCGCCGTTGCCGTCGTTGTCGCGCAGGTTCTTGCGCCAGAGCCGCTCGTTGTCGAACGTGTACTGGTAGCCGTCGGGGTTGGCGACGACGAGGAACCAGAGCTCGGTCGACTTCAGCAGGTTCTTGACCTCCTGGTTCCCCGAGCGCCATTCGTCGAGGTACCAGTTCAGGAGCCGCCGGTTCGTCTCGGTCGAGATCCACTCGCGCGCGTGCTGCGTCGAGCTATAGACCACCGCCGGGCGCGATCCGTCCTTCTTGGCCTTGGCGCCCTGGGTGACCTTGAGCGCGATGATCTCGCGGCCCTCGTAGGTCTCGCCGAGCACGACCAGCTTCACGACATCCGGGTACTTCTTGGCGATCTCGTACATCTGGTCGCGGATGCCGCCGGGTTCGTCGTAAGACCGCCAGACCGTGTACCCCTCCGCAGCCTGCTCAGCGGCGGCCTGCTTGGCCGACTTGCCGTCCTTGCCCTTCTTCACCTTCACGTCGATGCCGCGCTCGGCGAGCCCCTCGGCCTCGGCCTCGGTGAGGACGAGGTCGAGCGAGACCCCGTCGGCGCCGGCCTTGCTCGCCGCGATGTCGAGTCCCGCGTTCGCGAGCTCGGCGGCCTGCTCGGCACTGACCTCGGCAGCGTAGATGTCGAGTTCCCCGACGTCGTCCTCGGCCGCGTTCGCGGTGATGGGGCTCAGCGTCGCTGCGAGCATCGCCATCGCCGCGGTTCCGAGGGCGATCCGGGTTCGGGTGGAACGGTTTCCTGTCATGACGACCCCTCCGGCCCGCCCCTGACCAGCGGAATGTGACGTCGTTGTCGTGCGCTCGGGGGCTCGCCACGCGGTTGGCGCTCATGCGTACCGAGCCCGCTGCGCTTCTGGCGCCGTGCGGACCCTAGCGGCAACACTGTCGGTCGCCGCCGCCGTCTGTCAAGACGCAGATGAGCCCGACTCGAGGATCGCCTCGAGCCGCGCGATGCATTCGGCGACGAACTCGGGGAACGTCTCCCAGTAGTACGGGATGCCGCTCATCGCCACGGCGATGGCCCAGCCGCGGGCGCGCAGCCAGGTCGCCTCGTCGAGGTCGAGCGCGTCACGGTAGGCGCGGCGCGCGGCCGCGGGCAGGTCCCAGACGGCGGCGTGCTCGGCGTCGGGCGCACCGACCGAGAGCGCGCCGAAGTCGATGACGGCGTGCAGGCGCCCGTCGCGGGCGAGCAGGTTGCCCGGGCGCAGGTCGCCGTGCAGCCACACGTGCGGCGCCGGCGAGTCGGGCAGCGCGAGGGCCTCCCGCCACCACGCCTCGAGCCGGTCGACGTCGAGCACGTCGCCGACCAGCGGGCGGGACGCCGCGAACGACGGCTCGACCCAGTCGACCGGCTCATGCAGGCTTCCGCCGCGGTACCAGCTCAACGCCCCGGAGCGTTCGGCGCCCATCAGGTCGATGCGGTGCAGGTCGGCGACGAAGGCCGCGAGGTCGGCCCCGAAGCGCGCCCAGTCGGCGACCGTCCCATCCCCCGGCGGTGCGCCCTCGATCCACCGGTACACCGACCACTCGACCGGGTACGCCTCCGACGGCGCGCCCGCGTGGACCGGCTCAGGGATGCGGACCGGCAGGCCGGGCGCGAGCCGCGGCATCCACCCGCGCTCCTTCCGCAGCGACGCGACGCCGCCGGGCGTGCGCGGCATCCGCACCAGCAGGTCGTCGCCGAGGCGGAACATCACGTTGTCGGTTCCGCCGCCGGCGGGCGTCAGCGGCAGGTCCGCCCAGTCCGGGCGCTCCCGCCGGACGAGGGATGCCGCGAGGCCGGCGTCGATCGCGAACTCGTCGGGGTGCAACGGCATCCGGCCAGTCTCGCAGCCCCTGCCCCGGTTCACCGCCGGCGCGCCCCGGCCCTCATGCCAGCGGCGACGGAGACGGCGAGACCACCGAGTCGACGATCGCCTCGATCGCGAACTCCGAGGCGCGGCCGAGGTCGACCGCGTCAGGGTCGAGCAGCCACTGCACCTGCAGGCCGTCCATGACGGCGAGGATGCTCGCCGAGGCGAGTTCGATGGTGTCCGGCGCCGTGACGCCGCGCTCGGCGCACACGACCTCGAAGGCGCGGGCGACCTCGCCCCGCAGCGTCTCGTAGCGCTTCTGGAAGAACACGCGCCCCGGGTGGTCGTCGGTGACCGACTCGGCCGACAGCACGACGTACGCCTGCACGATGCCGGCCCGGTGCGCGTTGACGAACGCCGTCCGCACGAGGTGCCGGAAGAGCGCCATCCCGCCGGGGATGTGCTGCTCCTCGAGGTCGGCCACGTCGGTCTCGTCGCGGTGGCTGAGCACCGCGAGGAGGAGCTGGTCCTTGGAGCCGAAGTGGTGCAGGATCCCGGCGTGGGTCATGCCGACCTGGTCGGCGATCTCCTGCAGGGTCCCGCCCGCGAACCCCTTGTTGCCGAAGATCTCGACCGCGGCGTCGAGGATGTCGCGCCGACGCGCGAGGGTCTCGGGGCGCGAACGGGGCTGCCGGCGCTGGCCGGCCGTCGCTCCTGACATCATCGCCCCCTTCCGGCCCGCCGGAACCGAGTCTACGCACGCGATCCGGGGGCTCGACGGCGTGCGTTGTTTAACTTACTTACTTGATAGTAAGTTAACCCCGCAATCACTCGACGCCGGCGTCGCCCCTTCGGGCAGGGCACGGTGTCGTGCCCCCACACGAAGGAGAAGCAATGAGGCTCAGTACGTCCCTCGGCGTCGTCGGCATCGCCGCCACGCTGGTGCTCACCGGTTGCGCCGGCGCGAACACCGACACCACCCCGGCGGAGAGCGGCGCCGCCCTGACGATCGCCAAGCCCGACGGCGCGATCACCACCGAATCGCACAACCCGTACCTCGGCGACTCGTCCGCCTCGAAGTACGGCTACGCCAAGGTCATCTTCGAGCCGCTCGCCCTCGTGAACCCGACCGGCGACCTCGGCACCACGCCGTGGCTCGCGGAGTCGGTGGAGTGGAACGAGGACTACACCGAGCTCACCGTCGTGCCTCGCAGCGGCGTGACCTGGAGCGACGGCACCGAGTTCACCGGCGACGACATCGTCTTCACCTTCGACATGTACCTGAACGGCAAGCTCGCCGACTCCTCGGGCCTGAAGTACGAGGGCGCGACCGTCGACGGCGATGCCATCACGCTGAAGTTCGCCGACTCGAAGTTCGTCTCACAGTCGCGCGTCCTGCACACCCCGATCGTGCCCAAGCACATCTGGGAGGGCATCGCGGACCCGAACACCGACCCGCTCACCGAGGACGGCCTCGCCGTCGGCACCGGCCCGTACGTGCTCGACACCTGGTCGACCGAGTCGGTCACCCTCAGCGCCAACCCCGACTACTGGGGCGGCGACCTCGCGGTCCCCGAGCTCAACTACATCTCCTACGGCGACAACGCCGCCCTCACGACCGCGCTCGTCTCGGGCGAGGCCGACTGGGCGCAGGCGTTCATCCCCCAGGTCGAGGACAGCTACCTCGCCGCCGACGAGGACAACCACTTCCTCGCGTCGCCGACCGCCGGCGCCGGCACCCTCTTCATGAACCTCCAGGCGAAGCCGTTCGACGACCCCGCCCTGCGCAAGGCGCTGGCGTGGACGATCGACCGCGACGCCTACGTCGACATCGCGCGCGAGGGCGCGAGCAGCGCCATCTGGAGCGCCACGGGCCTCAGCGACCTGCTCGGGGACGAGATCCTGCCCGAGTACGAGGACGACGTCTACGAGGTCGACGTCGACAAGGCCAAGGGCATCCTCGAGGACGCCGGCTACACGTGGAAGGACGACCGACTGATCGACCCGGACGGCGAGGCCGTCTCGTTCTCGATCTCGGTGCCGGCCGGCTGGAGCGACTGGAACACCGAGCAGGCGCTCATCGCCGAGGAGCTCGACGCGGCGCTCGGCATCGAGGTCAAGGTCGACCAGCCCGACTGGGGCGGCTGGGACGCCGCGCGCCAGGAGGGCACCTTCCAGGCGATCATCCACTGGCTCGAGGACTCCGGCAACGCCTACGGCCTCTACACCTCCACGATGGACCAGAAGTGGATCGTCGACGACCGCGCGCAGTTCAACTTCGGCCGCTTCGACGACCCCGCCGTGACCGACGCGCTGAACACCTACGCCAACGCGTCCTCCGACGAGGACCGCCAGGCGGCGCTGGCGATCATGCAGGAGGCGTTCGTCGAGAACGTCCCGGCGATCCCGCTCGGCTCGCACCCGCTGCTCGGCGAGTACAACACCCGCAACTACGTCGGATTCCCGACGGAGGACGACCAGTACGCGTCCGCCGACCCGACGCAGCCGGGGATCGTGCAGATCCTGACGAAGCTGACGCCGGCCGGCTGATCCGAACCGGGCGGGGCGGGTGCACCCCGGTGCATCCGCCCCGCCCATCCGCCAGGCACCACGAGAAGGAACAAGCTCCGATGAGAGACACGTTGCTGTCCGTCCACGACTTCTCGGTCGTGTACGACGTCGACCCGCCCGTCCACGCGGTCCGGAACGTCACCCTGGACCTCCGCCGCGGCGAGATCCTCGGCCTGGCCGGCGAGAGCGGATGCGGCAAGACCACCCTCGCCTACGGCGTGCAGCGCCTGCTGAAGGCGCCCGCGGTCATCACCGGCGGTTCGGTCGTCTTCCACGATGCGAACGGCGAGGATGTCGACGTCAACGCCCTGGACACCGACGAGATGCGCCGTTTCCGCTGGGACAGGATCTCGATGGTGTTCCAAGGTGCCATGAACTCGCTGAACCCGGTCGCGACGATCGGCTCGCAGCTCGAGGACGTCTACGAGGTCCACCGCCCCGGCATGACCCGTGCGCAGCGCAAGGCCGAAGTCGTCGAGCTGCTCGAGATCGTCAAGGTCGGCGCGCAACGCTCCCGATCCTTCCCCCACGAGCTGTCCGGCGGCATGCGCCAGCGCGTCATGATCGCGATGGCCCTCGCCCTCCGCCCGCAACTGATGGTGATGGACGAGCCGACCACCGCGCTCGACGTGCTCGTCCAGCGCGAGATCCTCAAGCAGATCTCGGCGCTGCGCCACGAGTTCGGCTTCTCCGTCGTCTTCATCACCCACGACCTGCCGCTCCTCCTCGAGATCAGCGACCGCATCGCGATCATGCGCAGCGGCGAGATCGTCGAGCTCGACACCGCCGAGCGGATCTGGACCGACCCCCAGGACGACTACACGAAGACCCTCCTGTCGTCCTTCCCACGCCTCACCGGCGAGAAGCGGATGGTGCTGCGATGACCCTCCTCGAGTTCGATGCCGTCACCAAGGTGTACTCGGTGCGCGGCGCCGGTCACATCAAGGCCCTCGACGACGTGAGCTTCACCCTCCGCTCCGGGCAGACGATCGGCCTGGTCGGCCAGTCCGGCAGCGGCAAGTCCACGATCGCGAAGATCCTGACCCAACTCGAGACCCCGACGACCGGCGAGGTGCGACTGGACGGCACGCCGATCCCGCGCCACGGAGCCGGGCTGCGCGCCTACCGCCAGCAGCTGCGCATGGTCTTCCAGGACCCGTTCGCGTCCCTGAACCCGTACCACTCGATCCGGTACCACCTGCAGCGTCCGCTCCGGCTCGACCGCGTCGTGCCGAGGGCGGAGGAGGAGGACGAGGTCCGCCGTCTCCTCGAGCGGGTGCGACTCGATCCCGACGCCGTGATCGACCGCCGCCCGCACGAGCTCTCCGGGGGCCAGCGGCAGCGCGTCGCGATCGCCCGTGCCCTCGCCTCCCGGCCGAGGCTGCTCGTGGCCGACGAGCCGGTCTCGATGCTCGACGTGTCCATCCGCCTCGGCGTGCTCAACCTGCTCGCCGACCTGCAGCGCGAGGAGGGCCTCGGCGTGCTGTACATCACGCACGACCTGGCGACCGCCCGCCACTTCAGCGACGAGATCCTGGTGCTCAACCAGGGGCGGGTGGTCGAGCGCGGGCCCGCCGACGACGTCATCCTCCGACCCGCGAACCCGTACACGCGCGAGCTCCGGGCGGCCTCGCCCGACCCGGAAGCGCACTTCGCGACCACGACCGGAATCCTCGGAGGTGCGGAATGACCGCGGTCCAGCCCCAGCCCGTCACCGACGACGCCGAGCGCGGCATCGACGCCGACGCCGTCGAGGTCGGCACGACCGCGACCGGCGCCGTGAAGGGCCACTCGCGCATCCCCTGGCGGTTCCTCGGCGGACGCGCGCTCTTCTACCTCTTCACCCTCTGGGCCGCGATCACCATCAACTTCTTCCTGCCCCGCATGATGAAGGGCGACGCGGTCACGCAGTACCTCGCGCGCAACCGCAACGTCAGCCCCGAGGCGGCCGACGCGCTGCGCTCGCTGCTCGGGCTCGACACCGACAAGACCCTCTGGCAGCAGTACGTCGACTACTGGGTGCTGCTGCTGCGCGGCGACCTGGGCGTCTCGCTGCTGCACGGCCTGCGCCCCGTGACCGAGGTCATCGGCCAGGCACTGCCGTGGACAATCGGTCTCGTGGGATTCGCGACCCTCGTCTCGTTCGCGATCGGCACGATCGGCGGCGCGATCGTCGGATGGCGGCGCGGGAGCCGGCTCGACGCGCTGATCCCGATCACGACGTTCCTCAGCACTATCCCGTACTTCTGGCTCGGGCTGCTCGCGATCGCCCTGTTCTCGGTCAACCTCGGCTGGTTCCCCATCGGCAAGGCCTACGGCGTCGGGATGACGCCGGAGTTCACGCCCGAGTTCATCGGCCAGGTGATCCACCACGGCACGCTGCCCGCCGCGACGATCATCATCGCCTCGCTCGGCGGCTGGATGCTCGGCATGCGCAACATGATGCTGACCGTGCTCGATGAGGACTACGTGATGGTCGCCGAGGCGAAGGGCATGCCCCGCGGGCGCGTGCTCTGGCGCTACGCGGCGCGCAACGCCGTGCTCCCGCAGATCCAGAGCTTCGCGCTGTCGATCGGCTTCATCGTGGGCGGCACGATCGTCATGGAGATGGTCTTCAGCTACCCCGGCGTCGGCAAGCTGCTGCTGGATGCCACCAACGCCAAGGACTACGCGCTCATGCAGGGCGTGTTCCTCGTGATCACGCTCTCGGTGCTGCTGGCGAACCTCCTGGCCGACGTCGCCTACGCATTCCTCGACCCGCGCACCCGCCAGACGGAGGCCTGACCCATGGACCCCATCCTGACCGACCGCCCGACCGACCGCGCGGCCGACCTGCCCGCGAGTGCGCCGGCGACCGCGACGATCCGCACCGCCGACGAGGCGAGCACCACGCCCGCGCGTCCCCGACCCGCGTTCGGGGCGAAGCTCGGCGCGGCCTTCGCGATGTTCCGCAACCGCAAGTCGATCGCGGGACTGTCGATCCTCGGCTTCTTCGTCCTCGTCGCGATCTTCGCCGACGTCCTGGCACCGTACTCGCCGACCGGCGTCGACCACACGGCCCGCTTCGAACCGCCGTCGGCCGAGCACTGGCTCGGCACCACCCACATCGGCGAGGACGTGCTGAGTCAGGTCATCCACGGCACGCGCGGCGTGATCGCGGTCGGCTTCCTCGCCGCGATCATCGCCACGTTCATCGCGATCGTCGTCGGCGTGCTCTCCGGCTACCTCCGCGGATGGCGCAGCGAGAGCCTCTCGGCGCTCACGAACGTGTTCCTCGTCCTCCCCGGGCTCCCCCTCATCATCATCGTGGCGTCGATGTTCGAGGATCCTCCGCTGTGGGTCATCGCCGCCGTGCTCGGCCTGATCGGCTGGGCGTGGGGCGCCCGCGTGCTGCGCGCCCAGACGATGTCGCTGCGCAACCGCGACTTCATCCAGGCCGCGCGCGCGAACGGCGAGCCGCTGCGCCGCATCATCACCGTCGAGATGCTCCCGAACCTCATGGCGCTCATCGCCGCGAGCTTCGTCGGCACGGTGACCGCCGCCATCCTCGCCCTCACGACGCTGTCGTACATCGGCGTCATCCCGGTCACGACCTACAACTGGGGCACGATCCTGAACTGGGCGAGCGCGCAGGGCGCGTTCCGCCAGAACCAGTGGTGGTGGTACCTGCCGCCGGGCCTCTGCATCGCCGCGATCGGCGTCGCCCTGTCGCTCATCAACTTCGGCATCGACGAGTACGTGAACCCTCGCCTGCGCTCGGCGGGCGAACGTGCCCGGGCGATGAAGCGGAAGGGCCTGGACGTCAACGACACCGTGACCGTCGTGCGCCCGCCGAGCGCATCCCGGCACACCCCCGCGACCGACCCGACGAACTCGACCGAGGAGAACCAGTGACCACCGCCGATATCGTCACTCCCATGTACCTCGACCCCGCCACCCCCGTCGCCGACCGCATCGCCGACCTGCTCGCACGCATGACCAACGAGGAGAAGGTCGGCCAGATGATGCAGCTCGACGCCCGCGAGGACCTCGAGGACCAGGTGCTGCGCCAGCACGTCGGGTCGATCCTGCACGCCTCGCCGGAGCGCATCGCGCGCGCCCACGACCTCGTCGAGCAGACGCGGCTGCGGATCCCCCTCCTCGTTGGCGAGGACTGCATCCACGGGCACTCGTTCTTCGAGGGCGCCACGATCTACCCGACGCAGCTCGGCATGGCCGCGTCGTGGGACGCCGACCTGCTCGAGCGCGTCGCCCGTGCGACCGCGGTCGAAGTCGCCGCGACGGGCGTGCACTGGACCTTCTCCCCCGTGCTCTGCATCGCGCGCGACCTCCGCTGGGGCCGCATCGACGAGACGTTCGGCGAGGACCCGTTCCTGATCGGCGAGCTCGCCTCGGCGATGGTGCGCGGCTACCAGGGCGGCGGGCTCGAGGACGACACCGCGATCCTCGCCACCGCCAAGCACTTCGCCGGGTACTCCGAGACGCAGGGCGGCCGCGACGCGAGCGAGGCCGACCTGTCGCCGCGCAAGCTCCGCTCGTGGTTCCTGCCGCCGTTCGAGCGGGTCGCGAAGGAGGGCTGCCGCACCTTCATGCTCGGCTACCAGACCACCGACGGCGTGCCGATCACGGTCAACGACTGGCTCCTGAACGACGTGCTCCGCGGCGAGTGGGGGTACACGGGCACGCTCATCACCGACTGGGACAACGTCGGCCGCATGGTCTGGGAGCAGAAGGTGCAGCCCGACTACGCCCATGCGGCCGCGGCCGCGGTGAAGGCCGGCAACGACATGGTCATGACGACCCCGGGGTTCTTCCGCGGGGCGCTCGAGGCGATCGAGCGCGGGCTCCTCGCCGAGTCCGACCTGGACCTCGCCGTCTCGCGGATCCTGCTGCTGAAGTTCGAGTTCGGGCTCTTCGAGAATCCCCGCAAGCCCGACCTCGCCCGCATCGAGGGCGTCGTCGGCAGCTCGACGCACGCCTCGCTCAACCTCGAGGCCGCCCGCCGGTCGCTCGTGCTCCTGCAGAACGACGGCGTGCTGCCGCTGCTGCCCGGCCGGGTCGCGGATGACGCGGGCCGAGCGGTCTCCGACGGCACCCCGCGCCGGGTGTCGGTGATCGGGCCGCTCGCCGACGACGCGCAGACCCAGCTCGGCGACTGGGCGGGCTCCTCCGGTCAGGCCGACTGGCTTCCCGACGGGCACCCGCGCGAGATGATCACCACCGTGCTCGACGGGTTCCGGCGCTCGGCGCCGGCCGACTGGACGATCGAGCACGCCGAGGGCGCGCGCATCCTGACCCTCGAGGAGGACCCGGAGGGCGCGTTCTTCCCCGACGGCCAGCCCCGACCGCAGGTCGTCGTGCCCTGCGCCCCCGACGCCGAGCTCATCGCCGAGGCATCCGACGCCGCCCGACGCAGCGACCTCGCGGTCGTGGTCGTCGGCGACCGCATCGAGCTCGTCGGCGAGGGCCGCTCCACCGCGACCCTCGAACTCGTCGGTGACCAGGTCGCGCTGCTCGACGCCGTCGCCGCGACCGGCACGCCGTTCGTCGTGGTGCTGCTGGCCTCGAAGCCGCTCGTGCTCCCGCCGTCGGCGGACCGCGCGTCGGCGCTCCTGTGGGCAGCGAACCCGGGCATGGAGGGCGGTCGCGCGATCGCCGACCTGCTGCTGGGCCTCGCCGAGCCGAGCGGACGCCTGCCGATCTCGTTCGCACGCCACGCCGGGCAGCAGCCGACCTACTACAACCAGGTCCGCGGCCAGCACGGCACCCGGTACGCCGACCTCACCCAGAGCCCGGCGCACGCGTTCGGCGAGGGCCTGACCTACACGACGGTCGAGTACGACGAGCTCCGCGTGCTCGAGGACGCCGTCGACCCGGGCGGCACCGTGCGCGCCGAGGTGCGCGTCACGAACACCGGCACCCGTCCGGCCCGCGAGGTCGTGCAGGCGTACGTGCGCGACGCGGTGACGTCGGTGAGCTGGGCCGACAAGGAGCTGAAGGCGTTCCGACTCGTAGACCTCGACCCCGGCGAGTCTCGCATCGTCCCGATCGAGGTGGCGGTCGCGGACTGCTCGATCGTGGACGCGCGCGGAAGGCGCGTGGTCGAGCCGGGCGCGTTCGAGCTGCTGGTCGGTCCGTCCTCACGCGACGAGGCGCTGCTCGCGGCGTCCTTCGCCGTGGAGGCCGACGGCCCCGTCCGGGTGTAGGCGGCACCGCGCTCGCGCCGGGGACCGGCCGGAACGGCCGCCCCCGGCGCCGACGCGGCTCAGTTCGGCAGTTCGATCATGTACGAGACGATCTCGGTGATGCGTCCGTCGGCCGCGAAGTCGAACACGTCGCACGACGCCACGATCGACACCCCGCCGTCCGCATCGGTGTAGCGGGCGAGCGCGTCGACGACCACGCTGTCCTCCCCGACGACCGAGCGGAAGCGCTGGAACTCCGTGGTCACGTCGGCGAGCTCGGCGGCGGTGCGCTCGATCGCCTTCGTCACCGCCTTCCGGCCGACCAGCGGTCCTCCGCCGACGGAGGTCCAGATCACGTCGTCGGCGAGGTGCGGCAACGCCACCTCGAATCGATGGCCGGAGAACGCCCGGGCGATCTGCTCGGTGCTGAGGTCGGTCATGGTCTGCATGCGGCTCGCTCCCCTCGCGCGGCATCCGCACCGTCGCGGATGACGCCTTCACCCTCACCCCGCCGGAGCCCGCCCGTCAAGATGCGTCGGGGCGGATGGCACGATGCCGTCGTCTTCCGAGCTGCCGCGGCATCCCTGATCGCGCTCTTGTGCCGGTCTCGGCCGCGCTGCGAGCATGGCGGCGACCCTACCAATGCGGAGGCCGCATGTCCGACCCGATCTCCACCCCTCCCGCCCCGACCACGCCCATGCTGCCGGCCGAGGCGGCGCTCTTCCGCCAGGCGCGGGTGCTCGTCGGCGCGGCCGTGGGCGCCTCGGCGTTCTACGGCTGGTTCGCCCGGGCGTCACGCGGTACGTGCCGGAGCGACGGCTCGGGTCCGGACGGCGGCATCGAGACCTGCACGACGGTGACGCTCGAGCCGAGCGCGCTCGTCTACCTCGCGGTCGCGCTGATCGTGATGCACGCGATGACCACCGTGCTCGAAGGGTCGGCGACGACGGATGCCGCGCTCCGCACCCTCGCTCGCGCCCGCCGGCTCGTGATCGCGATTCCGATCTGCTCGCTGGTGCTCGCGCACTCGTGGTTCGCGTCGCTCCCGACCGACGACCCGTGGTCGCCGACGGGCAACGACGTGCTGCCCAGCCTCATCGCGTGGGTCGACATCGAGACCAGGACGAGACCCTGACGTTCCGACGCAGGACCCCTTCCCCCCGGTCGGCGCCGGGGCGTAGCCTGCCCTCGATCGCGCGACGTGCGCGACCGGACGAGGGGGTTTCCGATGGCCGAGCTCGCACCGATCCATCCGTGCCTGTGGTTCGACGACCAGGCGCGCGAGGCGATGGAGTTCTACGTCGAGGTGTTCCCCGACTCGCGCATCGATCGCATCGACGAGTACCCCGACGAGTCGCTCGACGAGCACTTCCGCGGGATGTCGGGCAAGGTCCTGAACGGGCGGTTCACGCTGAACGGGGTGCCGTTCACCTGCCTCGACGGCGGCCCGCTGTTCCGGTTCAACGAGTCGATCTCGTTCATCGTCTCGTGCGCCGACCAGGCCGAGATCGACCACTACTGGGAGCGCCTCTCGCACGAGCCCGACGCCGAGGCCTGCGGATGGTGCAAGGACCGCTTCGGCGTCAGCTGGCAGATCGTGCCGGCGGACATGGAGGAGCTCACCCGCCGACCGGAGCAGATCCGGGCGATGATGCGGCAGAAGAAGATCGTCATCGCCGAACTCGAGAACGCCTGAGCCGCGGATGTCACGCAACCCCGACATCCCCGACGCGTTCGACGTCTACACCGTCGTCGTCCTCCGGCGCCCCGCCGATCCCCCGGAGCTTTCCGACGACGAGCTCGACGAGCTCCAGCGCCGGCACCTCGCGTACCGGGCGAAGCTCCGCCGCGACGGCGTGCTCGTGGCGAACGGCCCGTTCGGCGAGCAGAGCGACCCGTCGTACCGCGGCATGTCGATCTACGCCTGCGACCTCGCGGAGGCCGCGCGGCTCTCGGACGGCGACCCGTCGGTGATCGCGGGCCGGCTCGTCTACGACGTCATGGAGTGGTGGGTCGCGGCCGGCACGTTCGCGTTCCCGGCGGCACCCGGTCCCGTCGGCGAACAACGGGCGATGCCCGGCGCCTGAGCGCGCGACGCGAGGCACGGGCGCCGCTGCCGCTCAACGCGGCGCGACCGCGTCGCAGCCGACGAAGGCGACGGACCCCGACGGCTCGTCGGTGCGACCGAACACGCACGCCTCCGTGTCGTCAGCCGAAAGGGCACCGACACGGGGACCGAAGTGCAGGAGCGCATCGAGGTCGCCGTCGCCATCCGAGTCCGCCGGATGGACGGCCCCATGGGCCTCACCCACGCCTCGATCGTCCAACAGGGCATCAAGTGAGCCGAAGCGCAGCGACGACGGCTCGACGAGGACGGCGTCGAATGCCGACGTAGCGCCATCCTCGCCCGCCGCGGTGGTCAGCAGAGCGACCGGAACGACGCCTCCGTTCAGGCGCACCGGGTTCGTCGGGCTGCCCGGGACCACGTCGATCGAAACGGGCAGGGCGCAGTCGACGACGACCGTCGCCTCCGCAGCGTCGTTGTCCGGGTCGGGATCGATGACGCTCGCCCGCTCGGGAGCGATCGCGGTGCGGAACGTCAGCTCGTGCCGTCCCGGGTCGACGCAGCCGACGGTGTACGCAGCGTCGAGCCGTTCGGAACCGCCCGCGGGGATCGCCGCCACGTCGACGACGTCATCGCCTGCCGGATCCACCGTCAGCCCCGCACCCGCGCTGCTCGATCGGGTGACCTCGGCGTCGACCGGCCCGTCCGGGCCGAGGTTCGCGATCTCGCTCGCGACCGCGACCTCGATGACGTCCCCGACGATTCCGAAGCGCGGCACCGAGACGTCGAGGCCGGTCACCGCGAGGTCCGCCTCGACGCAGTCCGGGTCGTCCGGGGTGGCGATGCAGAAGTCGCGGACCGGCGCCGCGAGGTCGACGGCGAGGACCTCCTCGTCGAGGGCGATGTCGAGCACCCGCATCTGCGCCATCTCCGGGCTGAACGGCACGATGAACGTGCCCGCGCCCGACTCGCGGATCTCGAGGCGCTCCGAGTCATCCCACGTGAACGTCCACAGCGGGCTCCAGGCGTTCAGGGTCCGGATCGTCGCGCCGTCGGCATCCTCGACCACCAGCCGGAGCAACGGCGGATCGCCGACGTGCGTGTGCGCGCGCTCGATCGACACCTCGGCCGACGTGAGGGTCGCCTCGGTGCGCGAGGCGAAGTCGACCCGCACGATCATGGACTTCGCCGGGTCCTCCGCGCCGTCGACGAACACCGGCAATGGGGCCTCGGCGAGCTCGTCGGGCGGGTCGGACCGGGCGACGAAGGGCGATGCGAGGGCGAGGAGCACTGCTCCGGCGAGCCCGAGGCCGGCGGCGGCAGCGTGGATCGATCGCATGGTCGGCCTCAGCATCCCGCCGCGCGGCATTCGTCGAGGATGTACCGGTACCGCCGGAGGTCCGCGCCACGCGCCATCCCGTTGTCGACCATGATGTCGTTGACGACCGGGTCCGAGACCGTCCAGTCGGGGTCGGGCGCCCAGTCGGTGGGCTCGAGGAATTCCTGGCAGTCGTCGGCGTCGCGCCCGTCGGCGAACAGGGACAGCTCGCCGAGGCAGATGTCGCGTTCGGCATACACGTTCGGAGCGACATCCGCCATCCAGTAGCCTCCGTCGCACGTCGGACTGAACGAGCCCGGCCGGAGGTTGCAGTACTCATCGGCGAGCCCGAACGGCTGGTGGCTGGTCTCGTGCGTGACGATCTGGAAGGCATCCCCCCGGAACGCGAGGTTCAGTGTCCCGGACGCGAGACGTTCGCTCGACAGGGCGCAGTCCCGCTGAGACCGGAAGTGGAGGATCATCCCGACGTCGGCCCAGGCGTACTCGTCCTCCCACCCGGCCGGCGCGTCGTGCGCGCACTCCACGTTCGCATCGGATGCCGAGCCCGGACGGGTGAGGATCCAGAAGTTGAACGAGTCCTGGGCCGTGAGGAACGGGTCGAACCCGTAGTACGAGATGCCGATGACCCTGGCGACGTCATTCAGGAATCGGCGCCCGGCCGGCGGCGCGACGCCGAACGGGTAGGTGATGTCGTCCGCGATGAAGACGACGTCCAGGCGCGAGGAGCTGGGGCCCGTGTAGACCACCGGGAAGACCGCCGTGCCGGGGTCTCCCTCGGTGGCGATGCGCCAGCCGCTCGAGATCCGCTCCGACCCCTTCGCGAGGCCGCATGCGTATCCGAACCGGAAGCCGTCGGCATCGTCCCCCGGCGCGGTGAAGGTGGCGTACGCGACGTTCACTCCGGCCAGGTCCGTTTCCAGCCTGCGCGTGGCGAGGTCGTCGACGTCGTCCTGGATCCAGATCTCGAGGTCGTCGACGTAGACCTGCGCGAGGGCGCCGTCGAGCGCCTCCGCCATGATCCTCACGGTCTCGCCCGGCTGGGGCCACGCCGGCGTGTGGGTGCAGCGGACCCTGAGGCCCGGCGCGTTGACCGGGGGTTGCACGACGACCCGCAACTGGAGTTGGACCCGGTCGTCGGCCGTGCCGGAGAACGACCCGGTGGTGGCGCACCCGATGACCTGGCCGTCGAGCTGCGCCTCGCACGGTGCGACGGTCGCAAAGCCGGTGACCGCGTCGCCGGGCCCGGCCGAGGCGTCGAACCGCTCATCGGAGCCGCACGTGAACCCGTCCTCCTCCCAGACCTCCACGCTGATCGGGATCTGCCCGGGAGTGGCGAGCGCCCCCGGATCGAGTGTGCGGGCGAACTCCCAACCCGGACTGATGTCGTCGTTGCCCTCGAACGCGTCCTGCGACGGGGTGTCCTCGTTGTCGAACAGCTGCCCGGCGAGGTCGACCCTGACATACCAGTCGGGCGCGCCGCACCCCGCTCCGTCGTCGCCGGCGAGCAGCAGGATCCGCTCGACGGTGACGGACACCCTGACCGTGGGATCGGCGTAGGCCGGCGACGGCACGACCAACGGCGCCGCGACGAGAAGCATGGCGGTCGGCGCGATGAGCGCCCGTGCTGCCCGCATGATGACATCCCCCCGGATGCCTCGTCGCCGAGGTTCGGAGCGCGACGAGACATGCCTCGTCCTACGCCCATGAGCGGGGCGCCACCAACCCCGAACGAGGGGTTTCCCGGACCCGGCACGCCGTATCGTGGGTCGGCCATCAGGGCGTCGCCCACGGCGGCCGCGCCCGTCGCGGTAGCGTGACGACATGGAATTCCTCCGCCACCTCGTCGTGCTCGTCCACCTCGTCGGCTTCGCCGTGCTCTTCGGCGCCTGGGTCGTCGAACTGTTCAACGGCAAGCGCGGCGTCACGCGCATCATGAACTGGGGCCTCGCGATCGCGGCGGTCGCCGGTCTCGCGCTCGCCGCGCCGTGGGGCATCGACCACGACCTGGACTACGCCAAGCTCGGCACCAAGCTCGTGATCCTCGTGGTCATCGGCGCGCTCCTCGGCATCGGTTCGGCCCGCCAGCGCAAGAGCGGCTCGGTCGCCCCGGCGATCTTCTGGTCGATCGGCATCCTCACCCTCGCGAACGCGGCGATCGCCGTCCTCTGGCGCTGACCGGATCCGCTACGCCCAGCCCAGTTCCCGCAGGCGCGCGTCGTCGAGGCCGAAGTAGTGGCCGATCTCGTGGACGAGCGTGATCCGGACCCGCTCGCGCAACGCGTCGAGATCGGCGCTGTGCTCCTGGAGCGTGTTCCGGTACAGCGTGATGCGGTCGGGCAGTTCGCCGAATCCGTAGACGCCGCGCGTGGTCAGCGGGTGGCCGCGGTACTGCCCGTAGAGCCTCGGACGCTGCCCCGGCGGCTGGTCCTCGAACGAGATCGCGACGTTCTCGAGCCCGCGGACCATGTCGTCGGGCAGCGAGTCGAACACCTCGCCGAGCAGTCGATCGAAGTCGTCGTCGGAGATCTGGACCATCCCCTCATCATGCTCGCGCCACCATCGGTCGGAACATCCCCGCCCCTGATCGCGTTGCCACGGTCATGAGAGCGATCGCGTACTCCGCCACCGGCCCGTCATCCGTCCTCCAGCTCGTGGAGCGCGATCGCCCCGAGCCCGGGCCCGGCGAGGTGCGCGTGCGGATCGTCGTCTCCGGGGTCAACCCGACCGACTGGAAGGCGCGGGCAGGCGCGACCGCCGGCAGCGCCACGGCCTTCCCCGAGGTCGTGCCGAACCAGGACGGCGCCGGCGTCGTCGACGCGCTCGGGCCCGACGTGGACGGCCTCGCCGTCGGCGACCGGGTGTGGGTGTTCCTCGCCGCGCACCAGCGCCCGACGGGGACGGCGCAGGAGTACGCGGTGCTTCCGGCCGGCCGCGTCGTCTCGTTGCCGGATGCCGCGGGCTTCGACCTCGGCGCCTCGCTGGGCGTCCC
Source organism: Agromyces arachidis (assembly GCF_052805135.1). Lineage (NCBI taxonomy): Bacteria > Bacillati > Actinomycetota > Actinomycetes > Micrococcales > Microbacteriaceae > Agromyces > Agromyces arachidis. The sequence continues at coordinate 52,142 of NZ_JBRBDK010000002.1, forward strand.
CGCGATGACGGCGCATCGCGCCCTCACCGTCCACGAGTCAGGACCGAGCCGGCTGCACCCGGGTGCGCTCGAGGGCCGAACCGTGCTCGTGGCGGGCGGCGCCGGCGCGGTCGGGCACGCGGCCATCCAGCTCGCGCGATGGGCGGGCGCCCGCGTGATCACCACGGTGAGCTCCCCGGAGAAGGCCGCGCTCGCGACCGCGGCCGGCGCCCACCACGTCGTCGACTACCGGGCGGAGGACGCCGCGCGCGCCATCCGCGCGATCGCCCGCGAGGGGGTCGACCACGTCGTCGAGGTCTCCCCCGCCCGCAATGCGTCCCTGAACGCGGAGGTCATCGCGAACCACGCCTCGATCGCCGTCTACGCGACCGACGGCGGTGCCGAGATGACGCTCGACGTGCGGCACCACTTCTCACTCAACGCCCGCTACCAGTTCCTGCTGCTCTACACGGTCGGCGACGCGGCGCTCCGGGCGGCCGCGGAGGACGTCACGACCGCCGCCCACGACGGCGCGCTGCCGGTCGGCGCGGACGCGGGCCTGCCGATCACCCGGTTCCCGCTCGAACGCACCGCCGAGGCGCACGACGCGGTGGAGGCGGGCACGGTCGGGAAGGTGCTCGTCGACGTCGCCGGTTCCGCACCGGAGTAGGGGGCCGCGCCCTCCGCCGTTCCGGTGCGCACCGCCCGGGTCGGCCGCGCGCGGGTATAGTCTCGCGTCACAGCGGAACCCGTCGGCGAGCCACCGGGAGCGGATGACATGGTCGAACTGGCGATCGCGGTGGGTCTCATCCTCGTGTGGAGCGCGGTCTCGGGGCCGCTCGACCGGCGAGGGATCACGTCGGCGCTGTTCCTCGTCGTCTGCGGCCTGGCCGTCGCCGTCGTCGTCCCCGGCGTGCCGGACATCTCGTTGGAGGCGGAGGAGGCGGCGCGGGTCGCGGAGGTCGCCCTGGTGCTGCTGCTCTTCAGCGATGCCACCCGCCTCGACCTGCGTGCGCTCCGGCACGAGCTCGCGTGGCCGAGCCGCCTGCTCCTGATCGGGCTGCCGCTCACCCTGCTCGCCGGGGTGGGGGCCGGCGTGCTGGTGTTCCCCGGGGTCGAGTTCGCCTCGATCGTGCTCCTCGCCACGATGCTCGCTCCGACGGATGCCGCGCTCGGGCAGAAGGTCGTCTCCGACCCGTCCGTGCCCCCGCGCGTGCGGCAGTCGCTCGACGTCGAGAGCGGCCTGAACGACGGACTGACGGTGCCGATCTTCCTCGTCGTGCTGTCGATCGCCAACGCCGAACTCGAGGGCGGGATCACGACGGCGGTCGCCTCGAGCATGGCCCAGCAGGTCGGGTGGGGCCTCGTCGGCGGCGTCGGCGCCGGACTGCTCGGCGGATGGCTCTTCCGGATCGCCGACCGGCGCGGCTGGATGGAGTCGGGATGGCGGCAGGTGCTGCCGTTGAGCGCGGCGCTGCTCTCGTACGCCGTGGCGGCCGCGCTGGGCGGAAGCGGATTCATCGCGGCCTTCGTCGCGGGGGCGGTGTTCGGTCGCCTCGCCGGGCCGGTGCGGTCGACCGTGAGCCTGCTGGCCGAGGAGGCGGGCGAGGTGCTGGCGTCGGTCACCTGGATCGCCTTCGGGGCGCTGGCGCTCACGCTCACGATCCCGAACCTGACCTGGCAGGTGGTCCTCTACGCGGTGCTCAGCCTGACCGTCGTGCGGATGGTGCCGGTGGCCGTGGCGCTGGCCGGCCGCGGCATCCGCCTGCAGACGATGGCCTTCATCGGCTGGTTCGGCCCGCGGGGCCTCGCCTCGCTGGTGTTCGCGCTCATCGCGTTCGAGCGCGGCATCCCCGAGGACGACCTGGTGCTCACGACCGTGCTCACGACGATCGCGCTGAGCATCCTGCTGCACGGCCTCACCTCGGTGCCTCTGAGCGGGGCGTACCACCGCTGGTACGAGCGGCACGTGGCGGCCGAACCGTCGGCCGAGGAGGCGGTGCCGGCACGGATGCCGCGTCGCCGCCGCCAGGTGCCCGCGGCGCGCTGGTCATCGACCTCGCTCGGCCCGGACGACCTCGACGGCTGAGGTACCGACCTCCCCGACGACCGGCGCACGCCGTCATCGCACGGCGAGCCGGCCCGCCAGCCATGCCCGGGCCCGTGCGTGGAACGCTCGGGCGACGGGGGTGGCACGGGCCACGGTCTCGAACCCGTGCGGCGCACCGGCGACGACGTCGAGCGTGCAGTCGACGCCCGCGGCGGTGAGCGCGTTCGCGTACGCGACGTCCTCGTCGTGGAAGAGGTCGATGTCGCCGACGCCGATCCACGCCGGCGGGAGCCCGCGGAGGTCGGAGCGGCGCGCCGGCACGGCGCCGGGCGGCGGCGACCCGGCGCCCGGGCGGCCGTCGAGGTACGCGGTCCAGCCCACGCGGTTGTCGCGGTTGTCCCACGTGAGGTGCCGGATGGCGTCCAGCTCGCGCCGCGCGGCGGTCCGGTCGTCGAGCATGGGGCAGAAGAGCAGCTGGGCGCAGGGCTGCGCGCCGCCGTCGTCGAGCAGCCGCTGGGCGAGGGCGGCCGCGAGCGATCCGCCCGCGCTCTCCCCGCCGACCGCGATCCGGTCTTCGTCGATGCCGCGCGCGGATGCCGCGTCACGGAGCCAGTCCCACGCCGCCATGCAGTCGTCGAGCGGCGCCGGGAACGGATGCTCCGGTGCGAGCCGGTACTCGGCCGAGACCACCACGGTGCCGAGCTCCGCCGCGACCTCCGCGCAGAACCGGTCGTCGATCGCGGCCCCGCCGATCACGAAGCCGCCGCCGTGGATCCAGAGCAGGGCGCCGCCGTCACCGCCGCCGGCCGGCGTGAAGACCCTCACGCCCGTGCCATCGGTGTCGAAGTCGACGCGTTCGAACCGCACGCCGCCCGCGGGCTTCGGCGTGGGGATCCGCCCGATCGCCGCCTGCACCAGCCGGCGCTGCCAGGCACGCCGCACCGGCAGGCGGGCGAACCATCGGAACGCGGGGCGCAGCTGCGGATCGAGGTCCGCGAGGCGCATCCTCCGTCGCTCGTCGAGCGCACGCTGCGACATCCGTCCTCCCACCGGCCCGCCGGCCGCCGGCGGAACTGCTCGTAGCGTACGGGCCGGGACGGCGCCTCGGCGACCGGCGTCAGCCGACGAGGCGAACGGGCGGCTCGGGAGTGGTCGGCGCGGGCTCCCCCGAACCGGCGTCGAGGCGGGCCGTGAGCCCGGCGAGGAAACGCGCGACGTCCTCGAGCTCGTCGGCGGTCGGCACCCAGTGGACGGCCGCCGCGACCGAGCGCGCGAGCCGGTCGAACTGCTCCGCGAACGTGCCGGTGAGTGCCCGCACGCTGTAGCCGACGTCGTCGACCAGGTGGCGCACGGCGCGGAGCCGCTCGTCCGTCGAGAGCCCGCCCTCGTCGGTCGCGAGCGCGGCGCGGAGGATCGACGACGCGTCGACGAGCTGCGAGAAGTCCTCGGTCCCGAGCCCGAGCTCCTCGCGCAAGGCGTGAAGGTCGGGGTCGACGGCGATCCGGGACGGATCGAGGATGCCGTGCCGCTCGAGTCGGTCGCGCAGCGCGGCGAACCGCTCGACCTGCCAGGCCGACGCGATCGGCGCGAGCACGAGTTCGCGCATCCGGGGCTCGCTGCCGAGCAGCATGAGCTCCGGGTCGCGCGCCGCGCCGCGCTGGTACGAGTCGATGTGGCGGGCGTAGCGCACCCCTCGGATCGCCTCGTCGATCAGCAGCCCGCGCTCGGCGTCGCCCTCCATCGCGCGCGCCCGCCGCGCCGTGAAGCAGGCGTACGAGTAGCGGATCTCGGTCTCGAGCGACGCCCCCGCCTCGCGCAGCCAGCGGCGCGCCGCCGCGGCCTGCCGCGACGCGTCACCCGTCGCCCCGGCCGCCGAGCCGGGGGCACCTTCGACGCCCCAGTCGTCCGCGGCATCCGGGTTGAAGATCATGTAGCAGAGCGCGGCACGGGCCCGCATGCGCGACAGCACCCGGTTGGGGTCGCGGCGCGGCGCGGCGCTCTCGCGCTCCAGCAGCTCGATGTAGCGGTCGACGGCGACGCGGATGCGCGCGCGCCGATCGTCGACGGCCGCGGGATCGGCCGATCCGCCGTCGAGCTCGACGTACGCGGCCCAGTTGCGCGCGGCCGTCATGTACAGCATGAGCGTGCGCAGCAGCATCGCACGCGGCTCGGGCGCCGGCGGCCGGATGCGGCGGCGCTCGTCCCACCGGGTGCGGAGTGCACGCGTGCCCCGGCGCATGTCGGCCGGATCGAGGCGGGCCGGGCCCAGCTCGGCGGCGACGCGCACGTACTCGTGACGGGCCTTCGGTCGCCGGTCGGCGAACACCTCGGGTTCGCCGCACAGCCACGCGGCGTGGTTGACGACGGGCTCGAGGCCCTGGTCGATGAACGCCTCGAGCGACTCACGGTCCTCGAGCCGTTCGAACCGGTCGAAGACCCGGTCGTACTCGGCGAGGATGCTGGTCGGGTCCTCCTCGATGGCGCGGTTGAGGTAGTGGCGGCGTTCCTCGCCCTGCGTCATCCGCGCCAGCCCGAGGAAGCCGACGGACTTCCAGCTCGCCGCCCGGTAGAACCCGCGCACGTCGGGATAGCGCTCGGCCATCGTCATCGCGGTGAACCCCGCGGCGAGCGCGAGCAGCTTGCGATGCTGGTCGGGCTCCGCGGACTCCCACTCGAGGACGAGTTCGACCTCGTCGAGCGGATGCCCGTTGCGGCGGAGCGTCGCGATGCCCGAGTGCGGGTCGAGGATCGTGACCTGCAGCATCCACGGCGCCGAGTTGAACAGCACCTGGAACAGCCAGGCGACCGCGGAGGCCACGCCGCTGCCGCTCCGGTCGGCGATCGCGATGAACTCGCCCATGTCGGGCGAGCTCGGCCGCTCGACGCGCTCCCGCGGATCGTCGAGGTTCGCGTTTCGCACCTGGAGCAGTGCGTCGATCGCCCATGCGGTGTTCGTGCTGCCGTCGGGGGCGAGCACCTTCGCGTCGAGCCTCGAGCGGGTGGCGAGGCCCGGCCCGAGCACCGACACGGCCACGAGCGCGAGCGGCAGCACGACCGCGAGCCACACGGCGAAGCCGTCGCTCGCGTAGGCGGTGGAGACGACGATGACGACCGGCGTCACGACGACGAGGGCCCAGCCGACCGCGCGGAGCACCGCACCGGTCCGCCGCGTGACCCGCAGGTTGCGGATGCCCGGCAGCAGCGCCACCAGGCGCGCCGCGACCGCGAGCACCAGCCAGGTGACGAGCACGGCGAGCAGCGTGTCGCCGAGGGGCACGAGCACGCGGTCGACGAAGCCGTCCCAGCGTGCGCCGACCGCAGCCGTCCACTCGGTGAGGGTGCGGGTCTCGCCGAGGTCCGCCGTGCAGCCGGCGAGCGCCAGCACGGCGCCGATCGCGAGTGCCGCCCCCGGTACCCGTGTCCGCCGTGCTCGAGTGCTCGCCCCACGCATCGTCCGCGCCTGCCTGGCGCGATTCTAGTGAAGCGGCGCCTCGCTGCGACAGTGCCGACCCTGAGGGCCGGGCCGAGGGGCTACCGGCCGGTGCCGTGGCAGAGCCGGTCGCGCACCCAGGAGGAGGCGTCCGCCTGGGGCAGCTCGCCGGAGCGCACGAGCCGGGCGAACTCGATGGCCTCCTCGCTCAGGCGCCCGTCGGCCGACTCGGGTCCGTCGCGGAGCACGTGCACCGTGAGCCAGCGCGTGACCGGGCCGCCGAGGCGTGCCGCGACCGCGACGGTTCCCGCGAAGTGGCGCGCCTGCCCCTCGGTGTCGTCGTCGACCGCCGGGCGGAACCCGCGGCCGCGGATGCGGTTCCGGCCGCCGGACGCCGCGTCGAACAGCCACATCGGCCCGCGCCGGACGCCGGCCGCACGGCCGAGCTCGCGCAGGAACCGGCGGTCGGAGTGGCCGCGCGCGGCGAGGCGGTCGATCGATTCGGCGAGTGCGGCGCAGGCGTCCATCCCCCTCAGCGTACGGCGGCGGATGTCGCGGCCCCGCCTGCCCCTCGGAACCGTCAGCCCGCCCCGGCGACGATCGCGCGCGCCACGCCCTCGACCCGGTCTCCCCGGATGAGGTGGAGCGCGCCGTCCACGGCGAGGACCGCCGGCGATGCGGAGGCGTCGCCCGTCGCGGGTCGCACCAGCGCACTCGCGTCGACCCCGTCCGGCACGCCGCCGAGGTCGAGCGGTTCGAAGGTCACGTCGGCGTCGGGCTCGCCGAACCGGTCGAACAGCACGGCGAAGCCGGGCGCGACCGTCACGACGACGCGGGGGCCGCCGTCGACGAGCACCGTGCAGTCGAAGGTGCGTGCGGCGGCGCGGACGGCGTGGTCGAAGTCGCGCGGCGGCGCGGCCGCGGCATCCGTCGTCTCGTACGCGACCACTGCGGGGTCGCGCACCTGCAGGGCGTCGACGACCGCGGCCTGATCGAGGCGGCCGGTGCACGCGGCCGCTCCCTCGCGCAGGTCGACGACCGGCCGGCCGAGCTCGGCGAGCTGTTCGGCCTGGGCCGAGTCGAGGGCCTCGAACGCGGTCTCGGCGACGGCGACCAGCCGCTCGATCATCACGGCGCCGCCGATGCCGGCGAAGCGTCCCCCCTCGGCGGTGAGGCCCGCGGCGCTGATCGAGGCGACGACCCAGTGCTCGCCGACGGGCGCGGAGAGCGACCATCCCGGGTCGCCGCCGGCGACGGACGCCTCGACACCGGCGACGTCGCGGGTGTCGGGCGACACCGAGTCGCCGAGCTGCAACGGCACCCAGTCGTCGGCGGCGCCGGGGAGCACGTCGATGCGCAGGTACGCCCAGTCGCTCGGCGCACCGTATTCGGGCATGCCGCCGCCGACGCGCCATGAGCACGCCAGGCCGCCGACGCCCTCGACCAGCACTCCCGACATGGCGTCGGAGCCGTTCACCGCGTCGACCGGTTCCTCCGCCTCGCCGTCGGCGCCGGCGAGGGTCGCGGCCACCAGGTCGGCCGGCGCGAGGTCGTCGCAGCCGAGCGGGGCGGATGCCGCGGGCGTGGTGCTCGCGGGCGCACTCGGGGCGGGCTCGCCCGCCGGCGCCGATCCGGCGCAGGCGCTCAGCGCGACCGCCGCGGTGGCGGCGACCGCCGCGAGGCGGATGCGGTTCGGGCGCACACCCCGACTCTACCGACGGGGGCGGCCCGCGGCCACGGTTCCACCGCCCTCCGGTACTCGGTGTTGCAGAGCACCGGTAGTCTGCCTTACTATGTAGCAGTACCCAGTCACACCGAGTAGCGAGGACGCCCGCATGGGGAAGCAGATGACCGAGATGCTCAAGGGCACGCTGGAGGGCATCGTCCTCGCGCTGCTCGCGTCGCAGCCGGCCTACGGCTACGAGATCACCGCCCGCCTTCGCGAGCGGGGCTTCAGCGACATCGCGGAGGGCACCGTCTACGCGCTGCTGGTCCGCATCGAGCAGCGCGGGTACGTCGACGTGGAGAAGGTCCCGTCCGAGAAGGGCCCGCCCCGCAAGGTGTACTCGCTCAACGCGCAGGGACGCGGGTACCTCGACGAGTTCTGGACGACCTGGGGCTTCCTCGCAGATCGCATCGCAGAGCTCCACCACCGCACCGAGCCGAAGCGTGACGACGACGCGCAGCACGAAGGAGAGGACTGACATGGCAGCCAAGTGGATCGAGGCCCTCACCGGGTCGCTCGAGCAGAAGAAGCAGTACCGGCAGGCCAAGGCCCGGCTCGACGCGCTCCCCGAGCCGTACGGCAGCGCGGCGCAGGCGTTCCACCGGTACCTGATGTACTCCGGCGGGATCGTCGACGGCGACACGCTCGTGACGATGATGGGCGACTTCGCCGATCTCTGGGAGCGGGCCGCGGCCGACGACACGCCGCTGCGCGAGCTCGTCGGCGACGACCCCGTCGAATTCGCCGAGGCCTTCGCGGAGGCGTACACCGGCGCGCGATGGATCGACAAGGAACGGGCGCGCCTGAACAACGCCATCGACGCCGCCGAGCGGACGGAACGACCATGACCGCCACCGTCGCCGAGGCCGCCATCCGCGTCCGGGGCATCCGGAAGTCCTTCGACGGCCTCGAGGTGCTGCGCGGCGTCGACTTCGACGTGGCACCGGGCACCGTCTTCGCCCTCCTCGGCACGAACGGCGCGGGCAAGACCACCCTCATCCGCATCCTCGCGACGCTCTCGACCGCCGATGCGGGCACCGCGCGGGTCCACGGCTTCGACGTGGCCTCCGCCCCCGGTGAGGTCCGCGAGTCGATCAGCCTGACCGGCCAGTTCGCCGCGGTCGACGAGGTCCTGACCGGACGCGAGAACCTCGTGCTGGTCGCGCGGCTCCGCCACCTGGCGGACCCGGGCGCCGTCGCCGACGCCCTGCTCGACCGGTTCTCGCTCGCCGACGCCGGGGGCCGTCGCGTCGCCGGCTACTCGGGCGGCATGCGCCGGCGGCTCGACCTCGCGATGAGCCTCATCGGCGACCCGCCGGTGGTCTTCCTCGACGAGCCCACCACCGGGCTCGACCCGCAGGCCCGCCTCGAGGTGTGGCAGGCGATCACGGCGCTCGCGGCATCCGGCACCACCGTGCTCCTCACCACCCAGTACCTCGACGAGGCCGAGCAGCTCGCCGACCGGATCGCGATCCTCCACGAGGGCGCGATCCTCCGGAACGGCACCCTCGCCGAGCTGCAGCGGCTGCTCCCGCCGGCGAAAGTCGAGTACGTCGAGCAGCAGCCCACCCTCGAGGAGGTCTTCCTCGCCCTCGTCGGCGGGCCGACCGGAAGGACGGAACCATGATTGCCCGCGCCCTGGCCGACACCGGCGTGCTCACCCGCCGCTCGCTGACCCACGTGCTCCGCAGCCCCGACACGATCCTCACCACCGCGGTCACCCCGATCGTGCTCATGCTGCTGTTCGTCTACGTGCTCGGCGGCGCGATCGACGCGGGCGCCGAGGGCTCCTACGTCGACTACCTCCTTCCGGGCATCCTGCTGATCACGATCGCGTCGGGCGTGGCGTACACCGCGTACCGGCTGTTCCTCGACCTGCAGGGCGGGATCGTCCAGCGGTTCCGCTCCATGCCGATCGCGCGGTCGTCCGTGCTCTGGGCGCACGTGCTCACCTCGGTGGTCGCGAACCTGGCCTCGGTCGCGATCGTGATCGGCGTCGCGCTGGTCATGGGCTTCCGCACCGGGGCGTCGGTGGCCGACTGGCTCGGGATCGCCGGCATCCTGACCCTGTTCACGCTGGCCCTGACTTGGCTCGCAGTGATCGCCGGCCTCTCGGCGAAGACCGTCGACGGAGCGAGCGCATTCAGCTACCCGCTGATCTTCCTGCCGTTCATCAGCTCGGCGTTCGTGCCCACCGAGTCCATGCCCGGCCCGGTCGCCTGGTTCGCCGAGCACCAGCCGGTCACGGCGATCGTCGACACGATCCGCGCCCTGTTCGCCGGCGAGCCGATCGGCGACGACCTGTGGGTCGCGCTCGCGTGGCTCGCCGGCATCCTCGCGATCGCCCTCGCCACGGCCGTCGCGATCTCCCGCCGCAGGCTGGGCTGAGACGTCAGGCCCGGGCGTCCTCGAGGTGCGGCGCCCCGTGGCTGAGCACCTTGACGACCAGGTCGTGTCGGGCGAGCGCCCGGATGGTGCGCGTCACCTCGTCGGGCGTGCGGCCGAGCGCCCGCTCGTTCGCCACGACGAGCACGTCACCCGCCCGGAGCGTCTCGAACAGGCGCGCGAGCCGCTGCTCCCACGACTCGGGGGCGTCGGGGGTGGGGTACCGGAAGTCGAGGATCTGCACGCCGAAGCGCGTGAGGTCGTTGCGCTGCTCCAGGATCGGCGGCATGTCGTCACGAGGCACGACGAGCCCGACCAGGCGCGATCCCTCGGGCCGCGCCGTCCACCAGTCGTGGTTGCGCTGCAACTCGGCGAAGCACTCCGGGCAGCCGATCGCGCGGTGCCCCGGACCATGGGCGACCGCGCCGGCGTGGGTCGCCGCGGGTGCGGCATCCGTCGTCGGTCGAGTCGTGTCGTCGTGCATCGCGGGCCCCTTCGTGTCGCCCCTCCATTGTCGCCGACCGGCTCGGTCGCAGGATCACGCCGGGCAGGTCCGCTCTCGGGGGTTTCCGAGTCGTGCCCGGTAGGCTCTCGCCATCCGACCGATTGATGGAGGCGTCGAGCACCCCGTGCCCCCCACCACCACCGATGGTTCCGCTACGGTGACCCGATGATCGCAGCGCTGCTCCTGCTCGGTCTCGTGCTCACCGCGGCCATCATCGCCGCGAACGGCTACTTCGTGGCCCAGGAGTTCGCGTACATGTCCGTCGACCGCGCGCGGCTGCGCAGCCGCGCCGAGTCCGGCGACGCCGCCGCGGCGCGCGCCCTCGCCGTCACGAAGCGCACCTCGTTCATGCTCTCGGGCGCGCAGCTCGGCATCACCGTGACCGGCCTGCTCGTGGGGTACGTGGCCGAGCCGTTCATCGGCGAATCGCTGGGGATCCTGCTCGGCGGGGTCGGCGTCTCGACCGCGGCCGGGATCGCGATCGGCACGGTCGTGGCGCTGGTGCTCGCGACGGTCGTGCAGATGATCTTCGGCGAGCTGTTCCCGAAGAACCTGGCCATCGCCAACCCCGAACCCCTCGCCCGCGCGCTGGCGAGATCGACGCAGGTCTACCTGGGCGTCTTCGGCTGGCTCATCGCGCTCTTCGACCACGCCAGCAACGCCGTGCTGCGACTGCTCCGCGTCGAACCGGTGCACGACGTCGACAGCAGTGCCACGGCCGAGGACCTCGAGCACATCATCGGCGACTCCCGTGCGAGCGGCGACCTGCCGGAAGAGCTGTCGATCCTGCTCGACCGCATCCTCGACTTCCCCGACCAGGACGTCGAGCACGCGATGGTGCCGCGCGTCCGAGTCGACGTGGTCGACCCCGCGACCGCGGTGTCCGAGCTCCGCGCGATGATGGCGGCCGGCCACACCCGGTATCCCGTCCTCGGCGAGCGCGACGAGCCGATCGGCGTCGTGCACCTCGCCGACGTGCTCGCCGCGGATCCCCGCGACCCGCGACCGGCGTCGGCGATCATGCGCCCGCCCCTGGTCGTCCCGACCCTCATGCCGCTCCCGGACGCACTCGAGCAGCTCACCCGGACCCGCAACGAGCTCGCATGCGTCATCGACGAGTACGGCGGGTTCGCCGGAGTCGTGACGATCGAGGACCTGGCCGAGGAGCTCGTCGGCGAGATCAGCGACGAGCACGACACCCCCATCGGCGTGGGGGCGGTCCTCGACGAACGAGGCGCCTGGGTCATGGACGGCGACATGCACCTCGACGAGGTCGAGCGGATCATCGGGCGACCGCTCCCGCGCGGCGACTACGAGACCATCGCGGGGCTGCTCATCGCGGTCGGAGGAAGCCTGCCCGAACTCGGCGAGGTGGTCGAGGTCGACCTGCCCGCCACCGGCGCCGATCTCGCCGACGACGAGCCCGAGACGCGCCGCCTGCGCGTCGAGGTGAGCGAGGTCGACCTGCACGTGCCATCCGTCGTCAGGGTCGAGATCACCGAACCCGAGCAGCGGGACGCGGCCGACGAGGAGGCGGAGCGATGAACGCCTGGGCCGTCACTGCGATCACCGCCGGGCTCATCGCGCTCAGCGCGTTCTTCGTCGTCATCGAGTTCGCGCTCATCGGCGCGCGCCGCCATCGCCTCGAGCAGGACGCCGCCGACAGCCGCGCGGCGCGCGCCGCCCTGCGGGGGATGAACGAGCTCACGATCATGCTCGCGGGGGCGCAGCTCGGCATCACCGCGTGCACGTTCGCGCTCGGCGCGGTCACCAAGCCCGCGGTCGACGGATGGCTCGGGCCCGTGCTCTCGTCGTGGGGCCTGCCGGAGTGGCTCGCTGGCGGCGCGGCCTTCGCGCTCTCGCTGCTGTTCGTGACCTTCCTGCACCTCGTGATCGGCGAGATGGCGCCGAAGTCGTGGGCGATCGCCCACCCCGAGACCGCGGCGAAGCTCATCGGGCTCCCGTCGCGGGCGTTCGTGTGGGTGTTCCGGCCGTTCCTCGGCTGGGTGAACCGGATCGCGAACCGGCTGGTCGCCGCGACCGGGGTCCCGCCGGTGGACCGCGCCGCCGTGGGCGGTCGCGACGCGGAGACCATCCGCAACCTCGTCGAGTACTCGGGCCAGGTCGGGGTGCTCGAGCCGGAGCTGCGCTCCCAGCTCACCGAGGTGATCGAGCTCCAGGACCTCACGGTCGACGAGATCACCACGCCGAACGACGACCCGACCTCGGTCGGTTCGGAGGCCACGGTCGCCGACGTGCGCGACGCGGCGCTCGCATCGGGCCACCTCCGAATCCTCGTGCGCGACGCCGACGGCCGGATGACGCGCGTGGTCCACGTCCGAGACACGCTCACCGAGCCCGATGACGCGCGAGCCGAGGCGTTCGCACGGCCGGCCTTCCTGGTGTCCGCCACGACCCCCGTGTACGAACTGCTCCGGCGGATGCGCGAGGAGCGGGTGCAGCTGGCCGTCGTCGAACGCGACGACCGCCTGCTCGGGATCGTGACGCTCACCGACGTCGTCGGCCGCGTGCTCCCCGAGGCTCCCGCCGCGGCGACCGCGCGCGACTGAGCGGACGCCAGGGGGTATCGGCCGGACCGCGACCTTGCGAGACTGGAGCCGGTCGTCGACGCGGCCGCGACCGAGGGGGACGCCGATGCCGAAGAGGGTCACGCGGAGGAACTACGTCCGTGCGGAGACCGCGCACCGCTTCAGCGCGCACCTGCGCCGGGCGGCGCTGAACGAGTACCACCACGAGCGCCTCCCGCCGACGGGCGAGCACTCGTCGGCCGTGCGCCCGAACCTCGACGTGCTGTTCTCGTACGCGGTCGTCGACGTGACCGACGGCGCGACGTTCTCGGTGGCCGCCTCCGACGAGTACCAGTCCGACCAGCTCATCGACGAGCAGCACCAGACGGTCGCCGTCGTGTATCCGGGCGAGTCGGTGACGCTCACCCCCGCCGACCTGTCGTGGGGCACGCACGTGTTCGTGCTCGGTCGCACCGCGATCGTCGAACCCATCGCCCGCACGCACGAGCTCCAGAATGCGCGGCGGATCGAGGCGGCGTCCGCGCACTCCTACCGGCCGCCGCGCTACGACGATCGCACGCGCCTCGCCGTGGGCGCCCAGCTCGAGCGTCGCGCGGCCGGCGTCGAGCTCGACCGCGCGTACGGCGCACGCGGCCGGACCGACGCCGTGCAGCACCTCCTCGGCACCCGCGTCGGCTGGGGGCAGCTGCCGCCCGAGCACGGGCTGTACGTCGAGGGCGTGGCGACGAGCAGCGGATGCGACATCTGGACGTTCGACGTCCCGCCCGTCGACCCCGACCGGCACGGCTTCTTCTCGGTGGCCAGGTACGACGAGCGGGGGCGCATCGACGTCGAGCCCGCCGCGATCGCCGGAGCCGAGATGACCCGCAACGGCGACCGCACCGTGAGCGTCTACTTCGGCGACGACGGCTGCGTCGCCCGCGGCAACGTGCTGCGGACCGCGCCCGGGCAGGTGTTCCGGTACGCCATGCGCATCTACGGGCCGGCGGATGGCGCACAGGCCCGCCGCTACGTCGCGGCGCTCCGCGCGCGAGGGCTCGAGACGGTGCTCACCTGACGGGCCCGGTTCCGCGCGTGCACGCGACTCCCGGGTGGAGGCCGTAGGGTCGTCTCACCGCCCCCTTCCGAGAGGAGACCGCCTGCCATGAGCAGTGCCATCACCAGCGCCACCGCGCTCGACGTCTTCGACCGCCGCGAGTCCGACGTCCGCGGCTACGTGCGCGCGTTCCCGACCGTGTTCGACCGCGCGACCGGCTCGACGCTCGTCGACGCCGACGGCCGCGAGTACCTCGACTTCTTCGCGGGCGCGGGCGTGCTGAACTACGGGCACAACAACCCGGCCTTCACCCGGGCGCTCATCGAGTACCTCGAGCGCGACGGCATCATCCACGGCCTCGACATGGCGACCTCGGCGAAGCGGGCGTTCATCGAGGCGTTCGAGCGGCTCGTCCTCGAGCCCCGCGGCCTCGACCACAAGCTGCAGTTCACCGGTCCGACGGGCGCCAACGCCGTCGAGGCGGCGCTGAAGGTCGCGCGGCAGGCCACCGGCCGTTCGAACGTCGTCGCCTTCACGAACGCGTTCCACGGCCTCAGCATGGGCGCGCTGGCGGCGACGGGCAACAGCCACTACCGCTCGGCGGCGGGCGTCGGCCTCGACGACGTGACGCGCATGCCGTACGACGGCTACCTCGGCGCCGACGTCGACACGCTCGACCTGCTCGAGAAGCAGCTCGACGACCCGGGCTCGGGCCTCGATCTGCCCGCGGCGGTGATCGTCGAGGCGGTGCAGGGCGAGGGCGGCATCAACGTCGCCCGCGTCGAGTGGCTGCAGCGGCTGCGCGCGATCACCGAGGCGCGCGGCATCCTGCTGGTCCTCGACGAGATCCAGGCCGGCGTCGGCCGCACCGGGCGGTTCTTCGCGTTCGAGCACGCGGGGATCGTGCCCGACATCGTGACCCTGTCGAAGTCGATCTCGGGCTCGGGCCTGCCGATGTCGCTGGTCCTGCTCCGGCCGGGCGTCGACGTCTGGAAGCCGGGCCAGCACACCGGCACCTTCCGCGGCAACAACCTCGCGTTCGTCTCGGCGCGGGTCGCGCTCGAGACCTTCTGGGCGGATGCCGCCTTCGCCGACGCCGTCACCGCCAAGGGCGACCTGCTGCGCGGCGAGCTCAAGCGGATCGCCGACGAGTACCCGGAGCTCGGCTTCGTCGTGCGCGGACGCGGGCTCATGATGGGCATCGCCTGCGACGCCGACCGCGCCCTCGCCGGACGCGTGTCGAAGGCGGCGTTCGAGCGCGGCCTGGTCATCGAGACCTCCGGCGCCCACGACGAGGTGCTGAAGTTCCTCCCGGCGCTCACCATCACGGAGGACGAGCTGCGTCGCGGCCTCGCCATCGTGCGCGAGAGCCTCGCGGCGGTGCTCGCCGGGTAGGTGGCCGAGGGCGTCGTCGTCGTTCCAGCGGTACGTCACGCTCCGACGGGCGTCCATCGCCTCGACGCGGATGGGCACCTCGCCGTAGCCCGCGAAGCCCATGGCCCCCTGCGCGCCGGGTCCGACGCCGTCGAGCACGGTGCGCCCGGACCACTTCGAGATGTGCTCGGGCTCGGTGACGGCGCGCCACACCGCGTCGGCTCCCGGCGTCATCGGATCCCATCCGATCGGCCGAGCGTTCCGTATCCCTCATGACCGCCATTCCGGCGCGGTCGCGGGCGCGACCGACGCCCGCCGGACGAGGGAGTACTCGATGAAGATCGCAACACGAACCGCGGCCGCCGCACTGGTGAGCCTCGCCCTGGTCGCCGGTGGCGCGAGCGCCGCCTACGCCGGGCACGACGCCAATCCGTCGGAGAAGGTCGCCAGCTACCAGTACGCGCTGGACGCGGTGCAGCCGTCCGACGTGCCGGAGAGCCGCGCGAACGGCACGACTCGCGTGAAGGCGCTGCCGAACGGCAAGCTCCAGGTCATCGTCGAGGCGTGGGGCCTGTCGCCGAACCTCCCGCACGCCATGCACCTGCACGGCGTTCCGGGTGCGGCCACCGACCTCGGCTGCCCGGGCCCGGCGCAGGCCGGCGACGACGGCGTCGTCTCGGTGCTCGACGGCGCGCCGTTCTACGGCGGCATCCTCACGTCGCTCACCTCGACGGGCGACGTGTCGCCCGCAAGCGCGCTCGCCCTCGACCGGTTCGCGGTCGCCGACGCGAGCGGCTATCTGTACTACGAGCGCACGTTCGCCGACATGGCCGGGTACGCCGACGCCGGCACGGTGCAGGTGGTCGTGCACGGCATCGACTTCGACCGCAACGGCATGTACGCGTTCAACCCCGAGGACCCGTTCGCGAGCCGGTCGTCGTCGCTCGGGGCGTCGATCCCGCTCGAGGCGACCGTGCCCGTGCTGTGCGGTGGAATCGCGAACTGACCTTCCGGCCCGCTCGATCGACGACGGATGCCGCCGCGGCCTGCGCCTCGGCGGCATCCGTCGCTGCCACACTGGACCGCATGGAGAACGCGCCCGTCGACCATGACGCCGCCGCGGCGCTCTGGGACGCCTACCGCACCGCCCACCCGGACCGCGCGACCGACGCCGAGACGCCATCGGTGGAGGTCTTCGGCGACCATCCGGCGCTCACCGATGAGCTGCTCGGACTCGTGCTCGACGGGACGAAGCGCGCGACCGCGTCGCTCGTCGCCGAGTTCTCCGCCGAGGGACAGCCGCTCCCCCGCATCGGCAGCCACTGGATCGCGTGCGACTCGACGGGACGGCCGCGCGCCATCCTGCGCAGCACCGAACTGCGGCTCGCGACCTTCGACGACGTCGACGAGCGGTTCGCGTACGACGAGGGCGAGGACGACCGCACGCTCGAGTCGTGGCGCGAGAATCACCGGCGATACTGGCAGCGGGTCACCCCGGCCCTCGGGATCGTGTGGACCGAGGAGAGCGAGCTCATGCTCGAGCGCTTCGAGGTCGCCTGGACGGCCGACGACTGACGTCGGGGGTCCGTGCGAGCATGCCGGCATGAGCATCGACGCGCGCCCGGCCTCCGTCTTCGACGACGTCGCGGCGGTCATGCGGCTCGACCTGCGGTGACGCCGGCGCGGCGCCGGTTCAGATGAACAGCGTCGTGCCCGACCGGTCCGCCTCCCCGAGGAAGGTCGCGACGCCGCCGAGCTCGATGCCGTCGATGAGATCCGATTCCGCGATCCCGAGGAGGTCCATCGTCATCGTGCACGCGATGAGCCGGGCGCCGTTGCGGTGCGCGGCGGCGATGAGCTCCGGCACCGACTGCACGTCGTGGCCCTTCATGACGTGCTTGATCATCGCCGGGCCTGCGCCGGCCATGTTCATCTGCGACAGCGGCAGGTGGTCGGGTCCCGACGGCATCATCGCGCCGAACATCCGCTCGAGGGCGGTGTGGTCGCGCTTGGGCGGATCGCTCCGGCGCAGCGCGTTCAGGCCCCAGAACGTGAAGAACATCGACACCTGCTGGCCCATGGCCAACGCGCCGTTGGCGATGATGAACGCGGCGAGGACCTTGTCGAGGTCGCCGGAGAACACGACGAACGAGGTCTGGTTCGGCTTGGTCGCGAGCGCTCCTCCGGGTGCGGCCGCCGCGGAGGCCGCCGCCCCGCCCTTGCGGAACGCGGCGACGTAGCCCGGCCCCTCGGGCTCGATCGAGAGCAGCGCGTGCCCGTGGCTCGCCGCCCAGGCGGGACCGTCGCTCGCGAATCCCGGATCGGAGACGTGCACGACGACCTCGTCGCCGTCGGCCAGGTCTCCCATGGTGCTCGAGAGCCGCATGATCGGGCCGGGGCAGGCCAGGCCCGTGCAGTCGAGGTCGACGGAGGTCCCCGTGCCGCGCGCCGCGGCGATCAGGTCGACCGCTTCGGCGTACGGCGTCTCGGGTGCCGGCGGCGCCGACGAGGCGGGCTCGACCTCATGCCAGTAGCGGAATGTGTTCGATCCGCCCGACAGCGTGGCGACGTCGTCGAAGCCGCGCTGCACGAGGATGCGGTGGGCGAGGTAGCTGCGGAAGCCCACCGCGCAGTAGAGCCGCACCGGCTGCGAGCGGTCCCAGTCCTCGCAGGCCGCGCGCAGCGAGGCGAGGGGCACGTTCTCGGCGCCGGGGATGTGCCAGATGCCGAACTCCTCGGGCGTCCGCACGTCGATGAGCCGAGCGCCCTCCACGGCCGCCGGGTAGTCCTTGGCGTACCAGAGGACGAGATCGCCCTTCAGGACGTTGCCCGCGACGAACCCCGCCATGTTGACCGGGTCCTTCGCCGAGCCGAACGGCGGCGCGTACGCCAGTTCCAGCCGCTCGAGGTCGTGGACCGTGCCGCCCAGGCGGATGACGGTCGCCAGGACGTCCAGCCGCTTGTCGACCCCGTCGAAGCCGGCGACCTGCGCGCCGAGCACCTTGCCGTCGTCGGGGGCGAACAGGAGCTTCAGGTGCATCATCGCGGAGCCCGGGTAGTAGCCCGCATGACCCGACGGGTGGATGTGCACGGTGCGGTGCTCGATGCCCGCGGCGTCGAGCTGCCGCTCGGTCGCCCCGGTGCCCCCGGCGACCATGTCGAACACCTTCACGATCGAGGTGCCCTGCGACGAGAGGTACTCGGTGTCGCGCCCGCAGATGTTCTCGGCCGCGACCCGGGCCTCGCGGTTCGCCGGGCTCGCGAGCGGGGTCAGCCAGGTGCCCGGGAGCACGGTGTGCGGGGTCTCGACGGCATCGCCCGCGGCCCAGATGTCGGGGTCCGACGTGCGCATGTGCGTGTCGACGACGATGCCTCCGCGGGGCCCGATCTCGAGGCCGGCGTCGCGCGCGAGGCCCGCGGCGGGACGCACGCCCGCGGAGAGGATCACGAGGTCGGCTTCGAGGAACCGGTTGTTCTGCAGCTCCACGGTGATGCCGCCGCCGGGACGCTCGGCGAACGCCGCCGCGGCCGTCGACAGGTTCAGGTCGACCCCGCGGCTGCGCAGGTGCTGCTCCACGGGGATCGACACCTCCCGGTCGAGCGGCGGGAGGATCTGGTCGGACAGCTCGACGATGGTGACGGCCGCGCCGCGGTGCCGGAGGTTCTCGGCCATCTCGACCCCGATGTACCCGGCGCCGATGACCACGGCGTGCACGGTCCGGCCCCGAGCGGATGCCGCCTCGTCGAGCGCCGCGTCGAGCCGGGCCTTGATCTCGTCCATGTCGTGGATGTTGCGGAGCACGTGCACGCCGGGCAGGTCCGCACCCGGGAGCGGCGGGCGCAGCGGGTCGGCGCCCGGGCAGAGGGCGAGGCGGTCGTACCGCTCGGCGTACTGGCGTCCGGTGGCGACCTCGCGCACGGTGACGGTCTTCGCGGAGCGGTCGATCGAGAGCACCTCGGATCCCACGCGCACGTCGATGTCGAGCGACTCGCGGAGGCTCTCCGGCGTCTGCAGCAGGAGCCGGCTGCGATCGGCGATGACCTCGCCGATGTGGTACGGCAGGCCGCAGTTCGCGAACGAGACGTAGTCACCCCGCTCGAGGACGATGATCTCGGCCGACTCGTCGAGGCGCCGCGCCCGCGCCGCGACCGACGCGCCTCCCGCCACTCCGCCGACCACGACGATCCTCATGCGTGCTCCTCTCCCAGCGGGCGCGCGGCCACGTGCCGGCGTCGACCCGCCCCGAGGCTACGGCCCGGCCCATCCGCGCCATGGGCCATGGGTCCCATGGCGCCGGGCGCGGCATCCGATCACGCCGTTCGTCGCGCATGCACGACCGCTCGTCGCAGGACGGCTTCCCCTCGGAGCCGATCGTGCGCTATGGTCTGATTTCCATACCGAACGATCGGTCAGCAAAAGCGACCGGCACTCGGCCTGCACCGACGGCGTCGCATCCACCCCACGCGGCGCCGGGTACCCGAAACACCCGAACCTGCACAGAACAACGGAGTTCGCATGACGACGACGTCACAGATCCACGAGGAAGCCGAGCGCACCGGCCGCATGTCGAAGGAGGAGCGCAAGGTCCTCGCCGGCACCCTGGTCGGCACCTCCATCGAGTGGTACGACTTCTTCATCTACGCCCAGGCCGCCGGCCTGGTGCTCGCACCGCTCTTCCTCGCGCCGGTCGCCGAGTCCAACCCGGCACTGGCCCAGATCCTCGCCTTCGCGACGATCGGCATCTCGTTCCTCTTCCGGCCGCTCGGCGCGGTCGTCGCCGGTTACCTCGGCGACAAGCTCGGCCGCAAGCGGATGCTGGTCTTCACGCTCGTGATGATGGGCGTCTCGACGTCGCTCATCGGCTTCCTGCCGACCTACGCGGCCATCGGCATCGCGGCGCCGATCCTGCTGATCCTGCTCCGCATCCTGCAGGGCTTCTCGGCCGGCGGCGAGTGGGGCGGCGCCGCCCTCATGGCCGTCGAGCACGCGCCGAACCAGAAGCGCGGCTTCTTCGGCGCCTTCCCGCAGATCGGCGTGCCCGTCGGCATGATCCTCGCGACCTTCACGCTCTGGGTCATCACCTCGTCGATGTCGCAGGAGGCGTTCGTCGCGTGGGGCTGGCGCATCCCGTTCATCCTGTCGATCGTGCTGATCGTCGTCGGCTACGTGATCCGTCGCGCGGTCGAGGAGAGCCCGGTCTTCCAGGACCTCCAGCGCCGCAAGCAGGAGTCGTCGGCGCCGCTCGGCCAGCTCTTCCGCACCAACACGAAGAACGTCATCCTCACCGCGCTGATCTTCATCGCGAACAACGCCGCCGGCTACCTGCTGATCGCGTTCTTCGCGACCTACGCCGTCAACGTCCTCGGCATGGACCGCCCGTCCGTGCTCATGGCGACCGTCCTGGCCTCGTTCGGCTGGCTGGTCTTCACGATGTTCGGCGGCCGCCTCTCCGACCGCATCGGCCGCATCCGCACCTTCCAGCTCGGCTACGCGTTCCTCGCCCTCTGGGCCGTGCCGATGTGGTTCCTCATCGACACCGGCGACATCGTCTGGTACTTCGCGGCGCTGTTCGTGATGACCTTCGGCCTCGGCCTGTCCTACGGGCCGCAGGCGGCGCTCTACGCCGAGATGTTCCCGGCCAACGTGCGCTACTCGGGCGTCTCGATCGGCTACGCGCTCGGTGCGATCCTCGGCGGCGCCTTCGCCCCGATGATCGCCGAGGCGCTGCTCACCGCGACCGGGATGTCGTGGACGATCGGCCTCTACATCGCGATCGCCTCGGTGATCTCGCTGGCCGCCGTCTCCTTCGTCAAGGAGACGAAGGGAACCGACCTGCACGTCTAGCGACGGTGCGGCGCGCGGCGGGGTTCCGCGCGGAACGACGGGGGCGGATGTCGCGTGGCATCCGCCCCCGTCTCGTGCGTTCGGCGGGCGCCGGCCGTCAGTGCCCGGCGCCGAGGTTGCCGGCCAGCCGGCCGTGCAGCAGCGTGCTCTCCTCGTTCATGCCCTCGATGACCGCCCGCTTGCCGCGCTGCTCGTACTTCGCGGTGATGGTGTCGAGCGCCGCGACCGTCGAGGCGTCCCAGACGTGGGAGCCCGACATGTCGATCACGATGCGGTCGGGGTCGTCGGCGTACTCGAACTGGGTGGTCAGGTCGTTCGACGACGCGAAGAAGAGCTCGCCGACGACCGTGTAGTAGGCGGTCGGCACGGGCTCGTCGAGGGCGATGCGCCGCTCGACGGTGGCGAAGTGGGCCACCCGCCGCGCGAACAGGATCATCGCGACCACGACGCCGACGATGACGCCCACGGCGAGGTTGTGCGTGGCGACGACGACCGCGACGGTGGCGACCATGACGGCGGTCTCCGACTTCGGCATCCGCTTCAGGGTCGACCACCGCACCGCGTGCCAGTCGAACGTGGCGACCGAGACCATGATCATCACCGCGACCAGGGCGGCCATGGGGATGATGGCGACGACGTCGCCGAGCAGCAGGATCAGCACCAGCAGGAACGCGCCCGCGAGGAACGTCGAGATGCGGGTGCGAGCGCCCGAGGCCTTGACGTTGATCATGGTCTGGCCGATCATCGCGCAACCGCCCATGCCGCCGAACAGGCCGGAGAGCACGTTCGCCGCGCCCTGGCCGAGCGCCTCCCGCGTCTTGCGGGAATGGGTGTCGGTGATCTCGTCGACGAGCTTCGCGGTCATGAGCGACTCGAGCAGGCCGACGAGCGCCATCGCGAGCGCGTACGGCGCGATGATCGCGAACGTGTCCCACGTGAGCGGGACGTCCGGGACGAAGAGCTCGGGCAGGCTCTCGGGCAACTCGCCCTGGTCGCCGACGGTCGGCACCGCGATGCCCGAGCCGACCACCACCACGGTGAGGAGCACGATCGCCACGAGGGGCGCCGGCACGGCCTTCGTGAACCGGGGCATCACGACCATGATCACGATGCCGGCCGCCACCAGCGGGTAGACCATCCAGGGCACGCCGAGCAGGTGCGGGATCTGCGCCGAGAAGATGAGGATGGCGAGCGCGTTGACGAAGCCGATCATCACGCTGCGCGGGATGAACCGCATGAGCCGGGCGACGCCGAGCACGCCCATGGCGAGCTGGAAGATCCCGGCCAGGATGACGGTGGCGATGAAGTAGTCGAGGCCGTGATCGCGCGCGACGGGGGCGATGACCAGCGCGACCGCGCCGGTGGCCGCCGTGATCATGGCCGGCCGGCCGCCGAGGAACGCGATCGAGACCGCCATCACGAACGACGAGAACAGTCCGAGCCGGGGGTCGACGCCCGCCAGGATCGAGAACGAGATGGCCTCGGGGATGAGCGCGAGCGCGACCACGAGGCCCGCGAGCACCTCGCGGGTGAGCAGGCGCGGGGTTCGCAGGGCGGTCAGCACCGACGGCTGGGGTCGGTAGCGCGAAGGCGCGTCGGCGCGCTGGAGGATGGCCAAGGCGGTCTCCTGTCGGATGGGCGGCTCGCTCGGAGCCGGGACGTCGCGGGAAGCGCCCCGTTGCGCGGCCGGCCGCGCGGGCCGGAGGCGCGGTCGCCCGCGCGACCCGCGACTCTACCGGCAGGCGACGCATTCGCCCAATCGCACGCGTCGGCGATGCGAGCCGATCGCCGCGAGGCTTCGAGTGTGGGCCGGGCTAGGGGGCGGCGTCCGGGCTGCGCTCGACGGACCGCTCGAGCGCGGCGATGAGCGACCTCGAGTCCCACGGGCCGACGTGGCGGATGCCGCCGACGAAGAAGGTGGGTGTGGAGTGCAGGTCCATGATCTCGGCATCGATCTGGTCGTCCTCGACCCGGTTGACGACCCGCGGCGAGCGGAGGTCGTCGAGGAATCGCTCGACGTCGAGGTCGAGCTCGTCGGCGAACCGGCAGAAGTGCTCGGTGTCGAGCGTGTCCTGATGGGCGAACAGGAGCTTCGCCATCTCGAGGTGCCGGCCCTGCAGCGCGGCCGCCTCGTAGGCTTGGGCGGCCTCCTTCGCGTGCGCGTGCACCGCCTCGAGCGGCAGGTGCCGCCAGACCCAGCAGACGTCGTCGCCGAAGTGCTCGAGCACCGCGTCGATCGAGCCCGTCGCGCGGCTGCAGAACGGGCACTCGAAATCGCCGTACTCGACGATCTGGAACGGCGCGTCGGGACGCCCGCGGTAGTGGTCGCGCTCCGGGTCGAACGGGCGCACGAGCACCTTCCCGACGGGCTTCGGCGGCCACAGCCGGTCGCCGATCGCGAACACCGCCCAGCCGAGGCCGAAGGCGATGACGGATGCGGCGAGCACGCCGACCCGCCCGAGGTCCTGCTGCTCGGGGTCGTCGAAGGCGAGCGACACGATGAACAGCGAGATCGTGAAGCCGATGCCCGACAGTGCGGCGCCGCCGGCGATCCGCGGCATCCGGAGGCCGGGCGCCAGGCGCCCGAGACCCGTTGCGGTCACGACCGCGACGGCGCCCGTGATGCCGACGAACTTGCCGACGACGAGGCCGGCGACGATGCCCCAGACCAACGGCGACATGAACGCGGTGCTGATCGTCTCCGCGTCGAGGTGCACGCCCGCATTGGCGAGCGCGAACACCGGGAGCACCAGGAAGGAGATGTACGGTCCCCACGCCGCCTGCAACCGGTCGTTGATCGAGATCGACTCGCGCAGGCTGCGGTTGACCGCCGCCGCGTAGTCGGCATTCGGCGACTCGCGGAAGGCCTGCGACAGCTCGGCCGTGCGTTCGACGTCGGAGCGGGCGGGCGGCACGACCGGGATGAGCAGCGCGACCGCCACGCCCGCGAGGGTCGGGTGGATGCCGGCGGCGAGCACGGCGAACCAGAGGGCGGTGCCGAGACCCGCGTAGGCCAACCCGCGGCCGGCCGGGAGGAACCGCACGAGCGCCAGCCCGATCATGAGCACCGCGGCGAGCGCGAGCGGTGCGGGATCGAAGCCGGAGTTGTAGAACACGGCGATGACCAGCAGCGCGCCGATGTCGTCGACCACCGCGAGGGTGAGCAGGAAGGTCCGCAGTCGCGCGGGGAACTTCGGGCCGATGATCGCCAGCGCCCCGAGCAGGAAGGCCGTGTCCATCGAGATCACGATCCCCCACGCGTGGGCCTGCCCGGTGGGCCAGGCGATCGCGAGGAAGATCAGCGCGGGCAGGATCAGCCCGGCGACGGCGCCGACGACGGGCACGACGGCGCGGGCGCGGTCGGTGAGCTCGCCGAGCGTGAACTCGCGCTTGACCTCGAGCCCCACGACGAAGAAGAAGAGCGTCATCAGCGCGTCGTTGACGAAGTGGTGCAGGTCGGTGCTGAGGACCATGTCGCCGATGCCGAGTTCGAGCGGCATGCCCCAGAAGGCCTCGTACGTCTCGCCCCAGGGCGAGTTCGCCCAGGCGATGGCGAGGACGGTCGCGAAGAGCAGCAGTGCCGCGGCCCCGCGATCGCTCGTGCCGAGGTGCAGCTTCGGGCGCCGCCGTCCGCCTTCCGTCGAGGTCGGCGGAGCGGGCGTGGGGGCGCTCATGTGCTCATGCTAGGGGCGTGGCACGTCGGCCGCAGCCTCGAGCCGCGCGATGCGCGCCCGCGCGTTGCGCTCGCTCGGCGACATCCGCCCCAGCACCCTCGTCGCCGACCAGAGCAGCGCGCGCGTCAGCGTCACCGCCGGCCACCGCGGTCGGCGGAGCCCGAGCAGGGCACGGGTGCGCGGGTCGAGCGAGGCCACCGCGCCGCCGAACAGGATCGGGTAGAGGCGGCCGGTGAGCCCCGGCAGCCCCGGACGCCGGATGAACCGCACCGCCTCCGCGACGCGCTCGTCGGGCTTCGCCGCGGCCAGGAACGCCGTCATCTCGTCGCGCAGCTCCGCGACCGACTCGGGCGGGTCGACGACGCCCATCAGCCGGCCCGCCTGCGCCCACTCGCGGACGTACGCGTCGGATCCGCCGGGGATCGGGCCGCCCCAGGTCTCGTGCGCCCCGATGAACGCCTCGGTGAACGCGTCGTGCACCCAGCGCAGCAGCTCCGCATCGTTCGCCGAGTACGGGCGTTCGACGCCCTCCGCGTCGACGTACGTGCCGGTCACGCGACCGTGGAGCCGGGTGACGAACGCGCACGCCTCGGTCGCCGCCCGCCGGTCGCCGAAGCTCGTCGTGGCGACCCAGCGGATGGTGCCGTCGAGGCGGCCGAGCGGATCCTCGCGGTAGCGGGAGTGGTCGTGCACGCCGGCCATCGCCCCGGGGTGCAGGGTCTGCAGGAGCAGCGCGCGGATGCCCGCGACGAGGGTCGGCAGCGCGCCGTGCACCGCCCACACCGCACTGCCCGGCCCGAACCAGCCCGCGTCGTCGCCCTCGGCGAGCGCCCTCGCCCATGCCGGCGGCTCGGCGCCGCGGCGCCGCACGGGGCGCCGGGCGTCCGCCTCGCGTGATGCCGGTCGTGCGCCCATGCCCTCGACGTTAGGCCCCGTGCCGACGGCCGGGGCTGCGGATGTGCTGCGAAGCGGCTGCGAACCGCGGCGGACCTTCGCCCCTCCCCCGCCTCCCTGCGCATGCGGGAGGCTGGGTGCCATCCGGGCGCACCCCCGCGAACGCACGAACGCCCGACCCGCCGACCGGACGGAGTGGATGGCCGCCATGACGCCGATCTGGATCGTGCTCGCCGGACTGGTCGCGCTCGTCATCGGAGCCGAGCTGCTGGTGCGCGGCGGCACGCACCTCGCCGCTCGGCTCGGGGTGTCGCCCATGGTGATCGGCGTGACGGTCGTCTCCCTCGGGACGAGCGCCCCGGAACTCGCGATCGGCATCGATGCGGCGGCCAAGGGCACCGGGTCGCTGGCCCTCGGCAACATCGCCGGGACGAACACCCTGAACCTCCTCCTGATCATGGGCATCGCCGCGCTGATCCGGCCGCTGACCCTGCGCTCCCACGCGATCCGCATCGACCTGCCCGCCATGGTCGCGGCGGCCGTGATCCTGCTGCTGCTCACGCTGGACGGTCTGGTCACGCGCGCCGACGGGGTCGTGCTCCTCATCCTCGGCGCCGCCTACACCGCGGTGGTCGTCGAAGCCGCGCGGCGCGAGTCGCGCGCCATCCGGGCGGAGTTCGCCCGGGAGTTCGCCGAACCGCGGCTTCCCGCCGCGGCGACGCGGGCGCGGGCGGTCCGGGCGGCCATCGGCCTCGTGGCGGGCATCGCCGGGGTCGTCGTCGGCGCCGACTGGCTGGTGTACGGAGCGGTCGAGCTGGCCGCCGGCTTCGGCGTGCCGGTCGCCGTGATCGGACTGACCGTCGTCGCGATCGGCACCTCGGCGCCCGAGCTCGCGACCGCGATCGTCGCGACGATCCGGCGCGAACGCGACATCGCCGTCGGCAACCTGCTCGGCAGCAGCGTCTACAACATCCTGCTGGTGTTCGGCGTGACCGCGGTGGTGCCGTCGTCCGGCATCGTCGTGGATCCCGAGCTCATCGCGATCGACCTGCCCGTGATGGCGGCGGCGACGATCGCATGCGTCCCGGTGTTCCTGACCGGGCGGCGGATGCAGCGCATCGAGGGCGGCGTCTTCGTCGTCGCCTACCTCGCGTACCTCACCAGCGTGGTCGTGCTGCGCGCCTGACCAGGACGGTCAGGGCCGGGGGTCGTCGAGCAGGAACGCGATCGCGGCCTGCCGGAACTCGCGCGAGCCGGGCGCGTTGAAGTGGTGCCGGCCGGGGATCTCGAGGAAGTCGCCGTCCGGCGTCGCCGCCGCGAGCGCCCGCGACTGCTCGATGATCGCGTCGTCGGTTCCCGTGGCGAACAGCACGGGCTGCCGCGGCGGGTCGGCCGGGTCGGGGTCGGCGTCGCCGGTGCGCATGCCCTCGGCGAGCGCGACGAGCGCGTTCACGTCGTTGCCCGGCACTCGTTCGGCGAGCGTGACGTAGTTGCGGGTGACCGGGTCTTCGACCGGAGTGCCGTGCTCGGCGTACGCGCGCGCCTGCTCGATCTGCATGCGGGCGAGCGGGCGGCCGTCGGGGATCCCGCCGAGCACTGCCCGCTCGACGCGATGGGGCGCCTGCACGGCGACCTGCCATCCCACGCGCGCCCCGAGCGAGTAGCCCACGTACCGCACCGTGTCGAGCAGGTAGGTGTCGAGCACGGTCAGGAGGTCGTCGGCGAGGGCGTCCATGCCGTACGCGATCGCCTCGTGCGGCTTGTCGCTCTGCCCGTGGCCGCGCTGGTCGACGCCGAGCACGCGGAACCCGGCGCGGGTGAGGTCGCGGACCCAGCCGGTGCCCACCCAGTTGTCGCGGCAGCTCGACGCGAACCCGTGCACGCAGAGCACCGTCGGCCCGTCCTCCGGGCCCCAGAGGTAGGTCGCGATGCGACGCCCCTCCCCCGACATCACGAACTGCGGCGACGGCATCTCGGTCAGGGAGGGGAACGCGGCATCCATGTCGGCCATTCTGCCGTTCACGCGCGCTCGTCGGGTCCGCGCGCGTCGAGGTCGAGCCGCCGGCTCATGGCGTAGTTCTCGAACTCGACGCCGTTGCGCACCGGATGGCGCACCTCGTCGACAGAGAATCCGTGGGTCTCGAAGAACGGACGGGCGGTGATGCTCGCGTGCGTGCGGACCGCGTCGGCTCCGGCGGCGACCGCCTGGTCGATCGCCCAGGCCAGCAGTGCACTGGCCACGCCCCGCCGGATCGCAGCCGGGTCGACGTACATCATGTCGACGTACCCCGAGTCGTCGACGTCGGTGAAGCCCACGATCCGCCCGTCGTCGATCGCCACGACCGTCTGCCGGGCACCGCGCCGGGCATCCCACTCGTCGAGGTCGAGGTCCGCGGGCGCCCAGGCGGCGAGCTGCGCGGGCGTGTGGTCACGCGCCGCGGTCGTCTGCACCGCCCGCTGGAATACGGCGAGCGTCGGCGCCGCGTCGCCGGGCGCGTACGGGCGGAGTCGCAGCGTCATCCGGAGCGCCTCAGGGATCGATCGCGGCGACGGTCTGCCGGTGCTGGCGCGCGAACTCGGCGAGGATCTCGTCGGTCGTGTCGCCGGTGCCGAAGAACTGGTTGCGCAGCACCAGCGCGAGGTCGTCGATCGCCTCCTCGAGCATCTGCCCGCTGTTGCGCACCGTTCGGTCCTCGGACCGACGGGCGAGCCGCGCGAGGTGCATGCCGTAGGGCAGTTGCGCGGCGAGGGACGTCTCCGCCTGCTCCTCGGTGAAGTAGTACAGCTCGGCGTTCTGCCAGGTGTCGATCCGCACCTGCGCGAGCGCCTCGGTGAGGGAGTCGAGCAGGCCGCTGGAGGTCGCGGACTCCATGTTGAGCAGGTGGCCGGCCGTGTCGGCACGGCGGATCAGGGCGATCCGCAGCGCGAGGGCGCGACGGCGCCCGAGGCCCGGGTACAGCTCGAGGAACCACGTGACCGCCGCGGTGAGGAGGGCGAAGCCGAAGAGCGCCTGCAGCGGCGCGAAGATCCGCAGCCAGGGGTCGGTCGGGAACATGTCGCCGAGCCCCAGCGTCGACATGCTGACCGTGGAGAAGTAGAACGCCTCGAGGATCGGCGGGTACTCGTCGATGCGGAGCGCGGGGGCGAACGAGAACCCCTCGGGGATGTGCGGCAGGTAGACCAGCGTCCAGCCGACGACCTGCAGGCCCGCCCAGGTGCCGACGACCGCGATCGACGCGATGGGGCCGGCGAGGGTGCGGCCGGTGCGCCCGAGTCGCGACGAGAGGCCCCAGGTGGTGGAGGCCGCCCAGTGCGTCACCCGGCCCCGTCCGGTCGGGTGGAGCAGGGTGTGGAACACCTCGTTCAGGCCGGTCAGGATGAGGGCGATGCCGACGATGGTCCAGATCCACTCCACGCGCCAATGCTACGTGCGGGTGGCGGGGGTCGGTCTCCGACGGTCCGTCGTGCGTCAGCGGAGCGCGGCGACGGCCTCCTCGATCAGCGCGACCACCGACGGGTCGTCGTCGACCTCGGGCGTGAATCCGACCCGCACGACCACCAGGTCCTCCGACGGCACCACGACGACCTTCTGCCCGTCGTGCCCGCTCGCGTAGAACGCGTCCTCGGGCACCCCTGGCCAGCGGAGCGTTCCGTCGGGCAGCGCGTTGACGCGCCAGCTCATACCCAGGCCGAGGTCGTCGGTCTCGGTGACGTCCTCGACGGCGAGCGTGCGTTCCATCCAGTCGGCCGGGAGCAGGCGCTCGCCGTTCCATTCGCCGTCCTGCAGCACGAACTGCCCGATCGCCGCCCAGTCGCGCGGCGTCGCCCACAGGTACGACGAGCAGACGGGGGTGCCGGCGGCATCCGGCTCGAGGACCGCCGAGGTGAGCCCGAGCGGCTCGAAGAGCAGTTCCCGCGGGAGGTCGGCGCCGAGGCCCGACCGCTCCATGAGCACCGAGCACAGCAGGTTGGTGTTGCCGCTGGAGTACTGCTGCACGGTTCCGGGCTCGTGCGCGAGCGGCTGCCCGGCGACGTACGAGGCCATGTCGGGCTCGAGGTAGAGCATGCGGGTGATGGGCGTGCCGAGCTCGTACGTCTCGTCCCACTCGAGGCCGCTGGTCTGGCGCAGCAGCTGCTCGACGGTGATGTCGGCTCGCTCGTCGGTCCACTCGGGCACGAGCCGGTCGTCGTCGAGCGAGACGACGCCCCGCTCGACCAGCACGCCCGTGAGCAGGTTCGCGACGCTCTTCGACATCGACCAGCCGAGCTGCGGGGTGGTGGCGTCGAAGCCCTCGGCGTAGCGCTCGGCGACCAGCTCGCCGTCCTTGATGACGACGACGCCCCGCGTGCCGAGCGCCGCGGCGTCGTCGGCAGGCAGGTCGTCGCCGAAGGCCCGGCCGAGCGCCGCCTCGAGGGCCGCATCGGAGGCGGGCGCCGGCGCGTCGGTGAACGGGTTGGCGCCCGACTCGACGACGGATGCCGCGGGCAGCGCCGGCCGCGCGTCGGCGAGCGTGCACCCGTATCCCTCGGTGTACCAGGCCTTCTGCCGCGCGAACGCGCCGAACAGCGATCCGGCGGCGGGGTCGCCGGCGCCGTCGACGTCGAGGTAGGGCACGAGCGGGTTCGACGGCAGGTCGGAGGCGGGGTCCTCGCGGCTGCTCACCTCGGTCACCGCGCAGGCGTTGTGCGCGGCGTACCCGGTGCCGGTGAGCAGGATCGGCTGCTGCCAGAGGTACAGGCCGGTGAAGGCGGCGATGAGGACGAGGGCGAGGACGGCGACGACGGCGACCGTACGACGGAGGAGGCGCACCGAGGGATCGTAACAGCGTGCGCCGGCGCGGCAGCCATCGCAGGATCACGATGCGGCCACGGAGGCGGCGGCGGGCTACCCCTGGAAGTCCTCCGGGTCGACGTCCTCGAGGAACTTCTTGAACTCCTCGAGCTTCTCCTCGGCCGTCTCCTCCGACTCGGGCTCGTCGGGGTGGGTCTCGACCATCTCGGCGGGGATGCCGGCCTGCTCGAGCACCGCGTCGGCGACGAACAGCGGCGCCTCCGTGCGCGAGGCGAGCGCGACCGAGTCGGACGGCCGCGCGTCGATGACGTACGGGCCGGTCGGGGTCATGATCGTGAGCTCCGCGTAGAACGTGCCGTCCTCGATGCGGGTGACGTCGACGCGCTCGATCTTCGACCCGACGGCGTCGAGGAGCAGCTTCATGAGGTCGTGCGAGAGCGGGCGCGGCGCCTGTTCGCCCTGCACCGCGATCAGGATCGAGGTGGCCTCCTGCGCGCCGATCCAGATCGGCAGGACCCGCCCGCGCCCCTCGTCCTCGCCGAGCGGCTTCAGCAGGATGATGTGCTGCCCGGACTGATCGAGCGCGACCCCGAGGACGCGGACCTGGACCATGACGCCTCCCGTCTGGCGATGGGCGTGGTCCTCCATGGTAGGCCGCCCACCGGCCTCGCTCCCGGGTCCGACGTCCTGCCGGGCGGCCGGCCCTCGACGCGGCGTCGCACCTTCGCCTACTGTCGCGTCCATGCGCCGTCTCGAGTCCGCCGCCGGGTTCCCCTCCGCCGCCGCGTGGGGTTCGCCGGCCGGATGGGCGACGGCCGCATTCGCGACGGCCGCGTCGATCGTGAGCCTGTGGGCGTTCGAGGCGGCACGACGCTCGGAGCGGAAGCGCCTCTTCGTCGCGCTCGACGAGCGGCTGACCGGACCGGACGCGTAGGTCGGGCGCCGACTGCTGCAGACCTCGATGGGCGACGCCGAGTCGATCAAGCGGATGTCCGACCGGAGGCCCGACAGGTTCGTCCTCGTCTCTCGGGCGCTGAGCCTCTATAACACGCTCGCCATCTACGCCCATCGCGGGTACCTCGACCGCGACCTGGCATTCGGCCGCTGGGCCGACCGGGTCCGCGAAGACTGGCCCCGCATCGAGCTGTTCCTCAGGTGGCGCCGCGCGCATGGCGGCGGCGACGCCATGTGGAACCACCTCGTGTGGTTCGCCGAGAAGTCCGGCGCCGAGGTCGGCGCCGACCTCCGGCTCGGCCCGGGGTGGGACCGCCGGGTCCGGACCCGTCGGCGGCGACGTCCGGCGCGCTCGGCCGGGCGGGACGACCGGTCCCGGCCGCCCGAGACGACTGTTCTATAGTCGAACACACCGTTCGATTCGCAGGGGGCCCGATGGTACGCAACGCCGACGACGTCGAGGCGCCCCCGTCGCAGACGCTCTCCCGCGGCATCCGCATCCTCGAGATCCTCGCCGACGCGCGCGAGCCGCTCTCGATCGACGACCTGGCCCAGCGACTCGGCGTCCATCGTTCGGTCGCCTACCGCCTGCTGCGCACGCTCGAGCACCACCGCCTCACCGTGCGCGACGCCGGCGGTCGGATCGCGCTGGGCGCGGGCATGGCCGCGCTCGCGGCCGGGGTCGCGCACGACCTGCAGGCCGAGGCGCTGCCCGAGCTGACCGCAGCGGCCAACGACCTCGCCATGACCTGCTTCCTCGCGCTCCTCGACGGCGACGAGATCGTGACGCTCACGAGCGTCGAGCCCCGTCACGCGATCGCGTCGGTCGCGCAGCGCCCCGGCACCCGCCATCCGATCGGCCTCGGCGCCCCCGGCAAGGCCATCCTCGCCTCGCTGCCCGAGTCCGAGTGGCCCGCGACGACGGATGACGCGCACCTGGCCGAGCTCCGGGAGGTGCGCTCGCGCGGCTGGGCGATCAGCCACGACGAGGTGATCCCCGGACTCCGCTCGACGGCGGTGCCGCTGCGCCTGCCGAAGGGGCGGCCGGCCGCGCTCGCGGTGGTCTACGTCTCCAGCGCGCACCCCGACGCCGAGATCGCCGAGCGCCTCACGGCGGCGTCGCGGTCGATCCGTCTCGCGCTGGGCGGCTGACGGCGACCGATGCCGCGCCGCCGCCCGGGCGGCGCGGCATCGCGTCAGGCGCTCGCGGGCTCGCGCTCGCCCGACCGCAGGATCGGCGCGAAGAACGACGCCAGTTCGGCCGTGGCCGTGAGCGGCAGCACCTGCGACACGTACTGGTCGGGCCGCACCACCACGACCGCACCGGTACGGTCGATGCCACGCGCCTCGAAGATGTCGTCCGCCGGGTCGGCCGCGTAGACCTTCTCGTAGTCGACGAGCTGGAACGGCCCGACGTGCGGCAGGAACACCTTCGGCACCGTACCGAGGTCGACCTCGGTGTGCGGCTGCTGCGTGACCACCTTGACGTCGAACCACGCGTCGCGGTCGAGCCCCTCGGGCGTCGCGGCGAGCGGCGACTCGGGCGAGGTCTCGAGCCACCGGGCGAGGTCGGCCCCGGCGGACCCCTCCCCCACCCCGGCCTCGTCGGCGAAGACGTAGATGCGCCAGCGGCCGTCGGCCGTCGCGTGGTGGCCGAGGTGCACGGGGTTGCCGTCGCACACGCGCACGACGGGGGCGGACTTGAAGCGCTTGCCGACCGGGAACCCGGTCGCGAGCGCCTGGTGGTCGGCCTCGCCGACGATGAGCGACGCGGCGTACTGGGTCATGAACCCGGCGGGGAACTCGTGGGTCCGCACGTAGAAGTCCTCGAGCTCCGACGGACTCGCGAACTCCTCGGGCTTCTTGGCCATCATGGTCGACCATTCGCGGTCGAAGTCGATGAGGTCCTGCGCGACGACCTGTCGCTCGGCCGAGTACGTCGCGAGGAGGTGCTCGGGGGCGCGGCCCTCGAGCACGTGGCCGAGCTTCCACGCGAGGTTCCAGCCGTCCTGCATCGACACGTTCATGCCCTGCCCGGCCTTCGCGCTGTGGGTGTGGCAGGCGTCGCCGGCGATGAAGACGCGCGGGGTGCGGGTGCCCGCGGCATCCGTCGGCACGTCGTCGAACCGGTCGGTGAGGCGATGGCCCACCTCGTAGACGCTGTGCCACGGGACGTGCCGCACGTCGAGCGTGTACGGGTGCAGGATCTCGTTGGCCCGCGCGATGATCTGCTCGAGCGTCGTCTCGCGGACCCGGTGGTGGTCGTCCGCGGGCACCTCGCCGAGGTCGACGTACATGCGGAACAGGTGCCCGCCCTCACGCGGGATGAGCAGGATGTTGCCGGCCTCCGACTGGATCGAGCACTTCGTGCGGATGTCGGGGAAGTCGGTGACGGCGAGCGTGTCCATGACGCCCCACGCATGGTTGGCCCGGTCGCCCTTCATGGTGCAGCCGATCGCGTCGCGCACCCTGCTGCGCGCACCGTCGGCGCCGAGCACGTACTTGGCGTGCACGACCCGCTGCTGCCCCGCCCGCTCGCCGTCGGCGTGCGCGAGGGTGACGGCGACCGGGTACTCGGCGCGCTCCGTCTCGTCGGCGATCTCGAGCCCGACGAACTCGTAGCCGTAGTCGGGCACCGACCGGGTCGGGCCGTTCGCGGCGACCTCGGCGAAGTAGTCGAGCACGCGCGCCTGGTTGACGATCAGGTGCGGGAACTCGCTGACGCCGGCCGGGTCGTCCTCGGGCCGGGCCGTGCGCACGATCCTCGAGGGGTCGGCGGGGTCGGGCTTCCAGAAGCACATCTCCGTGATGCGGTACGCCTCGGCGGTGATGCGCTCGGCGAACCCGAAGGCCTGGAAGGTCTCGACGCTGCGCGCCTGGATGCCGTCGGCCTGGCCGATGACGAGCCGGCCGGGGCGGCGCTCGACCATCCGGGTCACGACGTTCGGGAACTGCGCGAGCTGGGCCGCGGCGATCATCCCGGCCGGTCCGGAGCCGACGATGAGGACGTCGACCTCGTCGGGCAGTTCGTCGGGCCGGTTCACGCCGACTCCGGCGGCGGGCTTCACCCGGGGGTCGCCCGAGACGTATCCGTGGTGGTGGAACTGCACGGGTGCTCCTTCACATCGTCGTGATCGCGTGCCGACTCGCGGCGTGTTCGATATCCGAACATATGGTTCGCATATCGCTCAGTCGATGGTAGGCGGATGGCGCGCCCGCGGCAAGCGCCCCAGCCGCACGGGCCGGCGGTCCGCCATCCGGCCCGCCTCCCGTCGGGTCTGCGACAATCGGAGTCGGGTGCGAACGCGGTTCGCCCCGCGCCCACCGCCGAGCCGAAGGACCGCCGATGACCGTGAACTCCCCCGAACCCGCCCAGCGCCCCTCGAAGGCCGAGCTCCTCGGCACGGCGCTCATGCTCGGCATCGCCGCGGTGGTCATCGGCACGGGCCTCATCCTCAGCTTCGCCGCCGTGGCCCTCGGGGGCACGGCGCTCGAGCTGCCGTAGGCGGCATGGCCGCGCAGACCGTCGACGAGTACGTGGCATCGTTCCCCGACGACGTCGCCGCGCGGCTCCGGCGCGTGCGCGCGGCCATCCTCGCCGAGGTCCCGGACGCCGAGGAGCGGATGCGCTACGGCATCGCCGCGGTGATGCTCGGCGGCCGGTACGCGCTCCACTTCGCCGGCTGGAAGCACCACGTCGGCATCTACCCGGTGCCCGCCCTCCCCGAGCCGCTGGAGTCCGAGGTGGCCCCGCACCGCTCCGGCAAGGACTCCGTCACCTTCCGGCACGCCGACCCGCTTCCCGACGAACTCGTGCGGAGGATCGCTGCGGCGACCGTCGCCGCCAGGCGCGGCGAGCCGGCCTGACCTCGGCCCCTCGTTCCACCTCGGGTCAGCGTCGGCGGGCGGTGGCAGACTCTCGACATGGGTTCGACGATCGGCACCCCCGGCGGCACGACCGAGCGACCCGCGCTGTTCTTCTCGGGGCCGGAGGAGTTCCGCGCCTGGCTCGAGGCGAACCACGACAGCGCGTCCGAACTCTGGATGGGCCTCAGGAAGAAGCACGTGCCCGACCGGGGACTGACCTGGGAGCAGGCGGTGCCGGAGGCGCTCTGCTTCGGGTGGATCGACTCGAAGGCGCAGGGCATCGACGGAGATGCCAGCCGCCTGCGCTGGACGCCGCGGAAGCCCGGGAGCATCTGGTCCGCCGTCAACGTCGGCCTGGTCGAGCGGCTGATCGCCGAGGGGCGCATGCGACCCGAGGGGCTCGCCGCCTTCGAACGACGCCGCGACGACCGCACCTCCGTCTACTCGTTCGAGAACCCGGTACGGGCGCTGCCGCCCGAGGCGGCTGCGCGGCTGTCGGCGGATGCCGCGGCGTCGGCGTTCCTCGACGCCGCGACGACGACCTACCGCCGCGAGGTCGTGCACTGGGTGCTGTCGGCCAAGCGGGAGGAGACGCGCGAACGCCGGCTCGCCCAGCTCATCGAGAGCAGCGCGGCCGGCCTGCTCATCCCACCCCAGCGCTACGGCACGACCCCGAAGTGGGTCGAACGCGCGGCGGAGGCGGCGCGCCGCGCCGAGTGACACCGGACGGGCCCGCGGAACACGCGCTCGCAGGATGTCCGTGCCCCGTGCCAGAGTGAGCCCGTGATCGTCCAGACCAAGGTCGTCGGTGGAAGCTCGGTGCTCGACGAGGAGCGCGTCGAGGTCCCGAGCGGCCCCTCCACGCTCCGGCAGGTGATCGAGATCCTGGTCCGGCACGAACTCGCCGGGTACACCCGTCGGCGCGGCGCGTCGCAGACCCTCCGAGTACTGACCCCGGCGGACCTCGCGACGGGGGTCGACCGCGGGTCGTACGGACGGGAGCGGCGATCGACGCCGCCTGCGCCGCCGTTCGACGTGGCGCTCGCGCGCGCCGTCGAGGCC
Source organism: Agromyces arachidis (assembly GCF_052805135.1). Taxonomy (NCBI): domain Bacteria; kingdom Bacillati; phylum Actinomycetota; class Actinomycetes; order Micrococcales; family Microbacteriaceae; genus Agromyces; species Agromyces arachidis. The sequence continues at coordinate 88,264 of NZ_JBRBDK010000002.1, forward strand.
TTCGAAGACGAGCTGTACTTCGTGTTCCTCGACGGCCGGAAGGTCGACGGGCTCGACCTTCCGCTCGAGATCGGCCCGGAATCGACCTTGCGACTCGTGCGCCTCGTCGCGCTCGCCGGGGGCTGACATGCTCTCGGCGACCGAAGCGCACGAGGAGCTCGAACGTCGTCGCGTCTCGCAGCGCGGGGCGCAGCGCATCACCGTGCGACGGGTCTTCGCTCCGCCGCTCGCCAGAGCGCTCGCCGAGGCGGTCAACGACCGCCAGTCGGATCCGGCGCCCATCGCCGCCGAACTCGACGACCTCTCATCGGCGAAGCGCGCCAAAGTCCTGCGCGCGATCAGCCCTGCCCTCGGCCACGCGCTCGCGGGGTGGTGGGACTGGGCGCGGCGGGCGCCCTACCAGACCGGGTGGACGCGGCGGGCCTACCGCTCCGCGGCCGCCGTGGACTCCCGCCCCGCCCGCTTCGAGCACCTCGCCCTGCTGCTCGACCACGCGGCCCGCTATCCCGAGCCGCTGGCCTGGCATGCGCGATGGCTCGTCCACCTCGGCGGCCATCTCCCGCTCGGCCAGGTGCTGGCGGCCGCGATCAACGACGGCGACGCCGAGGTCCGCGCCATCCTCGTCGACAGCGCCCGCGCGCGGCATCCCATCTCGGGTCCGAGCCGCCAGGGGCACATCGCGCTGCTCAGCAGCGCGGATCCCGGCGACTGGGACGTCACGGCCGACCTGCTCGCCGCCGCCGGCCGAGCCGAGGGGCTCAGGCAGACGATCCTCGAGGCGGCCGACCTCGGACACCCCTCGGCGTTCGCCCGCATCGTCGACGTGGTGCTCGATCGCGACCTGTCGCGCTTCGCGGGAACGGTGCGGGCGGCCGGAGTCTGGCTCGGCGACGACTTCGACGTGCGTCGCAGCGGCGAGCTGGCGGCGGCGCTGCGCGTCATCCGGGAACGGCTCGACCGGCCTGCCGACGCGGCCGAGCTCGTCGGGGCGGGCAGCAGCGCCGCCTACCTCGGCCTCTGGGCGTCGGCGTTCCGCGACGCACGGGCGGCGATCCCGCTCGCCTCGGCGGTGCTGCGGAGCGAGCTCGCGGGCGATCGCCTCGCGGCGGCCCGCCTGCTCGCCGACCTCGCCCTGCCCGCGGCCGGCGAGGCCCTGGTGCCGGCGCTCCGCGACGAATCGCTCGCGGTCTACGCCGCGGCGGTCTCCGCGTGGCCCATGGAGTACTGGCAGCCGAAGCAGGCGTCGCGGGGCCTCGACCCGGAGGTCCGCGCCGCCCTGCTGGACCGGGTCGCCTCGCTCGGTCGCACGCGGGAGGTCGACACCGGCGTCGTCGGTGCGCGGACCGAGAAGATCGGCGCGTCCCACGCCGCCGACGTCGTGGTGACGCACTCGCCCACGGATCGCCTCGAGCCCGAGATCCTGCGCGCCGCATCGGCCGACGGCCGGCAGCACGCGGCGCGCAGGTACGCGGCCGACCCGGTCGCGCACCGCACCGTGCTGTTCGAACTCCTCGACGACCGCTCGTCCGTGGTCCGCGGGACCGCGCAGGGCGCCCTCAGCGAGCTCGCGGAGATCACCGAGCCCGAGGCCGAGGCGCTCGAGCGGGCCCTCGCGAGGAAGACCGCGGACGTGCGCACCACCGCGCTGTCGCTGCTCGGAACCCTCCCGGCCGACCGACTGGCCGCCTCGATCTCCCGCTTGTCCGCAGGCACGGCCGAGCAGCGGAAGGCCGCGGAGGAATTGCGCGGGCAGTCCTCCAACGACGACGCGAGCGTCGACCGGATCCCCGCGTCGCTGGCCCCTCCGCCCTCGGAGCGGACGCCGGCAGCGCGCCCCGCCGCGCCGCAGTCGGAGGCCTGGCGCCGGTACCACGCTGGCTGCGCGCTGATCCACGATTCGCTCGCCGCGTGGATCGACGAGCACGCCGACGTCGAGGTGCAGACCTACCACGGCGTCGAGATGCTCGCCAACGTCCGCTGGCTGAGTCCGGCCACGGCCGGCACCCTGCCGCTCGCCGAGATCCTCGAGCCGTGGTGGGAACGCATCCTCCCGTCGCTCACCGACGGCGGGGTCGAACTCGCCCTGCTCTTCCTCGCGGATGCCGCACCGGGGGGCTGGGCCGACGAGGTGAGGCGGAAGGTTCTCGGCAGGGCGCCCCGCCTCGGCGACGGCAGCCGGATCCAGCTGCGCGGCAACCTCATCGCCGCACTGGCTGCCTACGCCTGGCGCCCGAGTTGGACCGAGACGGTGATCGACCTGCTCGACGAGGCCGCGTCGGCGCTTCCGCTGCGCTCGCTCGTCGGCCCGAAGGAGGTCATGGCACGACGCGGCATCGCGATCGCCGAGGACCGGTGGGGCGGCATCGCGCAGGTCGACGCACGCGACGCGTTCCCGGAGCTGTTCCAACGCCTGCACCGCCTGGTGGCGCCGGATTCGCTCAGCGACGACCAGCTGCGGCGCTGGTGGTCGGCCGCCCGGTTCCTCGACGAGCCCGAGGGCGCCGTCGACCGGTGGAACGGCCCCTCGGTCGAGGTCGCCCTGAGGCAGCGCTTCGGCGGTGCGAGAACCGGCGTTACCGCGCTCGTCGCCGACCAGCCGTTCCGTCTCCGTCCGGCCCCGATGCTGCTGGCGACCGCGTTCGAACGCGGCGCGGCGACCCGGGCCGACGTCGTCGACGCCCTGGTCGTGCCCACGGTCGGCGCACCGCAGTGGGGGCTGGGCCGATGGGAGGAATGGGCGGCGCTCAGGGAGCTGACGAGCCTGCGCCCCGAGCCCTGGGCCTCGGGTCCCGGGGTGCAGGCGGTCGTCGAGGAGGTGCGCCGCGCGGTCGTCGAGCACGAACGGCAGCGGGGCGACCTGCCGACCGCCTGCACCGGAACGGCGAGCGCCCTGCGCTCCGCGTACGGCGCCGAGGGCATCGTGCAGGTCCTCGCCTCGCTCGGAACGCGGCCGCTGACGCGAGGGTACGCGTGGACGGAGTCCCGGGAGAGCTCGCTCTCGCACCTCGTGCGTATCCACCACCCGCGCCCGGACGACGACCCGGAGGCGTTCGCGCGACTGGTCGCGGCGACCGACCTCGGCGAACGGCGCATCATCGAGGCCGGCGTGTACGCCCCCCAGTGGGCGCGGCTGATCGAGGCCCACCTCGGCTGGCCGGGGTACGAATCCGCCGTCTGGTGGCTTCACGCACACACCAAGGACGAGAGCTGGTCCGTCGACCGCGAGATCCGGGCCGCATGGGAGAGCGAGGTCGGCCAGCGCACCCCGCTCGACGGCACCGACCTGGTGCGGGGCGCCGCCGACGTCGCCTGGTTCCGCGCCATGCACGACGAGATCGGGGCCGAGCGCTTCGAGCAGGTGCTCCTGGCGGCGAAGTACGCCTCGACCTCCGGCGGGCACAAGCGCGCCGAGCTGTTCGCGAACGCGCTGCTCGGCCGGACGGACGAGGCCGAGCTGCTGGCGCGCATCGAGGCGAAGCGGAACCAGGACGCCGTGCGGGCACTGGGCCTGCTGCCGCTGCCGGACGGCGACACGCGGACCCTCCTGGCCCGGTACGAGCTGCTTCGCGGCTTCGTCGCCTCCGATCGCAGCTCGGGTTCGCAGCGCAGGGCCTCCGAGACGACCGCGGTCGAGGTCGGAATGGAGAACCTGGCTCGCACCGCGGGATACCGGGACCCGCAACGCCTGATCTGGGCGATGGAGGCCGCGGCGGTCGCCGACCTCGCCGATGGCGGCGCGTCGGCGACGGACGGCGATCTCGTCGTGACCCTCGACGTCGACGCGACCGGCGCCCCCCGCGTGACGGCGGCCCGCGCGGGGGCGCCGCTCAAGTCGATCCCCGCCGCGAGCCGGAAGCACCCCGAGGTCGCGGCGTTGCAGGCGCGCGCCACCTCGCTGCGGAAGCAGGCGAGCCGGATGCGTCGCTCGCTCGAGGACGCCTGCATCCTGGGCGACGTGTTCGACCGCGGCGAGCTCGATGCGCTGGCGGCGCACCCGATCCTGTCGCCGATGCTCTCGTCGCTGGTCCTGGTCGACTCGGAGGGGGTGGCCGGCTTCCTCTCGGACGAGGGCGCGTCGTTCACCGGGCCGGACGGCGCGAAGCGGAGGATCGCCGGCGGGGTGCGAGTGGCCCATCCCGTCGACCTCCTCGCCAGCGGCGAGTGGCCGGACTTCCAGCACGTCCTGATGTCGACGGGGGTGCGCCAGCCGTTCAAGCAGGCGTTCCGCGAGCTCTACACGCCGAGCGCGGGCGAACGCGACGAGGCCGGCACGTCATCGCGCCGCTACGCCGGACACCAGCTCGACGCCAGGCGCGCGGGCGGCATCTTCGCGTCCCGCGGGTGGATCTCTGACTTCCAGGCCGGCTTCTCGCGGACGTTCCACCGGGAGAAGCTGACCGTCTGGTGCCGGGTCTCCACGGGCTGGGGAACCCCGGCGGAGGTCGAGGACGCGACCGTCGACGACGTCACCTTCCATCCGGCGGGCGACTGGCTGCCGATGAAGCTCGACGACGTTCCCCCGCGCGTGTTCTCCGAGGCGATGCGCGACCTCGACCTGGTGGTGTCGGTCGCCCACGCGAGCGGAATCGATCCGGAGGCGTCCGAGTCCTCCGTCGAGATGCGGGGCCGGCTCGTGGACGAGACCGCCCAGCTGCTCGGCCTGTCGAACGTCGAGGTCGGCGGCCACCACGCGAGGGTCAAGGGCAAGCTCGGCACGTACACGATCCACCTCGGCTCCGGGGTGGTGCACCGGGTGCCGGGGAACGCGGTGTGCATCGTGCCGGTGAGTGCGCAGCATCGCGGGCGCGTGTTCCTGCCGTTCGCCGACGACGACCCGCGGACCGCGGAGATCGTGGCGAAGGCGGTGCTGCTCGCACGCGACGACCGGATCACCGACCCCACGATCGTGGAGCAGCTGGTCCGGCCGGGCCATCCGCTCGCCTGATCCCCGCCGACGTCCGGAATGCGGGCACAGCGGGCGCACGGCGTCCCGGCGTAGCGTCGGACCATGGTCACGACGCAGGACATGATCGAACGTCAGCAGCCCCTCGAGACCGGGTTCGGCTACCGGACCACCGCGTCGGAGGTGATCGCGGGATCCGACCTCGCGGGGCGGCGCGCGATCGTCACGGGCGGCTACTCCGGTCTCGGGCTCGAGACCGTGCGGGCGCTGGCGGATGCCGGCGTGCACGTCCTGGTGCCGGCACGCCGGCCCGACGCGGCGTCGGCCGCGCTCGCCGGCGTCGACCGCGTCGAGGTGCGGGAGCTCGACCTCGGCGACCTCGACTCGGTCGCCGCGTTCACCGCGGGCGTCCGCGAGGAGGGGGCACCGGTCGACCTCGTGGTCAACGTCGCCGGGGTCATGGCCCCGCCGGAACGTCGCACGCCGCAGGGCTGGGAACTGCAGTTCGGCACGAACCACCTCGGCCACTTCGCCCTGGTCGGCGGCATCGCCGACCTGCTCGCCGACGGCGCCCGCGTGATCTCCTACTCGTCGACCGGCCACTACCGGTCCCCCGTCCGCTTCGACGACGTGAACTTCGAGACCACCCCCTACGACCCGTGGATCGCCTACGGGCAGTCGAAGACGGCGAACGCGCTGTTCGCGGTGGGGATCGATGCCCGCGGCGCCGACCGGGGCATCCACGCGTACTCGGTGCATCCGGGCGGGATCCTCACCGACCTGCAGCGTCACATGCCCCGCGAGGAGCTCGTCGCCCGGCAGTGGATGGACGAGGAGGGCAATCCGAACCCCCTGTTCAAGACGCCCGCCGAGGGGGCCTCGACCGGGCTCTGGGCGGCGACCGCGCCCGAACTGGTCGATCGCGGCGGCGTGTACTGCGAGGACTGCGCGATCAAGGGCGTCGTGCCGGCCGACCACGCCGACCTGCGCAGCGGCGGCGTCAAGGAGTGGGCGATCGACGTCCCGTCGGCGGAGCGACTGTGGGAGGTGTCGGTGACGGCGACGGGCCTCGACCCGCTCGCGTGATCCAGCGGGGATCCAGTTCGCCCGCCTAGCCTGACCCGGGCCGCGCCGACGCGCGGACCCATCCGACGATCGAACGGAGTTCCCCCATGCGCGCCCTCACCCACTCGACCTTCGGCGATCCCCGCTCCGTGCTCCAGGTCGACGAGCGCCCCATGCCCGAGCCCGGCCCGGGCCAGGTCCGCATCCGCACCCTGCTCGCGACCATCCACAACCACGACCTGTCGACGGTCCGCGGCACGTACGGGTTCAAGCCCGAGCTGCCCGCGCCCGCGGGCACGGAGGCGGTCGGCATCGTCGACGCGCTCGGCGACGGCGTGACCGGGCTCGCCGTGGGCCAGCGCGTCGCCAGCGGCGGCGCGTTCGGGTCGTGGGCGGAGTACTTCACGGCGAGCGCGGGCGGGCTCGTCCCGGTGCCCGACGGCCTGCCCGACGAGGTCGCGGCCCAGCTCGTGTCGATGCCGTTCAGCGCCGTCAGCCTGATGCACTCGCTCGACCTCCGGGCCGGTGACTGGATGGTGCAGAACGCCGCGAACGGCGCGGTCGGTCGCATGGTCGCGCAGATCGGCGCCGCACGCGGCGTCAACGTGGTCGGCCTGGTGCGCCGCGCCGAGGGCGTCGCCGAACTCCGCGACCAGGGCATCGCGAACGTGGTGGCGACCGATGACGACGGATGGCGCGACGAGGTCGCCGCCCTCACCGACGGTGCGCCGATCACCGTCGGAGTCGACTCCGTCGGCGGCGACAGCGCGGGCGACCTGACGTCGCTGCTCGCGGAGAACGGCACGACGGTGGTGTTCGGCGCGATGGGCTCGCCCGAACTGCGGATCCCGTCAGGAGACGTGATCTTCAAGCAGCTCACCATCCGCGGATTCTGGGGCAGCCGGGTGACCCGCGACATGGATGGCGAGACGCGGGCGATGCTGTTCGGCCAGCTGATGGGCCACGTGCTCGCCGGCGAGCTCACCCTGCCGGTCGCCGGCACGTACGCGTTCGACGACATCGCCGAGGCCGTCGCCGCGAGCATGACGCCGGGCCGGGTCGGCAAGGTGCTGCTGCGCCCGTAGCGCGGCGGATCACGCCGGCGCGTCGAGCCCCATCAGGGTGAGCAGCTCCCAGGCGGTGTGCGCGGCCGCGAGGCCCGTGATGCCGGCGTGGTCGTAGGCGGGCGCGACCTCGACCACGTCGCCGCCGACGATCTCGAGGCCGCGCAGCGCGCGGAGCACCGCGAAGAGCTCGCGCGTCGTGATGCCCGCGACCTCCGGCGTGCCGGTGCCCGGCGCCTGCGACGGGTCGAGCACGTCGATGTCGATCGACACGTAGACCGGTCCGGTGCCGACGCGGCGCCGGACCTGCTCGGCGAGGTCCTCCGTCGTTCGGCGCCCGAACTCCTCGCTGCGGATGATCTCGAATCCCGCCCGGCGGTCGTCGTCGAACTCCTCGGGCCCGTAGACGCCGCTGCGGATGCCGACGTGCTGGCAGCGCCCCAGGTCGAGCAGGCCCTCCTCAGCGGCGCGGCGGAACGGCGAACCGTGCCAGATGCTCGCCCCGTGGAGGACGTCCCACGTGTCGAGGTGCGCGTCGAAGTGGATCACCGCGAGCGGGCCGTGCGCCGCGCCGGCCGCGCGGAGCAGCGGCAGGGCGACGGTATGGTCGCCGCCGAGGGCGAGCACCTTCGTCCCGGCGCCGACGAGTCGCGCGGCCGCGGCGTGGATCCGCTCGACGGCCCGGTCGATGTCGTACGGCCCCACCGCGACGTCGCCCGCGTCGACGACCTGCCGGTCGCGGAACGGGTAGACGGCGTGCGCCTGGTGGTACGGATGCAACTGCCGGGAGTGCTCGCGGATGTGCGCCGGGCCGAACCGTGCGCCCGGGCGGAAGCTCGTCCCGGAGTCGAACGGGATCCCGAGGACCGCGAGGTCGGCGTGCTCGACCTCCTCGAGGCGCGGGAGCAGCGCGAAGGTCGCGATCCCGCCGTAGCGCGGCATCTCGGGGTCGTCGCGCTGCCCGATGGGGCCGTGGTCGTCCGTCACGATCGCCTCTCCTCAGTCCATCGGCCGCGCGGACCAGCCCTGCGCGGCATCCGTCGTCTCGAATCCGCCGCGGGCGACGCGGAAGCCGACGTCGCCGTGGCGGGTGCGGGGCGGTGCGCCGCGCCGGGTCGAGGCGCGGGCGCTCCATGCGTCGTCGGCGAACCCGCCGCCGCGGATCACCCGCTCGCCGCTGTCGCCCGCGGGGTCGAGCAGGTCCCAGCACCACTCCCACACGTTGCCGAGCATGTCGAACAGTCCGTTGAGGTTGGGCAGCCTGCCGCCGACGTCCTGCGGCACGCTCACCCCGTCGGCGCTCGTCCACGCGACCTCGCGCAGCGGTCCGTAGTGCGGCCCGGTCGAGCCGGCGCGGCACGCGAACTCCCACTCCGCCTCGGTCGGCAGGCGGAACCCGTCGGCGTCGACGTGCCACGTGACGTCCTCGCCGTCGAAGCCGTACGCGGGGTCGAGCCCCTCCCACTCCGACGCGGCGTTGCAGAAGCGGATGGCGCGGAGCCAGCTCACGTCGATCGCTGGCCGCCGCGGGCGCGGATGGGAGGCCGTCTCGCCCAGCAGCTCGGCGAGCTGCTCCTGCGTCACCGGGAAGACGCCGATCTCGAGCGGCTCGAGCTCGACGGTCCGCCGCAGGCCGCGGCGCGCGTCGTGGAGCGCGAGCGTTCCGCCGTCGACGCGGGCGAGTTCGAGGTCCGGCATCGCGGCAGTATCGCACGCGGGAGGGTGCGCAGGCCGAGCGCGCCATCCCCCGTCGGCGGCGGGATGCCGCAGACTGGAGGCATGTGGCGATTCCTCAAGGCGGTCAAGAACGGCGAGCACCGCGTCGCACCCATGACCTGGGCCGCGGCGATCGCGGCGGTCGTCTACACGATCTCGCCGGTCGACCTGATCCCCGAACTCGTGCTCGGCCCGCTGGGCTTCGCGGACGACCTCGGCATGTGGGGCATCCTCGCCGCGCTCCTGGTACGCGAGCAGCGTCGCTGGCAGGACGCGGTCGACTCGCAGCGGTGACGACGCGGCCATCGGAATTCCGATGGCGGGCATCGATGCCGCGGTTGGCCGAGCGCCCCGCGGCATCCGTAGCTTCGAAGCGTTCATCGGACCGGAACGCAACGAGGAGGACACGATGACGGAGAAGCGCGTACTGCTGGTGCTCACCAGCCACGACGACCTGGGCGGCATCCGCAAGACCGGGTACTACGTCGGCGAGGCGGCGCACCCGTGGAAGGAGTTCACGGAGGCCGGCTTCGGCGTCGACGTCGCCTCGATCGCCGGCGGCGTCCCGCCGCAGGACGGTCGCGACGAGTCCGACGAGGTCCAGAACGCGTTCCTCGCCGACCCGTCGATCGCCGCGCAGCTGGCCGACACCCCGAAGCTCGCGGACGTCGACGCGGCGCGGTACGACGCAGTGCTCTTCGTGGGCGGCCACGGCGCCATGTGGGACTTCCCGGACGACGACGCGGTGAATGCGATCGGCCGGAGCGTGTACGAGCGCGGCGGCGTGGTCTCGGCCGTGTGCCACGGGCCCGCAGCCCTGCTCGGCATCACCCTCGCCGACGGCACCCCGCTCGTCTCCGGCAAGCGCGTCGCCGGGTTCACCAACGCCGAGGAGGCGGCGGTCGGACTCACCGACGTCGTGCCCTTCCTGCTCGCCGACGAGCTCCGGGCGAAGGGCGCCGCGCACGTGCCCGGACCCGACTTCACCGACCAGGTGATCGTCGACGAGCGGCTCGTGACCGGACAGAACCCGCAGTCGGCGACGCGCGTCGGCCGCGAGGTCGTCGCGCTGCTCGCGGCGTGACGGAAGCCCGAGGAGGAACCATGGCCTACGTCTGCACCGCACTCTGGGTGGCGCGCGACGGCGAAGCCGGCACGGTCCGAGACTTGGTGCGCGAGCTCGTCGCCGCGAGCCGGGCCGAGCCCGGCAACCTCGCGTACCACGCGGCCGAGTCGAACGACGAGCCCGGCACGTTCCGGCTCTTCGAGGTCTACGCCGACGAGGCCGCGTTCGAGGCGCACGCGGCATCCGACCACTTCAGGCGGCTCGCGCTCGACGGCGCGGTCCCGCTCCTCGAGCACCGCGAACGGGCCTTCAGCACCCTCGTCGAGCTGTGAACCCCGCCCGGCGACGAGGGGTCACGGGCGCAGCATCGCATGCAGTCGCTGCGCTGCGGCCTCCGTCGCCGGGTTCGCGCCCGGCCTCGACCGTCGCCGGGCCAGGTACACCGTGTTGAGCGGCGGATCCTCCGGATCGACCGGGTCGATCAGCCGCCCGGCGTCGAGGTACGGCTCGGCGAGGTAGGTCGGCAGCACGGTCATCCCGACGCCGGCCGCCGCCAGGTCGGCGAGGACCCGCAGGTCGGGCACCGTCGCGACCACGCGCAGCCCCGTCGGGCGCCGGTCGAACACGGAGCGCCAGTACCGGCGGATGATCGGCAGCTGCTCGCCGTACGCGACCACCGGCACGGCGTCGGGGTCCTCGCGGAACCGGTCGAGGAGCACCGGCGGCACGGCGAGCACGAACCGCTCGTCGAACAGCGGCGCGAACTCGATGCCCCTGATCCGCGGCTGCACGGTGCTCACGACGAGGTCGAGCTCCGACGCCTCGAGCGCCCCGAGCAGTTCGGGGGTCTCGCCGAACCGCACGCGCAGGTCGAGGTCGGGCTCGGCCCACTCCCGCAGTCGCGGCAGCACGACGGTCGACAGGAACTCGGCGGGCCCCCCGAGGAAGACGGTGTGCTCCGACGCGGCCGGACCGGTCGCGTCGACGACGGCCTCGACCGCGGCATCCATCGTCGGGCCGACGCGGGCGAGCAGCGCCCTGCCCCGGCTCGTCGGCGTCACCCCGCGCGACGTGCGCTCGAAGACGCGATAGCCAAGCTCGCGTTCGAGCGCCTGCAGCTGCGCCGACACCGTCGACTGGGTGAGCCCGAGCTCGTCGGCTCCGCCGGTGACCGATCCGGCGCGGGCCACGGCCACGAAGGTCGCGAGGGCGTCGAGCGAGGTCTTCCTCATCGGTCGAACTCTACGCCGGGTCGAGCACGCGCCCCGCGTACGGCAGAATGACGCGATGGAGCATTCCCTCCCCGACGACGCGGTGCGGTCCCGGTTCACCGGCCTCAGTGCCTTCCCCCTCACCCCCCTCCGCGACGATGCGATCGACGAAGCGGCGTTCGCCAGCCTCGTCGCCCGGCTCGCCGCGTCGGGGGTCGACTCGATCACCGCGCTCGGCTCGGCCGGATCGGCGCCGTACCTCTCCCGTGAGGAGCGCGCGCGGGCGGCGCGCCTCGCGATCGAGCACGCGGGCGACGTGCCCGTGTTCGTGGGCATCGGCGCACTGCGCACCAGCCACGTGCAGGCGCTCGCGGAGGACGCGCAGGAGGCGGGCGCCGCGGGCCTCCTGCTCGCCCCGCTCCAGTACCAGGCGCTCACCGCCGACGACGTGTTCGGCCTCTACGAGGACGTCACCCGCGACCTGTCGGTTCCGCTCATCGTCTACGACAACCCGGGCACGACGCACTTCGTCTTCGACGACGAGCTCTACGGCCGTGTCGCGGCGCTGCCGAACGTGGCGTCGATGAAGATCCCGCCCGTTCCGGGCGGCCCCGGCGCCGTCTCGGCGCGGGTCTCCACCATCCGCTCGCTGCTGCCCGACCACGTCACGATCGGCATCTCCGGCGACATCTTCGCCGCGAGGGGCCTCGTCGCGGGCTGCGATGCCTGGTACTCGGTCATCGCGGGCGTGCTGCCCGAGACCGCGCTCGCGATCATGCGGGCCGTCCAGGCATCGGATGCCGCCGGCGCACGCGATGCCTCCGACGCGCTCGCGCCGCTGTGGGCGCTGTTCGCACGGCACGGCAGCGTGCGCGTGGCCGCCGCGATCGCGGAGCACCTCGGCCTCGTCGGCCCCTCCTGCCTGCCGCTGCCCATCCGCGGGCTCGACGACGACGACCGCGCCGCCGTGGTCTCGGTGATGGAACAGGTCGGGATCGACGCGGGCTAGAGCCCGACGCTGCGTGCCCGCAGGTCGTCGGCGAAGGCCCGCCGCAGCTCGTCGTCGACGACGAGGTCGGCGGCCGCGATCGAGTCGAGCACCGACTCCGCCCGCGTGGAGCCGACGACGGGCCAGGCGCCGGGCATCGCGTCGAACATCGCGGCGAGCGCGGCACGGTGCACCGAGACGCCGCGTCGCATCGCGAGGGAGGCCACGCGCGGGATGTGCGTCGCGAGCGGGCCCGAGCGGAGGCCCCCGAACGGCGCGTACGCGAGGAACGGGATGCCCGCGTCGACGCAGTGGCGGTACTCGGCGGCCCGGTCGAGGCCGAACGCGAAGCGGTTCTCGACGGCGTCGAGCGTCGTGATCGCGCGGGCGGCCTCGAGCATCTCGACGGTGGCGTTCGACAGCCCGATGGCCTCGACGATCCCGTCGTCGCGCAGCGCCGCGAGCTCGCGCACCGATGCGTCGAGGTCGTCGACGCGGTCGGCGCGGTGCAGGAGCAGCAGCGACGGCGGCGCACCGAGCACCTCGCGGCTGCGGATGGCGTCGGCGCGGATGCGCTCGGGGCTGCCGTCGACGTCCCAGGCGGCGCGGCCGAGCCGGAACTGGCCGGCCTTGGTGATGATCGGGAGGCCGGGCGACAGGGCGCGCGCCGTCTGCGCGATGCGTTCGCCCGCGGCGTCGTCGTCGACGGTGGCGTAGGCGCGCGCCGTGTCGATCGCGACCACGCCGCCCTCCACGGCGGCCCGGACGACGGCGAGCGCGCCGTCGATCGTGGCGTCCTCCTTGAGCACGAGCGAGGCCACTCCGAGCACGACGCCGCGCTCGGGGAGCGTGAAGCGGGTCACGGCGGACCTCCCGCGGTCGGAGGGACGTTGACACCGTTCACGGTAGTGGATGACGGCACCGCCGCTTCGACATCGTGGCGTGTCATCCGCTCGCGACTGGACACCGTGGCACCGGGTCGGCTGATGCGGCTGAAGTAGTGTCGGCGCGCTCGACAACGGCGACGAACAGGATCCACCATGACCACTTCGACGGCTCCCGCGGCGGCTCGCGCCTCGGCCCATCCCACCAAGCTCCGGCGCTCCCTCGGCCTCTGGGCCATCGTGGGCCTCGGCCTCGGCTACATGACCCCGATGACGGTGTTCGACACCTTCGGCTACGTCTCCGAGGAGAGCGGCGGCGTCGTGCCGCTGGCCTACCTGTTCGCCCTCGTGGTGATGCTGTTCACCGCGATCAGCTACGGCCGGATGACGCGGGTCTACCCGTCCGCCGGGTCGGCATACACCTACGCGTCCGAGACGATCCACCCGAACGCCGGCTTCCTCGTCGGCTGGACGGCGCTGCTGGACTACCTGCTGCTGCCGCTCGTGAACGCGCTGCTCGTGCGCCAGTACCTCGAGTCGTTCTTCCCCGAGGTGCCCGGCTGGATCTGGGTCGTCGGCTACGTCGCCCTCATCACCCTGCTCAACCTCTGGAGCATCTCGTCGACGTCGCGCGTCAACGGCACGCTCGTCGTGTTCCAGGTCGTCCTGATGGCGATCTTCGTGCTCCTCGCGTTCGGCGCGCTCCAGCAGGGCGCCGGCAACGGCACCGCGTTCAGCATCGAGCCGCTGTACCACGCCAACGTGCAGATCGCGACGGTCATCAGCGCGGCCACGATCGTGTGCTTCTCGTTCATCGGCTTCGACGCCATCACGATGTACACCGAGGAGGCGAAGGACAAGAACACGGTGCCGAAGGCGATCGTGCTGTCGCTGCTCATCGGCGGCGTGATCTTCTTCACCGCCGGATGGTTCGCCCAGTCGCTCTTCCCCGTGACGGAGGGCTTCACCGAGGGCACGGCGCTGCCCGAGATCGCCTACTCGGTCGGCGGCATGCTCTTCCAGATCTTCTTCGTCTCGGCGGCCATCGCCGCGGCGGCCGCGTCGAGCCTCTCCTCGCACGCGAGCGTCTCGCGCATGATCTACGTGATGGGCCGCAACAGCGACGGGCCCATCGCGCGCCGCCTCTCGTACGTGCACCCGCGGTTCCGCACCCCGGCCGTCGCGGTCGTGCTCGTCGGCGTCGTGTCGCTCGGCGCGGCGGTCGCCGACCTCGACTTCGTCTTCTCGCTGATCAACTTCGGCGCGCTCATCGCGTTCACGGTGGTGAACCTCGCGGTGATCCTGCACTTCGCCGTGCGCCGCCGCGAGGTGAAGACCGCCTGGCAGGTCGTGCGCAACGTCGTGCTGCCCCTCATCGGCGTCGTGCTCACGGTGGTGCTGTGGCTCAACGTGAGCAGCGAGGCGATGACCTACGGCCTCATCTGGCTCGCGGTCGGGTTCGTCGCCCTGCTGGTGATGACCCGCCTGTTCCGTCGCGGCCTGCGGATGTCGCTGCAGGAGGACGAGGTCATCGCCGAGGGCGACGAGGGCGCCGACGCGCTCCTCGAGGAGGACCGCACGCGCCTCGCGGCCGGCGAGTAGCACTGCCCGACGGCGCCGCCCGGTCTGATGCCGGGCGGCGCCGTCGTGCGTGCGGTCGCCTCGAGCTCCCGAGGCTCACGCCGGGATGGCGCCGATGCGCGGTCGGGGCGACGTGCCGCGAGCCCGTGCGTGGCGTTCGCGGTACCGCCCGATGCCGATGATGGCCACCCCGAGCAGCAGGAACGCGAACAGGATGCCGCCGATGTAGGCGAAGGACGATCCGTATCCGGCGATGTGCGGGTCGAGGAAGCCGTACGGGTACCACCAGGTCGCGCTCCCGTCGGGGTTCGGCACGAGCTCGCCGCGGATCATCGTGTACGTCGTCCAGACCAGCGGATAGCCCACGATGACACCCAACGACCACCACGGCAGTCCCCGGCGCCGGGTCGCGAACAGCAGGTCGACCACGAAGTACGCGGGCAGCACGACGTGCAGCGACTCGGTCGCCCACGTGTCGAGGTTCGCGACCCAGAGCGGGTCGGTCGCCGCGATCGCCGGCGGGTCGCCGCGCAGCAGGACGTTGAAGACGACCCCGAGCATGATCACCGGACCGGTGACGGCGGCGAGCGCCATGGCGATCCCGACCGGCTCGGGCGAGCGGCCCGGATGACGCCGCACCCATCGCGCCGCGACGGTGAGGACGACGATGCTGAGGATCGACGAGACGATCGTGAACATGCTGAAGTAGTTCGCCAGCACGAGCCCGAGATCCTGGCCGTCGCGCAGCGCGCGATCGATGTTCACCAGCAGGCCGGCGACGACACCGGATGCTGCGACGATCGCGGCGGCGATCCTGAACCAAACCCAACGCATGAGACCCCCCAGTTCCACTGCGATTCGATCGGGCTGAGGAGGTTGTAGCGCCGAACCGACCGCGGCCGCTCGAAGATTGGCTGAAGGGTGAAGAAACCTCAACAAATCGGCGACCGCTGTTGACGGAAGCGCCAAACCACGCCCGGATCGCCTACGACGGCCACGCGGATGCTGCGGCTTCACCGACCCGGGAGTACCGTTCGCACCGAGCGATCGTCGTGGCCCGTCGGACGCCGCGCGCTCGCTCCCGACGAAGGGGAAGGGCAGATGCCGAAGTACCTCGTGCTGTACCGGGCCGACGTGAGCGCCGAAGCGCAGATGGAGCAGTCCGCCGAGGAGGGCCAGGCGGAGATGCAGGAGTGGATGGCATGGGGCGGCAGGGTCGGCGACGCCCTCGTCGACTTCGGCACTCCCCTCGGCAACGGCAGGGCCGTGGGCGCATCCGGCACCGGGCCCTCGTCGTCGGATGTCGCCGGCTACTCGCTCGTCGACGCCGCGGACGCCGACGCGGCGGCGGCGCTCATGGAGGGCCACCCGCACCTCAAGGTCGGCACGATCGAGGTGCTCGAAGCGCTCGAACTGCCGGGCATGTAGCCGCGGAGGAGGTGGCAACCGGACGGCGCGCCCGCCGCCCGGCCGATACCCCCCGTTCGGGTCGATGTTCAGGGATTTGAACGCGCGACCCGTTCCGAGGGCGTGCGGAGGTCCATACCGTCGAATGGACGGCCGGCTCGGCATGGGGCTCGCCGATGGACTCAGAGAGCAGAACCACTTCCATGAAACGAACCATGAAGCGCGCCGGTATGACCACCGCGGGCGCCCTCCTCACGATCGCCGCCGTCTTCGGCAGCAGCCTCGCGGCCCACGCCGACAACATCCAGGACTCGATCGAGGCGTCGGATGCCCCGCTTTCGCTCGTCGCCGGCAGCGCGACGACGCAGAGCGCCGGCATCCGCCTGATCGGGAACAGCTCCGGAGGAGACCCCGACGCCGGATGCAACATCGACGCCGGGGAAGCGCCCCTCAAGCTCGACATCGTCACCCCCGCGGGCATCACGGCGAACCCCGATCCCCTCGAGATCACCGCCTGCGGCGTCTACTTCAACGTCACGTTCTCCGCCGCGCTGAACGCGGAGAGCGGCAACGCGACCGCGACGATCATCTCGGGACCCGCCGGCGGCGGGCTCTACACCAATCAGGTGTCCATCCCGATCACGGTGACCCAGCCCCAGCCGACCAACACGAAGCCGACCGTCACGGTGCAGGGCGTCTCGGCGCAGAGCTACGAGATCGGCTCGGTGCCGGTCGCTACGTGTTCGGTCACCGACGCGGAGGACGGCCCGAGCTCCTTCCCGGCCGTCCTCTCCGACACGCTGGTGCACAATATCGGCACGCAGACCGCCACCTGCGACTACACCGATCAGGGCGGGCTCGCCGCCGACACGGCCGCCGTCGAGTACACCGTCGTCGATACGGGCGACCCGACGATCGACTACGTGCTCGACCCCGCCACGCCGAACGGCGACAACGGATGGTACGTGACCCCGGTCTACGTGGACTTCACCTGCGACGACGGCACCGGTTCGGGCATCGAGTCGTGCGGCCCCGACACCACCGTGAGCACGGACGGCGACGGCCAGAACCCGCCCGTCGTCGGCACCGCCGTCGACTGGGCCGGCAACACCGCCAGTGCCACGGTCACCGGCCTGAAGATCGACCAGACGGCTCCGACGGTCGGGTTCGCGGGCTCGTTCGGCTCGTCGTACTACTTCGGCCAGGTGCCCGCCGCCCCCGGCTGCGACGCCTCCGACGCGACGTCCGGTCTCGCCTCCCCGTGTGAGGTGTCGGGGTACAGCACCGCGGTCGGCTCGCACACGCTGACCGCGACGGCGACCGACAACGCCGGCAACGAGTCCACGGCGACGCTGTCGTACACGGTGCTCGCGTGGAGCCTCAGCGGCTTCTTCAGCCCGGTCGACATGGGCGGCACGTGGAACACCGTGAAGGGCGGCAGCACCGTGCCACTGAAGTTCCGGGTGTTCGCCGGCGCGACCGAGCTGACCGACACCGCGGCGATCGACCGCTTCACCGCCACGCCGGTCGCCTGCCCGGGCGCGAACGCGGCGTTGGACGCGATCGAGTTCACTACCACCGGTGGCACCGCACTGCGCTACGACACCACGGGCGGCCAGTTCATCCAGAACTGGCAGACCCCGAAGAAGCCCGGCGCCTGCTACCGCGTCACGATGACGACCGATGACGGGTCGAGCATCAGCGCGAACTTCCTGCTGAAGTAGCGCGCCGCGACATCCCCCTCGAGGGGCCCCGGACCTCGGCCCGGGGCCCCTCACCCGTCTTCGAGCAGGCGGAAGGCGCTCTCCCGGTCGCGCACCGAGAGCTTCCGCAGCACGGATGACACGTGGACGCGCACCGTCGTCGGCGACAGGAAGAGCCGCGCGGCGACCTCGTCCGTCCCGAGCCCCTGCCGCAGCAGGTCCATGACCTCCCATTCGCGCGTGCTCAGCTTCGCCGCCGCGGCCGAACCGCGGCCGAACCGGCGACGCGCGGGGCCCCGGAACTCGTCGAGGATCCGGGCGACGAGTGTCGGTGGCATCGCCGCCTCACCGGCCAGCACGCCCCGCAGGGTGTCCGCGAGCGACTGCGGCGGCGCGTCCTTGAGCAGGTACCCGGCCGCCCCCGCGCGCAACGAGTCGAACAGGTCGTCGTCCTCGCGCGACGCGGTGAGCATCACGATCGCGGTGGAGGGGGCGACCCGGCTGATCTCGTCGGCCGCGCGGATGCCGTTGCCCGGCATGTGGATGTCGAGGAGCGCGACGTCGGGACGCTCGCGGACCACGAGCTCCACGGCCTCGTCGGCCGTCGCCGCCTCCCCCACCACGCGGCATCCGCCCGCCTCGAGCCCGCGGCGCACGATGGAGCGCATCGCCGCATGGTCGTCGGCGAGCGCTGTCGTGATCGACTCGGCTACCACGACACCGTCACCGTCGTTCCCTCACCGGGTGCGGACTCGATGCGCAGCGTGCCGGGCAGCCCCGCCGCCCGGTCGCGCATGCTGACCAGCCCGTACCCTCCTCCGCCGCCCGGGGGGACGTCGAACCCGACCCCGTCGTCGTGGACGGTGAGCCGGCGCTCGCCGTCGGCATCGCCGAGGTGCACCCGCACGATCCGGGCTCGCCCGTGCCGCACGGCGTTGACCACCGCCTCGCGCATGATGCGCACGAGGGCG
This sequence comes from Agromyces arachidis, assembly GCF_052805135.1. Taxonomy (NCBI): domain Bacteria; kingdom Bacillati; phylum Actinomycetota; class Actinomycetes; order Micrococcales; family Microbacteriaceae; genus Agromyces; species Agromyces arachidis. Next base: position 106,823 of record NZ_JBRBDK010000002.1, read on the forward strand.
TGGCGCTGGTCGCGATCGGCGCCGATCGAGTCGTCGACGTCGACCTCGAGGTGTACGTCGTAGCGTCCCGCGAGTTCGCGCGCGGCGCGGTGCAGCACGTAGCCGAGCGGCTCGTCGTCGACGCTGCCCAGCGCGTTCACCGCCGCGCGGGCCTCGTCGAGCGCCCGCGCCGCGGCATCCGAGATCTGCCGCTTCGCCTCGACCTCGGCCGGCAGGGTCGACGACTCGGCGCGGATGTAGGCGAGTTCCTGCATGACCCCATCATGCAGCTCGCGCGCGAGACGGCGGCGGTCCTCGACGACGGCGGCCTCGGTTTGCGCGCTCCAGTAGAGCTGCAGCTCGCGGAGCGCGCCGACGAGGAGGAGCACGTAGCAGGCCGTGCGAAGTAGGTCGCCCGTGTAGAGCCAGTCGGTGTACAGCGACGGGTACAGCAGGTAGTTGAGGCGCGCGAATCCCGCGAGCGTGCAGGCGGGGGCGAGCCAGCGGAGCAGTTCGTCGTGCCGCCGCGCGGCCTGCCGCGCCACGATGACCGACGCGACCAGGAACGCGAGCGCACCGACGGCCTGCCCGACGAGCAGCGCCGGATGCCCGGCGAGGACGGGCGCGACCGCGGGGTCGCCCGACAGGTCCTCCTCGAGGGCGGTCGGCAGCCCCCGCTCCTCCGCCGCCCACAGCACCCAGCCGGCGATGGCGATGAACGCGATCGGAGCGGTCAGCGACCAGTGGCGCAGCGACGTGGTCGCGCGACGATCGCCCGCGAGCGCGGCGGCGAGCACCACGAGCGCCCCCACCACCCGCACGGTGAACGGGAGCCAGATGTTCAACCGCCCGTCGCGGACGCCGAGCACGTCCTCGGTGAGGTAGGTGACGACCAAGCCGGCCAGGCCGAGGAGGATGAGGCCCTCGCACAGGAGCCAGTCCTGCAGCCGGTGCCGCCGGAGGAAGCGGTTGTGCAGCAGGTACGCCACGAACAAGGCCACGCAGGTGTCGACCGAGTCGAGCACGAGGTGCAGCGACCGGTTGGGGAACCCGAAGACGACGACGGGACTCCAGAGCAGCGTGGCGGTGACGATGATGCAGAACGCCCAGGTGGCGATCGTCAGCGCCGACCACGAGCGCGGATGCCACGGGGCCGCCCCCGGAGGCGTTCTCGCGCCCTTCCGGACCGGGCTCGTCGACCCGGACCGCGAGGTCGGCGTGCCGACATCCTCACTCACGAACGCATCCCCCCGGTTGGTCCGCGCGGCGTCCGCACCGCATCGTTGGGCCGAGTCTACTGAGGCTCGAGTCGCACTCGGCCCTCGTTCTGGGTGGAACGGGATCGCTCAGCCGTCCGATGCGCCCGGATACACTCACATCATGCGGATCACCGCGTTGGGCCGGTTCGTGTACGCCGCGCAATGGATCGCCGCGATCCTCCTCATCGTCTTCATCGTCATCGGGCGGGTGCTCGTCGGTTCGTCCGCCGGGTTCTTCATGTTCGCCGGATGGATCTACGGTCTGCCCGCCTTGCTGATCCTCCTCCTGCCCCCACTGATCACGCGGTACGACCAGCGAGCGCGGACGACGCGTTGCGTCGGACCGGCCTACGCCGCCTCATCTCTCGTCCTCTGGGCGGCACTCCTGATCGTGGGGCTGGCGTTACCCGACGGCGGCTTCGGGAATGTCGAACAGGAATCGGCACTGAGCGCGTGGACGGGGTTGCGGCTCAATGGATCCTTCGCCGTACTGAACTGGGCGATTCTGGTGGCGTTCGCGGCTTGGATCGCGCAGCTCGTGATCGCCCTCGCCAGTTCGAACACGGCCCGACGCGAGACGACCGCCGAGGCCGGTGGCATCGCCGCCGGGCAGCAGGAGGACGGCATGCCGTCAGGCGACGGCTCTGAAGGGGTCCAGCGATCCGAGCTGAAGATCGACGGCGACCTCGCGACGGGCTCGGGCCGGCAGGTCGACGGCCCGGCGGGCGACCCTGGTCGCGCCTGGCTCCTCGGCGGTTGGCTCTTGGTCGGCGCGGCCGTAGCGGACCTCCTCGCGGCGACGCTGCTCCCCGCGCTCGGCGTCATCGTCGTCGGCCCGGTGCTGTTCGGCGTCGCCCTGCTCGTCTTCGCGAACGGCATCCGAGGTGCCGGCAGCATCACGCGGCGTCAGCCGCTCGGCACCTGGGCGCTGATACTGCTCGCTGCCTGGAGCATCGCCGGCCCCTTGGCTTGGCGCCTCTTTCCGGTGAGCGCCCTGACCGAGGAGCAGCTTCAGCTGCTTGCCGGCATCGACACGCTGATCGGCCTGACCCTGGCCGTCATCGCGAGCATCGAGGTCGCCCGCGCGCGGATCGTGCCGTCGCCGTGGAATTGGGCGCCGATGTGGGCCTTGGCCGCCGTCTTCGTCGTGTCGTTGGCGATGATCCTCGCGGCGTTCGGAGGGATGTCGTCCTCGGAGCGGGTTCCGCTGCTGGCCGCCCTCACGCAACCCGTGGGCCCGGTGCTCTGGGCGGCGACCGCGTTCCTGGGTGTGACGGCGATCGTCCTCACCCTCAGGCACGGTGCCCATTCGAGCACCCGCGGGGATGAGGCGCAGTCGACCCTCACGCCCTGAACGGGCATTTCTCCGCTCCCAACGCTCCTGATCCGCGGTCCGCTCCGCTCCGCGATGCCTTGGCGTCACTCCGACGATGTCCGCCCGTCCTCAGTCCAGGCCTGACGCGACGGCCCCTGCGGCCTCGAGCCACCGGCGCGGATCGGCGATGGCGGCGTCGGCGCCGCCGGCGAAGTCGGCGAGCGCGAGCACGTGCGCTCCGGGGTCGCCCGCGAGCACCCCGGGTTCGGCCTGCCCCGCGATCACGACCACGGGGACGCCCGCATCCCGGGCGCGTGCGACGAGGTGGCCGACCACCTTCCCGCGCAGCGACGTGGGGTCGAGCCGCCCCTCGCCCGTGACCACGACGTCCGCGCGGCGGATCTCGTCGTCGGCGCCCACGAGTTCGGCCGTGCGCGCGGCACCCGGGTGCAGCTCGGCGCCCCAGAGGGCGCGGAGGCCGTAGCCGCTGCCGCCCGCGGCGCCGTCGCCGGGCTGCTCGCCCGGGTCGCCGACGACCTCGGCGAGCCGCCGGAGGCCGGCTTCGAGCGCGCCCACCTGCTCAGGGCCCGCACCCTTCTGCGGACCGAAGACGGCGGCCGCGCCATCCGGCCCGAGCAGCGGCGAGGTCACGTCGCTGAGGCAGGTGACGCCGCCCGCCGGCGCGGGGCGGAGGTCGTCGAGCTCGATGCGGTCGAGGTCGACGAGCGCCCCGCCGCCGAGCGGCAGGTCGCGGCCGGCCGCGTCGAGGAACCGCGCGCCGAGGGCGGCCAGCATGCCGGCGCCGCCGTCGGTGCTCGCCGACCCCCCGAGGCCGACCACGATCCGCTGCGCGCCCGCGTCGAGGGCGGCGGCGATCGTCTCGCCGAGCCCGCGGGTGTGCGCGCCGAGCGGGTCGGGCCGATCGAGCAGCGGCAGGCCGCTCGACTCGGCGAGCTCGACGACCGCGGTGCCGTCGGGCAGTTCGAGCCAGTGCGCCCGCACCCGGTCGGCGCCCGGGCCGAGCACGTCCACGGTCCGCAGGCGACCATCGGGGCGGGTCGTCGCGATCGCCGCGACCGTGCCCTCTCCCCCGTCGGCCATCGGCATGAGCCGCAGGTCGTCGGATGGCGCGGCGCCGCGCCATCCGCTCGCGATCGCCGCCGCGGCATCGGCGGCGGGCAGGCTGCCCTTGAACGAGTCGGGCGCGATGAGAACCCGCATCACGCCGCGTCCTGCGCGAGCCGCATGGTCTGTCCGGCACGCGCCGCGAAGCCGACGGCCGTGTCGGCGATGGTGCGTTCCATCACCTCGACCGCGGCGGTCGTGGCGAGGTCCGCGGGCCGCGCCAGGCTGATCGTGCGCTCGAGTCCGGTCTGCTCGAGCCGCACCGATCGCAGGCCCGGGCGGTCGACGAGCACCAGGGCGGGCACGATCGCCACCCCGAGCCCGCGCTCGGCGAATCGCAGCACCGCGTCCATCTCCGCCCCCTCGAGCACGACCCGCGGCTCGAGCGACGCGGCCCGGAACGCGGCATCCGTCGTCGCCCGCAGGTCGTACGTGGAGCTGAACACGACCTGGGGCAGGCGGGCGACCTCGTCGAGCCGGATCGTCGCTCCGTCGGTCACCGGCGGCAGCGCGGCGGATGACACGACGACGAGTTCCTCGACGAGCAACGGGGTCACGCTGAACCGTTCGGCGGTGGTGGCCTCGGAGGTGACGATGAGCGCGAGGTCGAGCTCGCCGCCCGCGAGTTGGTCGAGCAGGCCGCGAGATCCCTGTTCCGAGAGGTGCAGCTCGATGGCCGGGTGCTCGGCGTGGAACGCGCTCAGCACCTCCGAAACGAGGCTGATGCAGAGGGTCGGGGTCGCACCGAGCCGCACGCGGCCGCGTTCGAGCCCCGCGAGCTCGGCGAGTTCGCGGCGCACCGACTCGGCGTCGGCGAGCATGCGCCTGGCCAGCGGAAGCAGGGACTCCCCGGCGGCGGTGAGTGTCGAGCCGCCGCGAGCGCGGTGGAAGAGCTCGGCGCCGAGGTCCTTCTCGAGCGCGGCGATCTGGCGGCTCAGCGAGGGCTGGGCGAGGTAGAGCTCCTCGGCGGCGCGCGTGAAGTTGCCGAAGCGCGAGACTTCGACGAACGAGCGGAGCTGCTCGAGGTTCATATCGATAGCGTACGCGCATCGCGAATACGCGCAAGATGCATTGGACGCATTCGAGCGTCGAACCTACCGTGGAGCGCATGACCACCAACGGCACCCCCGCTCCCGAGCGGCAGATCTCCACGACCGTCCTCGTGATCGGCACGGGCGGGTCGGGCCTGCGCGCCGCCATCGAGCTCGCCGAGGCCGGCGTCGACGTGCTCGCGCTCGGCAAGCGCGCGAAGTCCGACGCCCACACCTCCCTCGCCGCCGGCGGCATCAACGCCGCCCTCGGCACCATGGACGCCGACGACAGCTGGCAGCAGCACGCGGCCGACACCCTGAAGGAGAGCTACCTCCTCGCCGACCCGCGCACGGTCGAGACCGTGACGAAGGGCGCGGCCCGCGGCATCCAGGACCTGGAGCGCTACGGCATGCCCTTCGCCCGCGAGGAGGACGGCCGCATCTCGCAGCGATTCTTCGGCGCGCACACCTTCCGCCGCACCGCGTTCGCCGGCGACTACACGGGCCTCGAGATCCAGCGCACGCTCGTGAACCGTGCCGCGCAGTTGAACGTGCCCATCCTCGACACGGTCTACGTCACGCGCATCCTCGTGAACGACGACGGCGCGGTGTTCGGAGCCTACGGCTTCGACCTCGAGGACGGCACGCGCTACCTCATCCACGCCGATGCGGTGATCCTCGCCGCCGGCGGCCACAACCGCATCTGGCGTCGCACGTCGTCACGCCGCGACGAGAACACGGGCGACTCGTGGCGCCTCGCCGTCGAGGCGGGCGGCCGCGTGCGCGACCCCGAGCTCGTGCAGTTCCACCCCTCCGGCATCCTCGAGCCCGAGAACGCGGCCGGCACCCTCATCAGCGAGGCGGCCCGAGGCGAGGGCGGCATCCTCACCAACGCCCTCGGCGAGCGCTTCATGGCGAAGTACGACCCGGAGCGGATGGAGCTCTCGACGCGCGACCGCGTCGCCCTCGCGGCGTACACCGAGATCAAGGAAGGCCGCGGCACCCCGAACGGCGGCGTCTGGCTCGACGTCTCGCACCTGCCGCGCGAGACGATCATGACCCGCCTCCCCCGCGTGTACCAGACGATGCTCGAGTTGCAGATGCGCGACATCACCCGCGAGCCGATCGAGATCGCCCCCACCGCGCACTACTCGATGGGCGGCGTGTGGGTGCGCCCCGACGACCACGGCACCGACGTGCCCGGGCTCTACGCGATCGGCGAGGCCTCGTCGGGGCTGCACGGCGCCAACCGACTCGGCGGCAACTCGCTCATCGAGTTGCTCGTGTTCGGGCGCATCGTCGGGCAGGCTGCGGCGGACTACTCCCGCGGGCTCGCCGCGCAGCGCCGGTCGGCGACCGCGGTGCAGGCGGCACGGGCCGAGATCGACGACCTGCTGGCGGCGGACGGCGCGGAGAACGTGCGCGCCCTCCAGCGCGCCATCCGGAACACCATGACCGAGCACGCCGGCGTCGTGCGCGACGAGCAGGGCCTGCTCGCCGGGCTCGCCGAGCTCGACGCGATCGAGGAGCGCATGCGGAACATCGGCGTGCACCCCGACCTCGCCGGCTACCAGGACCTCGCGCACGCGTTCGACCTGAAGTCGGCGGCGCTCGCCGCGCGCGCGACGCTCGAGGCCGCACTCGAACGGCGCGAGACCCGCGGATGCCACAACCGCGCCGACTTCCCCGAGACGGATGCCGCGCTGCAGGTCAACCTCGTCTGGTCGCCGGCCACCGGCGTCACGCGGGAGGAGATCCCACCCATCCCCGACGAGATCGCCGCGCTCATGGACCGCGAGGTGTCGGTCGCGGGCAAGCTCCTCGAGTAGGCGGGCGCCAGTCGGGCCGGGTTCCGGAGGGCCGGGCGCGCGGCGAGTCGGCCGCGGTGCGGCCGATAGAGTTCGAGGCGACGGCGCGGACGACGCCGTCCCCCCACGATCGGAAGGATCCGAGCCGATGCCAGAGCAGGTGGGCCGAGCGCCCGGCGAAGCCGGATCACCCCACCGATGGGATGCGCCCGGCTGGGCGCTCCCCTTCACGGTGGGTGTCCTCGGCTTCCTGGTCCTGGGCGGCGCGATCGTCTCCGGGCGCGTCGCCGAACGTGGCGACGCGTTCGGGATCGCGTTCGTCGTCGCATGGTGGGCGATCCTGGCGTGGAACGTGTACTGGTTCATCTTCCGTGTGGCGTACCGCCTCGAGCTCCGCGGCGAGACGCTGCACTGGCGCGCACCGCTCGCGCGGGGCGAGCTCCCTGCGCGATCCATCACGGCCGTGTCGGTGCCGAAGGGACAGTCGCCCATGGTGACGATCCGCTCGGCCGGACGGCGAAGCGTGCCGGTCTTCGGGCACCGGTCGCTCTCATCGGTGCTGCAGCCGTTGCACGCCATCAACCCCGTGGTGCCGGCGACCACCGATCGCCGGGACTGAGGCGAGGGAGGGCCGAGTGGGCGACGTCGTCAGCGACGAGGCGGCGCGCGAGCTCGCCCTGGCCGTCGACATCGGCGGCACCAAGGTCGACGCCGCGCTCATCGACGCGACCGGGCGGATCGTACCGGGCAGCCGGCACCGGGCACCGACCGGCCCCGGCCAGACGCCGCAGACCTTCGCCGAGGCGATCGCGTCGGTCTGCGAGCGCGCGACGGATGCCGCCGGGCCCGGCCTGCGCATCCTTGGCGCAGGCATCGGCACGGCCGGCCCGCTGCGCGGCGACGGCACCCACGTGTCTCCGCTCAACATGCCGGGGATCCGCGAGTTCCCGCTCGTGCCCGCGGTCGAGCGGTTCGCCGCCGGCGCGCCGGTCTGCGTCGGGCTCGACGGCACCTGCATCACCCTCGCCGAGGCGCGGTTCGGCGCGCTCCGCGGGGTGCGGAACGGCATCGCGATGGTCGTCTCGACCGGGGTCGGCGGCGGGATCGTCGTCGACGGCCGGGTGCTGCGCGGCGAAACCGGCAACGCCGGTCACGTGGGCCAGACCTGGGTGCGCGGACCCGGGCCGGGCGACCCGGCCGCGGCCACGCTCGAGGCCGTGGCATCCGGCCCCGCCACGGTGCGCTGGGCGAACGCCCACGGCTGGAGCGGCGCCGACGGCCTCGCCCTGGCCGCCGACCACCGGGCGGGCCACCCCGTCGCGGTCGAGGCCGTGCGCCGGTCGGCGGAGGCCGTCGGTCACGCCGTCGCCGCCTTCGCCTCCCTGCTCGACGTCACCACGGTCGCGATCGGCGGCGGCTTCTCCCGCGTGACCGGCGACTACCTCTCCCTCGTCGAGCGGGCTGCGCACGAGGCGGCGATCCTGCCGGCCGCGGCGGCCGTCCGCGTCGTGGCGGCCGAGCTCGGCGACGACGCCCCGCTCGTCGGGGCGGCGCTGCTCGCCTTCGATGCCGCGCACCGGGGTCGATCCGGGTAGCGGTACGGCGAGTTCGACCACCGGTACCGCCCGAAGCCCACGATCATGATCTGGCGCACGTTATGGCGGGGACGCCGCATCTCATGGCTCTTCGACCGCCACATCCTGCCCCGGGCGTACCGGCACATGATCCTCGCCCGGCGCGCCTGACGCGATGGTCCCGGCCGCGGCCCGCCGTGGCGAACAGCGCGGCGGCTCCGAGCACCCATGCCGCCCACCCGATCGCCCGGTACGCCCAGAACTGCGGGTCGGGCAGGGTGTCGTCGGGCGTGACGAGGTTCGACGAGGCGAACACGATCGCCGAGTTCAGCAGGGCGTGGCCCCATGCCGCTGGCCAGGCGCTGCCCGACCGCTCGCGCGCCATCCCGAGCACGAGGGATGCCGCGACGAGGTCGACCGTCGTGGCCATCGCGTTCCGCCACGGCAGGTCGCCCTGCACGGCATACGCGACGAGCAACGGAAGGTGCCATGCCGCCCAGACGAGGCCGACGGCCAGTGCGGTGAGCCACGGCCCACGCCGGTTCCGCACCTCGGTCCAGAGGAACCCGCGCCATCCGAACTCCTCCCCCGACGCGGAGAGCAGCGCGAGCACCGCGAACGGCAGCACCCATGCGGCGAGCGCGGACGCGTCGGCCGCGGGCGCCCACGCGACGACGCCTGCGGCCGTGCCGATCAGGATCTGGAGCGCCGGCACCGCCAGCACCGCGAGCGTGACGAGCCCGATCGCCGCCCACGTCCGCGCGCCACCGAACGGCCGGGCGCGCCACGCGCGGCGCAGCCCGTCGCGTCGCCCGGCGAGCCGCAGGGCGGGGATCACCGCGAGCGCCGGAAGCCACTGCGCGAACGGCGTCGCGACCACGAGGTAGTCGGCGTCGGCGAGGCCCAGCAGCGCGGGCGCGCACAGGGCCACGACCGCGGCGAAGACGATCGCGAGGAAGATCGACGTCGCCTTCGGGCTGCGGGCGGGGGCCGGCACGGCGGTGGTCACGATGAGCTCCTCGGTTCCCGGACGGGGGTCGGGCTCCGAAGCTACCGACGGCAGACCGGTCCCGGAATCGGGTGAACCCGCCGGTCGTGGCGGGGGTCAGCGCCGTTGCGCTCCCCGAGCCCGGCGGTCGCCGCCTCCGCTCAGCACTCCCTCGAGGGCGAGCCCGACCGCGACCACGGCGACCACCACGGCGAGCGCGGCCATCGGCGTCACGATCGCGAGCAGTGGGATGGCGCCCGCCACGACGAGCGCGGTCGCGATCCGGAGCCACGGCCACGCCATGCCGACGACGCGCGCGAACACCACGGTGCCGAGGAGGTAGACGGCGAGGCCGCCGCCGAGCGCGGCGGCGCCGAACCAGCCGAACGGCTCGGGATCGGTGACGTGCGCCATCGCGTCCTCCACGCCGAGGGCGGCGAGGACGACGCCGGCGACGATGACGAAGTGGGCGTAGGTGTAGGCGTCGCGCGCGAGGACGACGCGCGCGGCATCCGTTCGACGCTCGAGCTCGTGCTCGCCCGCGACCGCGACCCGGGTGAAGTACGCCGACCAGAGCAGGATCGACAGCGCGACCGAGAGCGCGGCGCCGAGGACGATCGCGCCGTCGATGGGCTCCTGCGCCACCCCGACGCCGATCGCGACGATCGACTCGCCGAGGGCGAGGATGACGATGAGGCCGTACCGCTCGCTCCAATGGCCGGGCGAGAACAGTCGCCATCCGCCGCCGCCGCGCGAACTCGCGTAGGTGAGGGCGACGTCCCAGAGGAACGCGGCGAGCCAGATCCAGGTCTGCGCCGCCCCGCCGACCAGCGCCCCGACCAGCAGGAGGATCGCCGCGGGCGCCATCGCCACCGCCTGCGTGCGCAGCACCTGCGCCGCGAGCGCGCGATCGTCGCCCGCCGCCACGAGGTACAGCCCCATGTGGATGAGCCGGACCACCGTGTACGCGATCACGAGGACGAGCGGACCGGACCATCCGCCGGGCAGGTCGGCGTACGCCTCGGGGATCGCGAGCGCGATCACGAACACCGCGATCATCGCCGCGCTCATGCCGACCCGGACGATCCCCTGGTCGGCGGGCGCCTGGTTGGCGAGCCAGCTGTACGCGCACCACGTCCACCAGAGCAGGCCGAGGACGATGAGCGCCTGCAGGACGCCGACCGCCGAGTGCGTCTCGGCCATCAGGCGGCTGACCTGCGTGAACGCGAAGACGTAGACGAGGTCGAAGAAGAGCTCGAACGTCGTGACCCGCGCGGTGTCGTCGGAGGTGCCGACCCGCCCGATCGGTCGCCTCCGGCCGCCGCCGCCGTCGGGGTTCGATCGATCAGCCATGGAGCGCCCCCCACGTGAGGTCGGCTCGATGGTCGCCGGCGCGGACGAGGCCGAGCCAGAGCAGCGTGAGGTGCTCGAGGTGCACGGCCCGGGATCGCGGGCCGACGTCGAGCGGCTGCCATCCCATGCGGTCGAGGAGCGCGGACACCGTCGCCTTGGCGGTCGAGTCGTCGCCCGCGAGGAGCATCGCCGGGCGCACCGGGCCGACCGGCTCGGGCGGGGCGCCGTAGTTCTCCGCCCCGTAGATGTTGAACGCCTTCACCACGTGCGCGTCGGGCGCCAGCGCCGAGATGACGTCGGCCGCGGACCGCTCCGAGGCCAGCCCGTGCGTGAGGCCGGGGCCGATCGGGTTGGTGGCGTCGACGACGACGCGTCCCGCGAGCTGCGACGCCAACGGCGCGATGACGCCGTCGATCGCGCCGAACGGGAGCGCGACGAGCACGAGCTCGGACGCCGTCACCGCCTCGGCCATGGGAGCGGTCGTCAGGCGCGGCTCGCGCTGGAGCAGCGGACCCGTCGTGTCCGGCCGGCCCGGCGGGAGTCCGATCACCACCTCCTCCCCGAGCCGCGCGAGCTGCGTCGCCAGTGCGCCGCCGACGCGCCCGTGACCCACGATCGCGATCCGCATGCCGAATCCCCTTCCGTTACCGACGTGTATCGAAACCTGCGCTCACGCTACCTCGGCGCGAGGCATATTTCAATACACGAATGTCACGTATCATGGCGGCATGGACTCCTCCGCCGTGCTGCCCGGTCGCCCGCGCGACGCGAGCATCGATGCGGGCGTCCTGGATGCCGCCCTCGCCGAACTCGCGGCGAAGGGCTTCGCCGCGTTCTCGATCGCATCGGTCGCGGCGGCCGCCGGCACGACGCGTCCCGCGGTCTACCGACGCTGGCCCGACAAGACCGCGCTCGTCGTCGACGCCGTCGCGCACCTCGCCGAGGTCGACCCGCCCGCGCAATCCGGCGACCCGTTCGCCGACCTCGTCGGCGAACTCGAGCACTTCCGGCACTGCATCGGCGAGGCGGCGGCCCTGCCGCTCGCCGGCCTGATGCTCGGCGACGCGGTCGACCCCGACATCCGCGCCCAGTACCTCGAGCGCATCGTCGCGCCGCGGCGAGCGCGGCTGCGCGCCATCCTCGACGCGGCCGTCGCGCAGCGCGCGCTGGATCCCGACGCCGACCTCGCCGTCGCCGGCACCTTCCTCACGGGCTCCTGGTACGCGATGGCGCTGGCGGGGGCGACACCGCCGGACGACTGGGCGGAGCGCGCCGCGCGCCTGGTCTGGCGTTCGTGCGGCGGCCGGCCGCCGGCCCGGCCCGCTCACTAGGCTGGCCCGATGGCCCTCTTCGACCACATCGGCATCAGCGTGGAGGACGTCCCGCGCTCGACCGCCCGGTTCGACCCGATCATGCTCGCGCTCGGGTGCACGCGACTCGACGCCGAGGACGGCGTCTCCTGGATCCGCGACCGCGAGGAACTCGTCCTGTACCCCGCCCGCGAGCCGGGATCGGGTCCGCACCGGCACGGCCGCATCGGATGGCAGCACCTCGCCTTCGCCGTCGACTCCCGTGACGAGGTCGACCGGCTGCACGCGATCGCACTGGATGCCGGCTGGTCGGCGGTCCGCGACCCGAAGCCCTACCCCCGGTTCAACGACCGCTACTACGCGTCGTTCGTCGAGGACCCCGACGGCATCCGCCTCGAGTTCATGTTCAACCCGCCGCGGGAGTCCGTCGCGACCTGAGTCGCCGGCGCCGCACTCAGTCGAGCGCGGCCTCGGTGTCGCGCGGGTAGGCGCCACCGGCGAGCTTCACGAGCCGGGCGTGCGCGTACTCGCACACGAGCGCGTGCCGGTAGACCATGCGCGGCACGTCGACGTTGGAGTCCATCCAGAGGCTCATGCCCGCGAGCTTCCAGTGGCGGAACGTGTCGTCGTCGGTGATGAGGGCGAGGATCTCGAGGAACGAGTCGTCGAAGCGGATGGAGTGCACTGCGCGGCGGTACTCCTCGACGGTGAGCGCCATCGAGAACGGGATGTTCATGAAGCAGAGCGCGGTCTGGATGTCGAGGCGGAGCAGCCGGCGGCGACCCCGCTCCGCGTCGAGGGGCGGCACGTCGAGCTGCGAGAAGTCGAGCGTCTCGGGCCTCGTGAGCTTCACGTCGTCGAGCGCGATGAGCACGTCGTAGACGTTGACGTCGTGTTCGACGACGGCCTGGTCGCCGAGCCCGGAGAGCTTCTCGGGCCGGAGCGTCACGGGCTCCATGTCGACCGGCGTGTTCCGGATGATGAAGTTCACGAGGTTCGTCTCGACGACGAAGTGCCGGATCAGCAGGTCGACCGCGTCGGGCGAGACGAACCGGCGGAGGAACCACACGCAGAGCACGTCCATGGTGTGCAGCGGCATCCACCGGAACGGCAGCACGCGCTTGACGATGGAGATGAGCGCGACGAGCACCCGTGAGACGACGCGCGCGATCGGGTAGAGCCAGCGACGCGACAGCCGGCGCTGGTCGTTGATGATCTGCCGCACGAGCGCGCGGTCGAGCGGCACCGACGGGTCGGCGTAGACCGCCTGCCACATGCTCGGGTCGGACCGGACGTACTCGGGCACCCGCGGCACCGCCATCTTCGGCACCGGCACCTTCGGCATGTGCGCCTTCGGCATCCTCGCCACGTCAGCGGTCCAGCTCTTCGAGCTGCAGGGCGTAGAGCCGCGCGACCACCTCGGCGCAGCGCACGATCTCGTCGGCGGCCGCGTCGTCGATGATCCCCGAGTCGAGGATCGCCTGCAGGTCGCCGGTGTGCGCCCCGTCGGCCTCCTGGTGGTACGTCATGAAGTGCACCTGGTTGTCGGCGAGCCCGAGCACCTCCTGGAACCGCGCCGCCCAGCCCGCGGCCCGCTTCGCGCCGAGCCCTTCGATGATGAACATCGCGCCGAGGAGCCCGACCGGGTTCGGCCGGTCGGCGTAGGTGAACATGTAGCCCGAGAGCGCCTCGGAGCCGAGGTTCTTGCGGCCGGCGCGGAGCTCGTCGAGCGACCCGCCGATGGCGACGTAGTCGCGCTCGAGCATGAGGTAGTCGCGGTGCTCCTCCTCGGCGTGCTTGATCGCCGCCGCGCGCAGCGCGAAGTGGTCGATGTCGAAGTTGGAGGCCGCGCGACTGATCCACGGCGACCCGTCGACGACCTGCTGGCGCAGGTTGAAGAGCAGGCGCCGGTAGTCGTCGATGGTCACGGTCCCCTCGGCGAGCGAACGGAGGATCGGCACCCGGTCGAGCCGCTCCTCGAGCTCGGCCCACACGTCGGCGAGGCGCTCGGAGAGCGTGGCGGGGTCGGCCTGCGGCGCGGCCGTCGCGGCATCCGTCGTCGTGCGGGTCGTCATGTCGGGGCTCCTTGCGGTTCGGGTGGGGCGACCACGGTGAGGTGTGCGAAGGCGAACGAGAACCGCCCCGATTCGGGGACGGCGAGGAGGATCGTCTCGCCGGGCGAGAAGCGCCCGGTGCGCCACGCCTCCTCGAGGGCGATGAAGATGCTCGCGGCGCCGGTGTTGCCGCAGGTCTCGAGGTTCGAGAACCAGCGGTCGGTGTCGAGCGTCGGGATGCGCTTGCGGAGCCCGTCGAAGGCGAGGTCGCGGAACGCGTTCGTGCTGTAGTGGCAGACCACGTGGTCGAGGTGGCTCACGTCGACGAGGCCGATGTCGACGAGCTGCTCGAACTCGCGCAGCCCCGCTCCGGCGAGGTCGTCGAGCACGCTGACGTCCTGCCGGAGCACGAACATGCCGGATGCCTCGGCGTCGCCGATGCCGACGTCCTGCCAGGTGCGCCCGACCTCGGGTTCGAGCCCGTCCATGCCCGCGCGCATGCAGACGTCGTGCTCGTGGGCGAGGGAGACGTGGCGCACCCAGTCGACGCGGAGCGACGGCCGCGAGGGATGCGGCTGGAACTCCACGACCACGGCGCCCGCGCCGTCGGAGAGCATCCAGCGGAGGAAGTGGGAGTCCATGCCCGCGCGGATGCCGTCGAACCGGCGCTGCCGGAGGCTGCGGCTCGCGAGCTCGGAGCCGACGACCGCGACGCGCGGGTGCTCGCCGAGCTTCACCTTGCCGACCGCCGCGTCGAGGGCCTGCAGGCTCGAGGCGCACACGCCCGACGCCGAGAGCAGTTGCATGGGCCCGCCGCCGAGGCGGCCGTGCACCATCGACGCGAAGCCGGGGACGAGCACGTCGCCGATCGTCGTCGCGGTCGCGAGCATCCGCAGGTCGTCGGGGCGGATGCCGCGGTCGTCGAGCGCGGCGCGGAGCGCCTTGACCGCGAGCTCCTCGTTGAGCTCGGTCGGCTCGCCGTCGTCGCCGAGGGCGTAGTGCCGCTGCCGGATGCCGTTCTGCTCGAGGATCATGCCGCGGATGCGCGAGGTCACCGGATCGTCTCCCCCGAGCCGCGCCACGATGCCGTCGTTGTCGACCGGCTCCCCCGGAAGGTACCGGCCGAAACCGGTGAGGTACGCAGACGCCGTCGTGCCCATGGGATGACAGTAGGGCACGGCGGTGTCACGGCTGTGGCACCCGTGCGCGGGGTATCCGCCGCGTTCCGGCTCGGCCCCAGCCGCCGACACCGTCGGGACCGCGGGGCGCGGGACCGGCTCGCGACGCGGTGGCGTACTACGCTGACCCCCGACCGGCTCGGTGCGACCGCCCGGTGGTCCCCGACCCGAGGCCGGCCGGAAGGGACGCGCCATGGTGGGCAGCTCGCATCCGTCGTCACGGGAGATCTCGCGCCGCGTCGCGATCCTCATCTCGAGCGCGACCGCCTTCGGCGCGCTGGTCGTCTTCCTCTACTTCTCGCTCATCGATCCCGTGCCGGTCGACGACGCGGCGGTGAGCTCGCTCCAGGCGGGCGGCATCGTGACCTTCGCGGTCGTCGGCGCACTGGTCCTCGGCGGCGCGATCGCGATGGTCGTCTGGCTGGGCCGACCCATCCGGAGGTGGCTCGAACTGATCGAGGCCGGCACCCCGGCTTCCGAGATGCCGCCGAGGGTCGCCCGCCTGGTGCTGACGTGGCCGCTCATCGTCGCCTCGCTGGTCGCGGCGGGCACCGTCGTCGTGGCCGTGTTCCTCGCGATCCTGTACGCCGATCCGGGCAACTTCGTCGGCATCGCGATCGGCGGCGCCGTCGGGACGACGATCGTCTACTTCGGCACCGACCTGATCTGGCGGCGGCAGATCCCCGCGTTCTTCCCTGACGGCGACCTCAGTGCGGTGCGCGCGTTCCGGCTCCTCGTGCGGAGGCGCCTGCTGCTGGCGTTCATCCTCATCGGCGGGCTCACGCCGACCCTGCTCGTCGTCCTGTCGCTGGCGCGCACGAGCGCCGTGCTGGACGCCCCGAACCCGGAGGCGATCGTCGACAACCTCGTGCTCATGCAGCTGTTCATCCTCGGAGTCGGCCTGGTGACCGGGGTGATCACGGCGGTCCTCGTCGCGCGTGCCATCGTGGAGCCGCTCGATGCGCTGCAGGCGGGGATGCGTCGCGTGGAGGACGCCCACCTCGACGCGCGCGTGGTGGTGACCACCAACGACGAGCTCGGGTACCTGGGCGAGCGGTTCAACGCGATGACGGCGGGGCTGCGCCAGGGCGAGCGGGTCCGTGAACTGTTCGGCCTCTACGTGAGCCCCGAGGTGGCCCAGGCGGCGGTGGAATCCGGAGCCGGCCTCGGCGGCACGCTCGTCGACTGCTCGGTGGTGTTCTCCGACATCCGCGACTTCACGACCCTCAGCGAGCGGATGCCGCCAGACCGGCTCGTCGACGTGATCAACGGCGATGGTGTCGGCCGTCGTCGAGCACGGCGGCGTGGTGACGCGCTTCGGCGGGGACTCGATCCTCGCGGTCTTCGGTACGCCGCTGAACCCCATGCCCGATCACGCCGACCGGGCGGTGGCCGCGGCGTTCGGCATGCGCCGGGCCCTGGCGTCGTTCAACGAGGCGGAGACCACGGAACGCCTGCCGAACCTGGAGTCGGGGATAGGAATTGCGACCGGACCGGCCGTCGCCGGGAACATCGGCGGCCGGGAACGGATCGAGTACACGGTGATGGGCGACGCGGTGAACCTCGCCGCCCGCCTCGAGGACCGGACGAAGGATGCGGGGGCGCCCATCCTCGTGAGCGCCGAGACCTACGCGGCACTCGACCGGCTGCGGGACGTGCGCGCCAAGGCGCTGGCGGAGATGCGGGTCAAGGGCAGGCGGGCGCCGGTGACCGTCTATGCCCTGTCGGGCTGACCCGGCCCGCTCTCGGCGATCTTCCAGTCGAGTCAGTCACTGTTGCAGTTACTGCAATATTGTGTGACAGACACTGGAGGGAACCGCCCGCATGACCGCCTCCCCCGCATCAGGCGCACCGCCGATGCTCAGCGCGACCGCGCTGACGAAGACGTACGGAACCGGAGCCTCCCGGTTCGACGCGCTCAAGGGCGTCTCGCTCGACATCCGTCGCGGCGAGTCGCTCGCCATCGTCGGCAAGTCGGGGTCGGGCAAGTCGACCCTCATGCACCTGCTCGCACTGCTCGACCGCCCGACGACCGGCACCGTCCGGATCGAGGGCGACGACGCCGGCGCCGCCCCCGCCAAGCACGTCAACCGCCTCCGCAACGAGCGCTTCGGCTTCGTGTTCCAGCAGTTCTTCCTGACGGCCCAGCAGAGCGTGCTCGAGAACGTCACCCTCCCGCTCCTCGTCGCGGGCGTCGCCCCGCGCGAGCGCACCCGGCGCGGCATGGCCGTGCTCGAGGCCCTCGGCCTCGCCGACAAGGCCAAGAACAAGGCAACGGACCTCTCCGGCGGACAGAAGCAGCGCGTCGTGATCGCTCGCGCCCTGATCAACGAGCCCGACGTGATCTTCGCCGACGAGCCGACCGGGAACCTCGACTCCGCGACCGGCGCCCAGGTCGAGGACATCCTGTTCGACCTGCAGCGCGAGCGGGGCATCACCCTCGTCGTCGTCACGCACGACGACGAGCTCGCCGCCCGGTGCGACCGGCGCGTGACCATCGCCGACGGCCTGATCGTGGAAGGAGCGGGACGATGAGGACCGCGGATGTCATCACCAACGCCACCCGGAACGCGTTCCGCAGCCGGCTGCGCACGACCCTCACGGTCCTGAGCCTGTTCGTCGGCGCCTTCACCCTCACGCTCACGACCGCGCTCGGCACGGGCGTGAACGACTACGTCACCAGGCAGGTCGCGACCGTCAGCACCGGCGATGCGCTGCTCGTCGCCCCGGCCGAGACGTCGGACACCACCGACGGGCCGACCCCGTTCGAGGCCGACGGCCGGCAGCAGGCGACGCAGCCCAACCCGCTCGGCTCCGGCACGCTGCTGAACGCCGACGACCTCGAGGCGATGCGGGGAATGGACGGGGTCGGCATGGTCGAGCCGGTCCGGCAGATCACGATCGACTGGATCTCCCCGGCCGGCGGGGGCGAGGACGACCGCTACGAGATCGACGTCAACCCGAGCTCATCGCTCGGTCGCAGCGACCTCGTGGCCGGCGACCAGCTCGACAACGAGTCGGATGCCGCGCAGGTCGTCCTCCCGGATGACTACGTCGAGGCCCTTGGCTTCGACGACGCCGAGGCCGCGGTCGGGGCGACCGTGCGGCTGGGGTACACGGATGCCGCGCAGGGCGAGCAGACGATCGAGGCCGAGGTCGCCGGGATCGCCCGCATGAGCTTGTTCGCCTCGGGAGCCGGAGCGAACGAGCGCCTGACCGACGCCGTCACCGTCGCGCAGGCGATCCCCGGGCAGCCCGAGGCCTACGTGCTCGCGGTCGCGCACCTCGACGGCACCGGACCGGGCGGCGCCGTCACCGACCAGGACATCGATGACGTCAAGGCGGAGCTCGCCGAGGCCGACCTCGCGGGCCAGACCGTGGAGGACCAGCTCGGCGTCATCCAGACCGTGATCAACGGCATCATCGGCGTGCTGAGCGCGTTCTCCGTGATCGCGCTGCTCGCGGCATCCTTCGGCATCGTCAACACGCTGCTGATGAGCGTGCAGGAGCGCACGCGCGAGATCGGGCTGATGAAGGCCATGGGCATGTCGAACGGGAAAGTGTTCTCGCTGTTCAGCCTCGAGGCGGTCGTCATCGGCTTCCTCGGATCGGCGATCGGCGCCGTGGCCGCCATCGGGATCGGGACCGGCCTCGCCTCCGCGCTCGCGGCCGGGCCGCTGGCCGACCTGCCCGGCCTGACGATCCTGCTCTTCGACCCGCTCAACGTGCTCGCCGTGATCGTCGTGATCATGCTCGTCGCGTTCCTCTCCGGCGTGCTGCCCGCCCGCCGGGCGGCCCGTCAGGACCCGATCGACTCGCTACGGTACGAGTAATCGACCAGGAGGCAGATCATGTCGACCGAACCCGGAACGAGGCGCCGCGGCGTCGCCGAGACGACCGCCGCGATCGAGCGCGCCGCGATCGACCTCGTGACCGAGCACGGCTACGACCAGGTCACGGTCGACATGATCTGCCAGGCCGCCGGCATCAGCCAGCGCACCTTCTTCAACCACTTCAAGACGAAGGATGCCGCGCTGCTCGGCACCGACGAGCCCGCCATCGACCAGCAGGCCGCGCGAGAGTTCATCGTCTCCGACGGACCGCTGCTCGCGGAGGCCGCGGGTCTCGTCCGCATCGAGCCGGACCGCCTCCCGTCCGACCCAACGCTCATCATGCGGCGCATCGACGCCGTCTCGCAGAACCCCGCGCTGCTCGCCCGCCAGATGGAGCGGCTCACCGCCATCGAGGCGGAGCTCCGCCAGATCATCGGGCTCCGGCTGCGCCAGGATGCGCTCAAGGCGGGTGCCGACGACGCCGAACTCGCCGACCTGCCGGAGCAGGCCGAGATCATCACCCACCTGCTCGCCGGCCTCATGCGCTACATCGGACTCAGCTGGGCGCGCCGGGCCGCCGAGGGGGAACCGCCCCCCGTGGGCGCGGCCCATCTCACGGAGCGTCTCGACTCGGTCATCCGCAAGCTCGGGTGACCCGACCTCCGGGATCGGCTTGGGCCCGCCACCTGCGAGGACGGAGTGACCCGCCCAGCCCCGGAATGCCGCGGCGCGCGGAACGTTGCATCCCTGTATGAAGCGCATCGGTTTCCTCTCGTTCGGCCACTGGTCGAACACCCCCGGCTCGCAGACCCGTTCGGCGTCCGACGTGCTGCTGCAGTCGATCGACCTGGCCGTCGCGGCGGAGGAGGTCGGGGCCGACGGCGCGTACTTCCGCGTGCACCACTTCGCGAACCAGCTCGCGAGCCCGTTCCCCCTCCTCGCCGCGGCGGGCGCGAAGACGAGTCGCATCGAACTCGGCACGGGCGTGATCGACATGCGCTACGAGAACCCGCTGTACATGGCCGAGGATGCCGGCGCCGCCGACCTCATCGCGGGCGGCCGGTTGCAGCTCGGCGTCTCGCGCGGCTCACCCGAGCAGGTCATCGAGGGCTACCGGTACTTCGGCTACGAGGCGCCGGATGGCTCGACCATGGCCGACGTCGCCCGGAACAACACCGGCGTGTTCCTGAAGGTCATCGACGGCGCCCGGTTCGCCGAGCCGAACCCGCGGCCGATGTTCCCGAACCCGCACCCGGGGCCGCTCGGCATCCAGCCGCAGTCGCCCGGCCTGCGCGACCGCATCTGGTGGGGCGCCGGCTCCGACTCGACCGCCGTGTGGGCGGCCGAGCAGGGCATGAACCTCATGAGCTCGACGCTGAAGGAGGATGAGTCGGGCGAGCCCTTCCACGTGCAGCAGCGCAAGCAGATCGAGGCGTTCCGCGCCGCCTGGGCCGAGGCCGGGCACGAGCGCGAGCCGCGCGTCTCGGTGAGCCGCTCGATCTTCGCGATCGTGAACGACCTGGACCGCCGGTACTTCGTCGGCGGCGGCGACCGGTCCGACCAGTTCGGCGTCATCGACGACTTCCGCGCGGTCTTCGGCCGCAGCTACGCCGCCGAGCCCGACCGGCTCATCGAGCAGCTCCGCGAGGACGAGGCGATCGCGGCCGCCGACACCCTGCTGCTCACGGTGCCGAACCAGCTGGGCGTCGACTACAACGCGCACGTGCTCGAGTCGATCCTGACGCACGTCGCGCCGGGGCTCGGCTGGCGCTGAGCGATGATCGCCCGGCCCGAACGAGAGGCCGAGACGGCGACAGCGGATGGCACGGCGCCGAGCTCTGCGCCATCCGGGGGTCTGCTCCCGCGCGCCTCGACCGTCGTCGCCGGCGAAGTCAGCGCAGGAAGGTCTCGGCCAATCCTTCCGGACCGCCATGCCGGCGCCACGATGCGGCGATCACGCGGTATGCGCGCTCACCGGCCTCCCGGCACTCATCACGCACCTCGGGATCCCGGACCACCTCGACGCACGCCTTGCGCACGGCCGGTCGCCGCAGCAGGACAGCGGCCGAGACCGCCGCTGCAGCGCCGAGGGGGAACAGCATCAGCCAGGGGTTGCTGCCGTTGCGAGGACGCGCGTCGTACTGCGGCTCGCTCGTTCCGGTCCCAGTCCCGGACGAAGGCATGTCCTGCTCCGACCACGCCGGCAGTGCACTCATAGTCATGATGATCTCCCTATAGAGTGGCGTATGCGGGTGCTAAGTTAGCCCCGCATTAGCCCGAGTATAGGCACGAGGTTAGGGTAGGTGTCAAGAGTGGCGACCGCGCGTGCAGATCCGAACCCCCGCCTGACCGCACAGGCATCGGTACTCAAGGCGTGGGGGCGGGAGTGGCGACGCGCCAACGGCAAGGGCCAGCAGGAGCTGGGGCGACTCGCCGGATATGGAAGCGACGAGAGCCCGAAGAGCGCCGCCGTGGCGATTTCCCGCATCGAGTCCGGCAAGACCGACCCGACCGGTCGGTACCGCCGACGTCTCCTGGACGCGCTCGGGCATACGGAGGCGGAACTCGAGGAGGAGACGGAGCGAGCGCTCGCGGCGCTCTCGCGCCCCGGCGTCTTCGCCCGTGCCATGGCCGGGCCGATCTACATCGAGAACGAGGCCCGGCGAGCTCAGATCATCGCATCGTCGAACCTGCTCACCGAACGGGTCACGTTCCAGGTCCGTAACTCCGAGCGCACGCTCGAGCGAGCGTGCAACGGATTCGTCCTGCCGTTCCTCGAGACGGCCGCGAGGCTGGACTGGCAACGGCGGCTCGATACCGAGGATGCCGGGGCGACCGACGAGACGGCAGGATCGCTCGAGGGCGAGATCCGGCAACTGAGGGGGCAGACGGAGGCCGCCGTCCTGAAGGCGCTGACCGAAAGCACGGCAGGCGCGGGCGCCGGAGGTGGGCCGGGATCAGGAACCGCGGCAGGCGTGCTCGTCGCCCTCTCGGCCGCCGGGACGGCATCGACCGGGGCTGCGATCGCCTCGCTCTCCGGCGCGGCTGCCTCCAGCACCACGCTCGCGTGGCTCGGAAGCGGTTCGCTCGCAGCCGGTCGCATGGGCGTCGCGGGCGGCGCGGCGGTCCTGACCGGCATCGTCGCCTTGCCCGCGCTTCTGGCCATCGGTGGAGTGCTCGTCTGGAAGGGCCGAAAACTTCGCAAGGAAGCCGAAGCAGAAGCCGAGAAGCTTGACGCCGCGCAGCAGGCGCTGGAGGACATGCAGGATGCCCTGCCGCGCGCGGAGAAGTGGAACGAAGCCCAGCAAGCCATCATCCAGCGCGCTGAGCTGCTCGGACGCGCCATCCGATCCCGCGCTGCCGAGGCACCTCCGTTCATCCCAGCACCCGGGGATGACGCGAGCCGCCGGATCGAATGGGACGCGCTTTCCCCCGACGCCCAGAAGGCACTCGAGATCGAGCTCAAGCTGGTCAGCATCATTCTCGACACGCAGGCGCTCCCGGTCTGGCTGGGTGTGACGAGCGTCAATGAGCCCGACCTCACGCCCTCCCAGGAGGAGACGGCCACCAAGTCAGAAGAGTGGATCGACGAGAGTCTGACACTCGCTCGGTCCGACCTGGACGAGTACGAAGAATGGGTCCGGCGCCTCGTGGCCCATGACTCGCCGAACTAGTCGGTCGGCAGGCGCGGACAGGTGCTCAGCGGACGCGGAGCGCCCCGGCTTGCACCCGCACGGTGAACGTCTGCACATCGCCGGCCTCCTCGCCGTCGATCTCGAACGGCAGGGGCTTCGGGAGCTCGACCTTCATGCGCGTGCCGGCCAGATGCGTGGCGGTCTCTGCGTCGACGGCCTCATCGTCGTTCGCGAAGAAGCGGCGGATGCCGTTGTCCCACACGAAGGACCGCACGGTGTCGAGCCACCCGACCAGGCCGTCGGCACTCACGATGAGCGCGTCGAGTCGCCCGTCGTCGAGGACGGCATCGGGCAGCAGTGCGACGCCGCCCTGCACCGTGCCGCAGTTTCCGACGATGAAGGTGTGCCCGCTCAGCGTCTGCGGGTCGTCGTCGTCGATCGCGAGGGTGAACTCGACGACATCCGAGGCGGCGATCGCCCTGCCGAGCGCGGCCACGTAGGCGAGCCAGCCGGCCTTGTCCTTCAGGTCGTCGTCGGTCTCGACGAGCATGTGCGCGTCCAGGCCGAATCCGACCATGACGGCGAAGCCGCGCTCCTCGCCGTCGCCCGTGTCGACCCACCCGATGTCGATGCGCCGCTCACCGGTTCCGAGCGCGCGCTCGATCGCCGCTTCGGTGTCGCCGATCGGGACCTCGAGGTTGCGGGCGAGCAGGTTGCCGGTGCCCTGCGGGATGATGCCGAGCACGGCATCCTCTCCGGCGAGCGCCTCTGCGACGGCCCGAACCGTACCGTCGCCTCCAGCCACCACGACCACCTCGGCGCCGTGCGCAAGCGCCTCTCGCGCCATTCCGCGACCCGGGTCGTCCTCTGTGGTCTCGAACCAGGATGCGGCGGCACAGGCGTCCGGATCGACGCGATCGAAGGCGTCGCAGAGCTCCTGGCGCTCGATCTTGCTCGGGTTGAAGATGACGGCGATGCGAGCGGTGGTCACGCGCTCACTCTGCCACGCCGGATCGGTCCGATGCCGGGGCTTGCCTACGGGGAGCCCGAACGCTAGCCGGCCGAGACCGACGCGAGCGCGCGACCCATCGGGCGCACGCCAGCGGCCCTTCCTTTCGAGGCAGGCCGCCCGAGCAGTTCTCGTCGAGGCGGGCGAACGGCGTTCACGCGAGGCTGAACGACGATGAAGGAACAGCGATCAGGACGCCTTGGGGCATGCAGAACGAATGCCGTGTCAAGGGAGGTCGCGCTGCCGCTCCCACCAGGCTGCGGCGGCGGCGCGACCGGGAAGACCAGCCTTCTCGTACACCGATGAGAGGTGTTTGCGGACAGTGCGTTCCGTAATGAAGAGGCGGGAAGCGATCTGAGTGTTTGTCCACCCCGCGGCCATCAGGGTGAGCACTTCCGCCTCGCGCCGGCTTGGTGCTTCCCGGGCACCCCCGACCTGACCGCGCTCGGTGTCCTTCGGCGTGCCAGAGTCGGCCAGGGCAGCAAGCTGATGAAGCGCACCCTGCACAGCTCGCCGATAGCGGAATGCCGCAACGACCGGTTGCTGGAAGCGACTCAACGCGAGCACTTCGTCATCGGAGAAGTCTCTCTTCGCGCGATTGAGGCCGACGAACACCACAGCATCCCGACCGAGATGGAGGGTGGCTCCAAGCGAGTATCGACCATTCCAGGGGTGATGCATCACCCACCACGTCTCGGTCGTCCAGAACCGATCAAGGTTCACCTCGTCGCTCACGCGGACCGCCCTCGCGGTCCCCAAACGCTGCTGCGCAAGAATGCCAGGGTGCTTGGCAGCGAAGAGGGGGGCGCTAGCGGCTGTTGCCTCGGAGCAGGCGGGGCCGCCGCCCACCACCACGCGGATCTGGGGTTCGGGCACCGCGTGCCGCATCGACGTGACGCCGACCCCGCCGTCCGCATCGAAGAGAACGGAGAGCCGTTCGGCAAAGCCCTGCTCGTCGAACTCATCACGAGCGATCGAATGCGCAGATTCGACTGCGAACTGCAGCGTGTCGGCAACGTTCATGGTGCCCTTCTGACTCCGGGGGCAACGACCGGACACCATCAGATTGGCAGAAACGGCGGTGTATCGAAAGAGTGTCGGAAGCGACACTTGCTGGACCGAGCCGCTAAATGGAACCATCCGGTATACCGCTCCAATAGGCGGCTCGTGCGGTTCCTTCGTTCTTGGAGAGTGCGGGATTCCCACGATTCGCAATCTGGGTGGCTTCTGGAAACAGAGTTCTACGACGCCAGGGAGTGAGTTAGGAGTCGATATGCAATTGCGCATCGCACTCGCCGCGATGATGACCGTTGCGGTTTCGCTCGGTTGCGCGTCGTGCGTCTCCGCCACCGGGTCACCGCCCTCGAGCGAACCGTCGGGCAGCGAGTCGCCGGCATCGGATACCGAGTCTCCGACCGCCGAACCTGAACCGGCGGCGGCAGTCGTGACGCTCGATTTCGACGGCGGCAGTCGACTTGACCCGGCGGCGAGCGTCGGTTGGAGTATCTCGTTCGGGTCCGATGCTGATTGGGCACCCGATTTCGAGGCGCCGGAGAACGTGGTGCAATTCGTGCACTCGAATGGTTCGTGCACTGCGCGCTACATCCAGGAGGTCATCGAGACATCGGCCACGGACGACGCCGCGGCATCCGATGAGTTCCTTGCTGAGCTGACCGGGGACACTGTCGAATCAAATGCCCCCTATGTGGCCGACGGTCACTTCGCGCTTGCAGGACCTGAGGAAGATCCGGGAGCCACTGTTGCGACGCGAAGCATCCTCCTCGTCGATGGTGACTCCACGTGGCTCATCGCCGTCCGAGTGTTCACCGCACTCGACCCGAGCATCCACGGAATGAGCAACGCCTACACGCTTGAACTGAACTGCGTATCGGGTATCGATCCCGAAGGCGTGGTCGAGTCATTGGACGAGGTCGTGAAGATCACCGTCTCGCAATGATCTCTCACGATTGCCTCGTGTAACTCGGCCTCCGCACACGTGCGACGGATGGGCGACGGATCGCCTTCACGGGCCATGCTCTCGAAGGCGGCGTAGCCTCGGAAGGTGACCGAGCAGCAGCCGTTCGACGTCGTCCAGGAGCATGACGGGTGGGAGGTGCGTCGCTATCCGTCGCACGTCGTGGCCGAGACCGTGGTGCGGGGCGTGCCGTTCGAGGATGCCGGCAACGAGGCCTTCCGCCTGCTCGTCGGCTACATCGGCGGTGAGAACGCCGCCCGCCGTTCGATCGAGATGACGGCGCCGGTGGTGCAGTCGTCGGAGAAGATCGCGATGACGGCGCCCGTGCTGCAGGAGCGGAGCGGTGAGGGGCATGTCGTAGCCTTCGTGCTGCCGGCCGGGATCACCGAGGCCGAGGCACCGGTCCCCACCCGTCCCGAGGTGAGGTTGCGGACGGTGCCGGAGCAGCTGGTGGCCGCACTCCGGTTCAGCGGTCGCTGGACCCGGGAGTCGTGGGAGCGGCACCGCGACGAACTGCTCGCCAAGGTGAGCTCCGCGGGGCTCACGGTCCGCGGCGAACCCCGTTTCGCGCGGTTCAACCCGCCCATCACCCCGTGGTTCCTGCGCCACAACGAGGTGCAGGTGGAGGTGGAACCCGCCGCCTGATCCGGCGCCCTCGTTCCGATGGCCAGCACCGGCGCGGATTTCGGTCGATCGCCGGCGTCGAGCGCTCCACGCGTTCCGGACGCCCTACGACTACGCCGTCCACCACGGACGCAGCGGCAGTTCGCCCACTCCCCCGCGCTCGTCCGGCTTCACCGCGAGCACCTGGTGCAGCTGGATGCCGCCGCGCTCGAACTGGAGCCGCGAGCCGGCCATGTAGAGCCCCCACACCTTCGCGGTCGGCAGGCCGACCTCGTCGACCGCCTCGTCCCAGTGCTCGACGAGGTTGGCGCACCAGTCGCGCAGCGTCATCGCGTAGTGCGGGCGCAGGTTCTCCTCGTGCAGCACCTCGAGGCCGGCATCCTGCGCTTCGGTGATGATGCGGCCCGACCCGGTGAGCTCCCCGTCGGGGAAGACGTACCGGTCGATGAACCCGCGCGTCGACGGTTCGGACTTGTTGTCGGGCCGGGTGATGCAGTGGTTGAGCAGCAGCCCGCCGGGGCGCAGCCGCGACTGCAGGAAGCGGAAGTACTTCGCGTAGTTGCGCACCCCGATGTGCTCGAGCAGCCCGATCGACGACACCGCGTCGAACCCGCTCTCGCGGATGTCGCGGTAGTCGGCGTGGCGCACCTCGGCGAGCTCGCCCAGGCCCTCCTCGGCGATGGCGCGCTGCGCCCACGTGGCCTGCTGCTCCGACAGCGTCACGCCGACGACACGGATGCCGCGGCGCGCCGCGTAGCGCACCATCCCGCCCCACCCGCAGCCCACGTCGAGCAGCCGGTCGCCCGGGCTCAGCCACAACTTCTCGAAGACGAGCCGGTACTTGTTCTCCTGGGCCTCCTCGAGGGAGGCGTCGGGCCGCGGGTAGCAGGCGCAGGTGTAGGTCATCGACGGCCCGAGCACCCATTCGTAGAAGGCATTCGACACGTCGTAGTGGTGCTGGATGGCCTCGGCGTCGCGCGCCTTGCTGTGCCGGCGCCCCGTGGCGACGCGACGCCAGCGCGGCGGCGCCTCCCCCGGCGGCGGCGCGATCGGCTTCAGGTGCTCGACGCCGATCGAGCGGAGGATCTGCGCGATCGCCCGCGGAGGCGGCAGCCGGAACACCAGTTCGTCGGCGAGCGCGCGGAGCAGTTCGTAGGGGTCGCCGGGGTGCACGCCGTGGATCTCGAGGTCGCCGGCGATGTAGGCGCGTGCGAGGCCGAGGTCGCCGCGAGCGGTGGCGAGGTAGGTCGTGCCGCGCGGCGTCTTCAGTTCGATGCCGATGGGGGCGTCGGGCGGGCCGGCCGAGCTGCCGTCGTAGGCGGTGAACCGCAGCGGGAGCTGCACGCCGGCGACGAGTTCGAGGATCTCGGCGAGGGTCAGCTTGCCCGAGGCATCCGGCTTCGGCGTGGCATCCGCCGGCGCGGCATCCGCCGTCGTGGCATCCGTCGCCGGCCCGGGCCTGCGTTCCTTGAACGTCGTCATCGTCGTTGCACCGCCTTCGCGTAGAGGTCGAGGAGCCGTGAGTCGGGGTCGTACCGCCGCTTCACGGCGCGGTAGGCGTCGCCGCCGTAGAGCGCGTCGAACTCGTCGCGCGGGTAGTAGGCGTCGGAGTACAGCGACTTGTGGCCGTCGAGCTCGCTCACCTTGTGCTCGATCAGCCGGTTCGTCGCGCCCTCGGTCGCGCCGACCGGCACGGTCGACCAGAAGCCGACGTTCACGTAGGTGCGGTGCGGCTCGAGCGGGTACAGCGGCCAGTCGGTGTCGTTGCGCGGTCGCAGCGGGCACAGCCAGATCGGCTCGATCGGCACCTCGGCGAGGAACCAGTCGAGGAACTCCGCGGTCCGCTCGATCGGGATCTCGACGTCCTGGATCACGCGCTCGCGCAGCGGCCGGTCACGGAACCGCTCGATGCGGTTTCCGATGTCGTACCGCCGTTCGAGCTTCATGAGCTTCCAGTACGAGCTGCTGCGCCGGTAGCGCCGCGGCCAGAACCGGCGAACGAGCGGATGCTGCGCGCCGAACGCCTGCGAGCACCAGAACCAGTCGGTGTCCCACCGCCACAGGTAGTCGTGGATCGTGAGCCGGTCGTGCGTCGCGCCATCCGCATGCTGGATGGAGCGGTAGAAGATACGCTGGCCCGTGTAGTCGCTGGTCGGGCCGGATGCCGCGGTCTGCACGCCCACGCAGAGGTAGCTCTCGTCGGCGCTGAAGACGACCCCGTCGAGGTAGTCGACGCGGGTGCCGTCGTCGAGGGCGCCGGTCTCGACGATGCGGTCCATCGCGTAGATGAGGTCGGCGAGTGCATGGAACCGCAGGTGCGTGAGCGCGACGAACGGCTGCACCGGCTCCAGCTCGATGCGCAGGCGCACGGCGTAGCCGAGCGTGCCGTACGAGTTCGGGAACGCGCGGAACAGGTCGGCGTGCTCCGTCGGCGACGCGGTCACGACCTCGCCGGCGCCGGTGAGGATGTCGAGCTCCAGCACCGACTCGTGCGGCAGCCCGTTGCGGAACGACGTCGACTCGATCCCGAGCCCCGTCACCGCGCCCCCGAGCGTGATCGTCTTCAATTGCGGCACGACCAGCGGCGCCAACCCGTGCGGCAGCGTCGCCGCGACGAGATCCTCGTAGGTGCACATGCCTGCCACGTCGGCCGTCCGCGCCTCCACGTCGACCGCAATCACCTGCGTCAGCCCCGACGTGTCCAGGCCCCGCGCCTCGACCCGGTCGCGCGACCGGAACAGGTTCGACGTCGGCTTCGCCAGCCGCACCGTCGCCGTCGCGGGCAGCGCCCGATAGCTCTCCAGCAGGCGCTCCACGCCGTCAGCGTGAGCAGCTCGTGCGTCAATCGCGTCAGTCGCAGGAGCGGACACACCCTCACGGTAGTCCTCGGGGGAGGAAATCCGCACGGACCCCCGCCGCACGTCCGAGGGAGAAGGGTCAGGGCCACCTCAACGGGGACGTCAGAGATGTCCTGACGCAGGAATGTCAGGGATGTCCTGATCGATCACACCCTTGCGGGCACATCCGGGCCCGGCTCGACCCCGTACTGCTCGACCTTGGCTCCGCGGTCGGCCCTGAGGCTGAAGATCAGGAGGATGAGGGCGAGCACGTTCAGTGCTCCCGAGCCGAGCACGCCGACGTAGTCGCCGGCCTCGGTCCGTACCCCCGTGAACTGGGCGAAGTCCCAGATCGCGTGCACCGCCATGGCGAAGATCAGGGTCCCGCTCGATCGGCGTGCGAGGTAGAGCATCGTGCCCGACGCGAAGGCGAGGAACACCTGCACGATGGCGCCGGTCTGGCCGAAGAACAGGTTCGGCAGGTGCATGAGTCCGAACATCAGGGTGCTCAGGAACCACGACAGGAGTTCGCGGAATCGCCCGCGCAACGCGACCAGGAGGATGCCGCGCGTGAGGAGTTCCTCGCAGAAGCCGACCAGGATGCTCCCGACTGTCGCGAGGACCCACATCTGCAGCGGGACCTGCGAGAGGTCCTTGCCCAGCAGGACGCCGATCGCCACCGCGATCATGAGCACGGGCCCGACCATGATCCATCGCGGGCCGGGTCGCTTCTCGAAGAGTGCCGGCCTCCACCATCCGAGGAGCGACGTGGCGACGATCAGCAGCACGGCCCCGACCGCGAGGGGCAGCACGTACCAGAGCAGGAGCGTGCCCGCCGATTCGCTGATGCGGGGGTAGTCGACGCCGGTCAGAATCCAGACCAGGGCACCCACGAGCATGTAGGCGAGGACGACGGCGAATCCGATCCACGGGCGGGGGCTCACGCGCATGGCATGAACATAGCGGACGATGGAGTCCGGTAACAGTATGGTGAGGCGAAGGCACTGCTGACGATCGCTCGGAGGACTGCATGGACGTCGACATCTCTTCTGGACCGGCCTTCGCGATGGGCACGGTGACCCTGCCGCCGGGGGGATCGGTCCGGGTCGAGGCGGGGGCGATGGCGATGACGCGCGGCGACATCACCATCGAGACCTCGACTCGCGGCGGATTCCTGAAGGGCCTGCGCCGTAGCCTCGGCGGTGAGAGCTTCTTCGTGAACGACTTCCACACCGGGAGCGGCGGCCAGGTGGGCGTGACGGCCACCCTGCCCGGCGACATGACGAAGGTCGCGCTCGACGGCGGGACGGCGCTCCTCGTGCAGTCGGGATCATGGGCGGCGTCCGACCCGACGGTCGACGTCGACGCGAAGTGGGGCGGGGGCAAGTCGTTCTTCAGCGGCGAAGGGTTGATCCTGCTCCGCTGCACGGGGGAGGGCGACCTGCTGCTCTCGTCGTACGGGGCGATCGTGCCTGCGGTCCTTGCGGTCGGAGAGACGATGACGCTCGACACCGGTCACGTCGTCGCGTTCGACGAGACCGTCCAGTACTCCGTCCGCAAGGCGGGCACCTGGAAGTCGACGATCCTCGGCGGCGAGGGCCTCGTCACCGACTTCACCGGGCCCGGCCGGGTGTGGCTGCAGACCCGGTCGAGCTTGGACCTGATCGACTGGATCAAGCAGGTAAACCCCCAGCACTCCTCCGGCTCCTAGGCGGCGGCCGACGGACCACTCCCGGGCCAGCGGCGTGTGGAGCTAGCTACTCGCTCGCCGCTGCCCGTGTCACGGCGTGTCCTCGCGCGCGGAGACACGCAGAACGTAGGCTCCGGACCACTGTGATTCACAGGCGAATCGGAGCTTGTCGCGAAATCGGGTCTTCCTCGGTGCGTGCGGTGACGCGCGCATCCCCGCGAAAGGAGAGAGCAGCATGGACAAAGCGACACCGAACCGACGAGCAGGCACTCCGGCGACGGAGCGTGACAAGCTGCCACCAGCCCACCATTCCGATCGGAACCCCTGACCCGCTTGCCAGCCCGGCAGTCGGGTCGCAACACGCCGCCCAGCTCCCCACGCTCCCGCCACGCGTTGTCGACCGGTGCGAGCGAGACGGAGCCAGTGGCGCGGCCGCGACAACGATCGCGGTATCCCTCGCAAAGGAGTACAGCACCATGGCAGGTCAACGTCCCGGCGGCGTCACCCTCGTCGCCGTCCTCGCATGGCTGAACGGGGCCATCGCGATCATCAGCGGCATCATCCACCTCTTCGGCGACGGCTTCGGCTCGTTGGCCGCGTGGCTGACGATCGTGATCGGCGCCATCACCATCGCCGTCAGCCTCGGCCTGTTCCGCGGCAGCAACACCTCGCGCATCATCATGACCATCGTCTTCGTGCTGAACGCGGCGGTCGCGGTCTACGGCGTGTTCACCTTCGGGAACGGCTTCTGGGGTCCGCTCATCCAAGGCATCATCGCACTCATCGGCCTCGGCCTGCTCTGGTCCCGAAGGGCGAACGAGTTCTTCGACTGACACCCGCCTGATCGACGAACGACGCTCGGCACCGACCGGTGCCGAGCGTCGTTCGTCGTCGAGGGGCATGATACGCCTGCAGTCCCACCGCCGCCGACCGGGTGTGCGCAGTCAGTCGGCGGTCGGCGGTCAGGTCGTCGTCACCCGAGCCGGCTCGCCGGCAGCTGCCCGGCCCATCGCGTTGCCCCGGATGAAGATCAGCATGACCAGGGCGCCGATGATCAGCAGGACCGTCGATGGCGAGACGAGGCTGATGAACACGTTGGTCGTGCCCGCGTTCAGTTCGTCGACCCCGCCGGATGCGAGCATCGTCGTCGGGTCGGTCAGCCCGTGGAGGACCATCGCCCAGATGATGCTCCCGGTCACACGCATGACGAGGTACATCAGGATCCCGAACCAGAAGGTATAGAAGAGCGTGAATGCGACGGTCGCCAGCGGCTGGCCCGTGAACACGTTCGTGCTGTGCAGGGCGGCGAACAGGAGTGCGGACAGCGCCGCGACGACCCATTCGTTGTACCCGGCTCGCCGGAGCAGCACGACGACGACGCCTCGGGTGAGGAGCTCCTCGGAGAATCCGACGAACGCACCGGTCACGAAGACCATGAGGATGACGGCGAGCGAATACTGGCTGTAGTCGGTGCCGAGCGCACGGAGCACGATCGGGATGAGCACGAGCACGGGCGCGAACCACATCCACCAGCTGCCACGCACGGGTTGTCGACCGAAGAGCGGGACCGGCAGCCACCGAACCGTCAGTGCGAACACGAGCAGCAGGATCGACCCGATCACCAGCGGCATCGTGACGGCGACGAATACGCTCGCCGGAGTCTCGAGGACGCTGTCGACTTCGAGGGCGTCGCCTGTGAACGGTCGAACGAGGAACGGCAGGGCCTGGTACAGGGCGAGGTAGGCGGCCACGAAGAGGAGCGCCTTCCACCACCCGCCGCGATCCCAGAAGGCCTTCCACGCATTCGTGTGCGCGGGTGCGCTGGTCTGCTCGGTCATCGTCTCTCTCCACGAGGTCGGTGGTGCAGTTGGAACGATCGTCTCGCTTCGGCGCCCACGCCGACGCGGCCCACGGTAGCGGACAGTGCGCTCAGCTGCGATCGAGCACGCGGCGCGTGCGGGGCCCAGACCGACCGCTCAACGGATGGACCCGTGCAATCAGTGATCGATCGGTGGACTTGCCTGTCAGGGCTGGTGGAAACCTCGGTCTCCACGGGAGCGCTCCCTTGATCTGCCGATGTCATGGCGCTGGCCGGTCTGCTATCCGGCCAGCAGGGTGCGGAGCTCGTCGATTGCCGCGGCCTCGGCCGGAGACACCTTGTCGGAGCCGCCCTTGTCCTTCGCGGCCCCGGCCACATGCTCCGCGACTCCGAGAAGCCAGGCTCGCACGTTCGCTGCAGCCTCCTCCGGGAGGGCGTGGAGGACCGGCAGCACACCCTCCACATAGGAGCGGCCGGTTGAGATCATGAGGTCTTTGTCCGTCGCGTCGATACTCGGCCCGGACTCGCCCTCACCGGACAGCTGCTCCTTCGCCGCCAGGATCAGATCCTGACCAGGCCCGGCTGGGATGTCACCGAGCGCGCTGCGCATGGCGAACGCCTCCTTGAGCATCCCCCACTTGCCCGTGGCGTTGTGCCCCATCACGAACTGCGTACATCCCATCGCTGCGAGCGCGACCTGGTTCACTTCCTGCTCGGTCATGTTCACCTCTCGGAGTCGGGACGATGATCATCCCGGAGGCGGCGCTTGCGCGTCACCGCCCCGCGTGGCGATCACCGCCATCTCGGATGACTCAAGCTACACATAGTTCAGAAGTGTCTCAATTGTTTTCAGCGAGTTCCGATGCGCCCAGGTTGGTCTCGACGCCGCCACCGGGCTGAGTACTGCTTGGAAACGCGAGGGTTCGCGCGCCGCCCTCAACGGAAGCATCCAACTTTCTCGACAGTTCCGAACATCTTCGATGCGCTGCTATGGTGCTGCCCAATACGTGTGCAATCGGCCGGCGAAATGTTGATGCGGGGTGCGGCGAAACGATGACGGCGATCGAGGTCCGGGGGCTATCGAAGGCGTTCGGCGACAGACAAGTGGTGGACGGTCTCGACCTGAGTATCCCGCGGGGGGCGTTCTACGGGATCGCGGGTCCGAACGGCGCGGGCAAGACCACCACCATCCGCATGGTGGCCGGCCTTCTGCGCCCGGACGCTGGTCACATCGGCGTCGACGGCATCGCCGTGTGGCCCGATCCGCGTCCGGCGAAGATCGCGCTGGGGTACGTCCCGGACAACCCGGTGCTGTTCGATCGGCTGAACGCGCGCGAGATGCTCGAGTATGCGGGAATGCTGCGCCGCATGAAGTCGGCGGATGTGTCGGCTCGGTCGACGGACCTCCTTCGCGTACTGGCGTTGGAGGGGGACGCTGATCGACCGATCGCTGACTTCTCGCTCGGGATGACCAAGCGGATCGGCCTGGCGGTGGCGATGCTGCATTCTCCTCGGGTGCTCATTCTCGACGAGCCCTTCGGAGCGCTGGATCCCGTGAACACGCAGGTGATGGAGGAGATGCTCCAGCGGTATCGGAGCGGCGGCGGCACGGTGGTCTTCTCCAGCCACGTCATGGATGTGGTGCAGCGGCTGTGTGATCGGGTCGCGGTGATCGCCTCCGGACGGCGTATAGCAGAAGGTACGGTCGCGGAGCTCGCCCGCGGGGGCACGCTCCAGGAGGCGTTCGTCGACCTCGTCGGGGGTCGAGACCTCGGAGAGGATGAACTGGCATGGCTCTCGTCCTCCTCCGACTGAGGCTCGCGATCCAACGCGGCGCCCGCCACCGCGCGGGTGCGCGCGGGCGGATCGGCTACGTGATCGGGTGGTCTGCGGCAGGGATCCTCGGAATCGTCGCGGGATTCGGCGTCGCGATCCTCGACGACATGAACACCCCGCTCGCTGACCTCATGCTGCTCGCAGCGTTCACCGTGGTGTTCCTGGTGTGGCTCATCGCCCCGCTCATGGTTCCCGGGGTCGGCGGGAGCGTGGTCGATCCCGCGAAGCTGGAACAGTATCCGCTCACCTTCGCCGAGCAGGTCACCGGTCTGCTGCTCGGAGGACTCATCGCGCCGACCGCGCTGTTCACCTTCCTGTTCGCCGCCGGCGGCACCGTCGCCGCGGGCCATGACGCCGTCTCCCGGATCGCGGTCGCACTGGGCGCCGCGCTGTTCGCGCTCCTGTGCGTCGCGGGATCCAATGCACTCCAGGCGCTGCTGGGAGGAGCGTTGTCTTCGCGTCGCGGACGCGATGCGGTGATCATCTTGACCGCGGCGATCGTGCTCGTCCCCTACCTCCTGCTCCAATCGCTCGGGGGCGTGCTCACCGCGGTGGGCTTCGCCGCCGGCCCGATCGCGACCGTGCTGTCGTGGTTGCCACCGGGCGCGGCCGGAGTGATCACCATCGCAGCTCGCGATGACGCGTGGACGCGAGCCGGACTCGCCACGGTGGTCGTCCTGACGGCCGTCGTGGTGGCGCTCGTCGTATGGGGTTGGGCGCTCGCCCGTCACCGTCGCGGAGCCGCAGCGTCCTCCCGGCGCGCGTCCCGGGCATCGGCAACGGAGGGTGAACTCAGTCTCGTGCCGCCGCTGCTGCGCTCGCTCCCAGTGGGGCCGCTCACCGCGGTCGTGTCGCAACAGCTCCGGTACTACTTCTTCCGCTCTCCGAAGGCGGTTCAGTTCCTGGCCATCACCCCGGTGATCGGAGTGATCTTCGCGCACTCCCAGATCGCGGAGCGCGGACTCGTCTTCGGTGCTGCGGTGTTCACGGTGCTGACGGCCTCGGGGGCCATGGTCAACGTCTTCGCCCATGACGGCGCGGGCGTCGAGTACAACGTGCTGAGCGGGGTGTCGCTGCGGTCGGTGCTCACCGGCAAGCTGATCGCCCCGCTCGTCTTCATCGTTCCATTGCTGGTCGGAGTGGTGCTGATCGAAGCGGCGATCACGTCGTCGTGGACCGAAGTCTGGATCGCCCTGATCGCCGGCGGTGCGGCTCTGGCGATCACCATCGCGATCTGCGCATTCTCGAGCGTCTTCAATCCGTTCGACCAGTCCCGCGCGCCGTCGTCACGGGGTCGGGCGGTCATCGGCGTGCTTCTCGCGATCGCGCTGGCCTACGCCATCGTGATCGGTGCGGCGATCGTGTGGGGGATGCTTGCCGCCGTCATCCCCGTCGCCGCCGTGGCGCTTGTCGTGCTCGCCCTGGCCGTCGTGTCCGCGGTCGTGGCGATTCGCCTCGCGGGCGATGCGCTCGATCGCGACGCGAACCGGTTGCTGGCGAGCTTCGCTCCGTCCTGATCTCACGACGGAGCGCGGATCAGGACGGCGAGGGAGGTTCGGAATCCCTGGAATCGTCCGTGTTCCTGAGGCCGAGCGCCGACCTGACGATCAGGAAGAGGCCTACAGCGGGCCAGAGCCACATCAGGAAGCTACCGCCCGTGAAGACGAGCCAGAGCCCGACGCCGATGAGGACCACTCCGATGATGAGGAACACGATGTGGGTCGTTCGCGTGCGTGGGAGCATGCGGCCGATCCTAGTCACGCCACCCGCTCGACGGTGCGGTACTCGCAATATTGTTCAAGAATGTCTCGGACCCCGAGACACCGGGGTGCGCGCAGCGAGAATGGATCACGGAGCTGGGTCCGCTGTCGCGCGCTCGGGTGCGTCAGCGCAAGTCGGGCTAGTTTGGATGAGGCGTTGCCGACCTGACGGTGCGCAGTGTCGAGGTGAGCAGGCATGGATGACTCCGTGGAAAGGGAGGCGGTCGGGCTTCTCGGCATCTTCAGCGAGGAGTTCACAGCGCTTGTCGACCACGCGTTCGGCACCGAGTACATCTCGAACGAGGAGACCCTCGCTCTGATCCGCATCGCGAGTGATAAGCGTCCGACAACGCGCGAGATCGCCGATGACAGCGGCTTGGGCCGCCGAGCGATCTCCCGGTTGGTGGTCCGGCTCGTGGATGACGGCGTCGTGACCCTCGAGCGCTCGACCGTCGACGCCCGCGCGATGGTCGTGCTGCTGACGCCACTGGGGCGAGATCGTGTACGCGTGCTGCGGCGACGGCTCGCGGCGCGACTGGTCGACTGGGGTCCGACCGCGCAGGAGATGGTCCAGAAGCTGGGTGGCGACGCCCCGCCGGCACCGGCCCTCGCGGACCGTGGCGAGAAGCTCGGGCCACTCGAGATCCTGCGTCGCATCGCCCTCACTGGTGCAGGGATCGTCGATCACATGCGTCACCACGCCCCGAAGGGACTTCCGCCCGTGCGACAACTCAGCGCCATTCAGCAGATCCACGCTCATCCGGGGATGCGGCCCAGCCAGCTGGCACCAAAACTCGGGCTGAGCCGCGCCGGCGTCGCATACGTCGTCGATCAGCTCTGCACTGCTGGCTTCGCGGAGCGCCGTCGAGGCGCGGTGACCGGCGACGCGCGCGCGGTCGAGCTCGAACTGACGCCCGACGGTCAGCGCGTCGCCGACCTGATCGGCGCGGCCATGCTCGCGAACCGTCGCCCGCTGATCACACTCCTCAACGAGATCGCCGAGTTCGGGCCCGCGTCCGAAGCGGTCACGCGCCGGCTGGCGTAGATGGTCGCTCTGGGGAAGCTGGGTGAGAGGGGCCCTTGGGTTCTTCCCGTCCGACGCGCGCGGTCGTGGGGTCTGCTGCAGGAGTAGGTGACATCCGAATTGGCTTTGTCCACCGAGCCGCAGCATGGCCGCGGACACGTCCCTCGCTGACACCGACGCGATGCGGCGGGTCGGTTCTACCCGGGGTCACACACGAACGTGCCGAGTCCCAGCCTGTCAGCCGGCCGCAGGCCCATTCCAGCTGTATTCCGCTCGTGAAGGAGCTCGCCGAGAAGAGGAAGGTCCCTGTCTCGGTGACGTACCGGGCGGTCAAGAATTCTGAACCGGGTCGACTTCGACGTATCCGCGGGTCAAGCACCGTGACGTCTCACATCAGCTCAGAAGTCCCAGTCCTCGTCCTCCGTGTTGACTGCCTTGCCGATCACGTACGACGAACCCGACCCCGAGAAGAAGTCGTGGTTCTCGTCGGCGTTCGGCGAGAGCGAGGCGAGGATCGCCGGGTTCACGTCGGTGACCGAGGAGGGGAACATCGACTCGTAGCCGAGGTTCATCAGGGCCTTGTTGGCGTTGTAGTGCAGGAACTTCTTGACGTCCTCGGTCAGGCCGAGGCCGTCGTAGAGGCTCTGCGTGTACTGCACCTCGTTGTCGTAGAGCTCGTAGAGCAGCGAGAACGTGTAGTCCTTGATCTCGTCGCGCTTGGCCTGGTCGACCAGCTCGAGCCCGCGCTGGAACTTGTAGCCGATGTAGTAGCCGTGCACTGCCTCGTCACGGATGATGAGGCGGATCAGGTCGGCCGTGTTCGTGAGCTTCGCCCGGCTCGACCAGTGCATCGGCAGGTAGAACCCGGAGTAGAAGAGGAACGACTCCAGCAGCGTCGAGGCGACCTTGCGCTTCAGGGGCTCGTCGCCGCGGTAGTACTCCATCACGATGGAGGCCTTCTTCTGCAGGTGCTCGTTCTCGACCGACCACCGGAACGCCTCGTCGATGTCCTTCGTCGAGCACAGCGTCGAGAAGATCGACGAGTAGCTCTTCGCGTGCACCGACTCCATGAACGCGATGTTCGTGTACACCGCCTCCTCGTGCGGAGTCAGCGAGTCGGGGATGAGCGAGACCGCACCGACCGTGCCCTGGATGGTGTCGAGCAGCGTGAGGCCCGTGAACACCCGCATCGTCGTGGTCTGCTCTTCAGGTGTCAGCTGGTTCCACGACTGCACGTCGTTCGACAGCGGCACCTTCTCGGGCAGCCAGAAGTTGTTGACCAGGCGGTTCCAGACCTCGAGGTCCTTGTCGTCCTGGATGCGGTTCCAGTTGATCGCGTTGACGTGGCTGACCAGCTTGACCGGCGCGGAGTGGGCCGGGTCGTTGGTGGCCGAGTTCACCGGGTCGGTGAGAGTCATCCGTTCATTCCTCTTCTCGAGTCATCCGATATGTGCGCAGCGATCAGAGCGTGCAGCTGACGCACATCTCCAACTCAGTTCCCTCAAGCGCCTGCTGACGCAGCCGGATGTAGTAGATCGTCTTGATGCCCTTGCGCCAGGCGTAGATCTGGGCCTTGTTGATGTCGCGGGTCGTCGCGGTGTCCTTGAAGAACAGCGTGAGCGAGAGGCCCTGGTCGACGTGCTGCGTCGCCGCGGCGTAGGTGTCGATGACCTTCTCGTAGCCGATCTCGTACGCGTCCTCGTAGTACTCGAGGTTGTCGTTCGTCATGAACGGCGCCGGGTAGTAGACGCGGCCGAGCTTGCCTTCCTTGCGGATCTCGATCTTCGACGCGATCGGGTGGATCGACGACGTCGAGTTGTTGATGTACGAGATCGAGCCGGTCGGCGGCACCGCCTGCAGGTTCTGGTTGTAGATGCCGTGCTCCTGGATGGAGGCCTTCAGCTCCTGCCAGTCGTGCTGCGTCGGGATGTGCACGCCGGCGTCGGCGAAGAGCTCGATGACCCGCGCGGTCTGCGGCACCCACGCGGCATCCGTGTACTTGTCGAAGAACTCGCCCGACGCGTAC
The DNA here is from genome assembly GCF_052805135.1 of Agromyces arachidis. NCBI lineage: Bacteria > Bacillati > Actinomycetota > Actinomycetes > Micrococcales > Microbacteriaceae > Agromyces > Agromyces arachidis. The sequence goes on from NZ_JBRBDK010000002.1 coordinate 145,865, forward strand.
TTCGAGTCGGCGAAGCCGTCGAAGGCCTCGCCGCGCTCGATGGCGATCCGGTTCGACGCGCGCAGCGCGTGGAAGAGCACCGTGTAGAAGTAGATGTTCGTGAAGTCGATGCCCTCCTCGCTGCCGTAGTGGATGCGCTCGCGGGCGAGGTAGCCGTGCAGGTTCATCTGGCCGAGGCCGATGGCGTGCGACTTGTCGTTGCCGTCTTCGACGGACCGCACCGACGAGATGTGCGACATGTTCGAGACGGCGGTCAGGCCGCGGATGGCGGTCTCCACCGTCTTGCCGAAGTCGGGCGAGTCCATCGACAGCGCGATGTTCATCGACCCGAGGTTGCACGAGATGTCCTTGCCGATCTGGTTGTAGGAGAGGTCCTCGTTGTAGGTCGTCGGCGTGTTCACCTGGAGGATCTCGGAGCACAGGTTCGACATGTTGATCCGGCCCTTGATCGGGTTGGCCTTGTTCACCGTGTCCTCGAACACGATGTACGGGTAGCCCGACTCGAACTGGATCTCGGCGATCGTCTGGAAGAACTCGCGCGCGTTGATCTTCGTCTTCTTGATGCGCGGGTCGTCGACCATCGCGCGGTAGTTCTCGGTGATCGGCACGTCGCCGAACGGCTTGCCGTAGACGCGCTCGACGTCGTACGGCGAGAAGAGGTACATGTCCTCGTTGTTCTTCGCGAGCTCGAACGTGATGTCGGGCACGACGACGCCGAGGGAGAGCGTCTTGATGCGGATCTTCTCGTCGGCGTTCTCGCGCTTGGTGTCGAGGAACCGCATGATGTCGGGGTGGTGCGCCGACAGGTACACGGCGCCGGCGCCCTGGCGTGCGCCGAGCTGGTTGGCGTAGCTGAACGAGTCCTCGAGGAGCTTCATCACGGGGATGATGCCCGACGACTGGTTCTCGATCTGCTTGATGGGCGCACCCGACTCGCGGATGTTGCTGAGCAGCAGTGCCACGCCGCCGCCGCGCTTCGACAGCTGCAGCGACGAGTTGATGCCGCGGGAGATCGACTCCATGTTGTCTTCGATGCGGAGCAGAAAGCACGAGACGAGCTCGCCGCGCTGCGCCTTGCCCGTGTTGAGGAAGGTCGGCGTCGCCGGCTGGAAGCGGCCGGAGATGATCTCCTCCACCAGCTCGGTCGCGAGCTGCTCGTCGCCCTGCGCGAGGCCGAGCGCGGTCATGACCACGCGGTCCTCGAAGCGCTCGAGGTAGCGCTTGCCGTCGAAGGTCTTCAGCGTGTAGCTCGTGTAGTACTTGAACGCGCCGAGGAACGTCTCGAAGCGGAACTTCTTCGAGTACGCCAGGTCGTTGAGCTGCTGGATGAACTCGAACGAGTACATGCCGAGCACCTCGGGCTCGTAGTACTCCTTCTCGACGAGGTAGTCGAGGCGCTCCTTCAGCGAGTGGAAGAAGACCGTGTTCTGGTTGACGTGCTGGAGGAAGTACTCCCGCGCCGCCTCCTTGTCCTTCTCGAACTGGATCTTGCCGTCGGCGCTGTAGAGGTTCAGCATCGCGTTCAGGGCGTGGTAGTCCATCCCCGAGTTGCTCGAGCGCGGTGCGTCGATGACCGCTACGCCACTGTCGCTTGCGGCGCCTGCTGCTGCGTTGACCAAAATGCGTCCAATCCCTCGTCGACGGCGCGAACGTCGTCTGGTGTTCCGAATACTTCGAAGCGGTAGAGGTGCGGCACGTGGCACTTCGCGGCGACGATGTCGCCCGCGAGGCCGTAGGCCGCCCCGAAGTTGGTGTTTCCGGCGGCGATGACGCCGCGGATGAGTGCGCGGTTGTGCGGGTCGTTCAGGAACCTGATGACCTGCTTGGGCACGGCGCCCTTGCCGTCCCCACCCCCGTAGGTCGGAACCACGAGGACGTACGGCTCGTCGGCGACGAGCGCGGCATCCTTCGCATGGAGCGGGATGCGCGCCGCCGGCCGGCCGAGCTTGTCGATGAAGCGTGCGGTGTTGCCCGACACGCTGGAGAAGTAGATGAGGTTCGTCATGACTGCTCCTGGTGCTGCATCACGACCCCCCGGTCGATGCGCCCGGGAGCCGTTACGCCAGCCGCGACGCCAGCTCGTCGATCTTGTCGGGGCGGAAGCCCGACCAGTGGTCTTCGTCGGTGATGACGACGGGGGCCTGCAGGTAACCGAGCTCCTTGACGGCGGCGAGCGCGGTCTCGTCCTGCGAGAGGTCGAGGATCTCGTACTCGATGCCCTTGCTGTCGAGGGCCCGGTACGTCGCGTTGCACTGGACGCAGGAAGGCTTGGTGTAGACCGTGACCGTCATCTCTGTGACCCCTCTTCTCTGGCTCCCTCAGGAGCCGTTCTCCCCCGGTGTTGCTTGGTCCTTCGATACTACATCTAGTGGCTGAGCAAATGCACGACCACAAGATGATGTAGTTACATCCGTGTAGTTTTCCACCGGGTTCTCCACCGACTGTCAACAGGTCGAAGGGGGCCTGATCGGCGGATTTCCGCGGCTTCGGATCGCGTTCTCCACAGGCCCGCTCATTCGAGCGGAATCGGCCTGTGCATGGATGTCGGGCGTGTCGCGATTTCCCGACATCTGGGCCTCATCGGCCCGGCGACCCCAACATGTGGTGTTGTGCAGGCCATGCTTCCACCAGCCACCGACATTCCGGCGACGGATGCCGCGGCGCGTCGCCCCCGCGCGCGTGACATCCGCCCCCACTTCGCGGGCCGTGACCGCCCCTACCCATTTCGGCGGCCCCGGGTGAGACTGGAAGCGATGCCCCTCCGACTCCCGCGAACCCGCCGAGCCCGCCTGATCACCGCCGGCGTCGCCGCCGCCGTGCTCGTCGGCGGGCTCGCCGTCGGCGCGCAGGCGGCCACCGCCGCGGCATCCGACCGCCTCGACGCCGCGCTCGCGTCGGCCGCGACCACCGTCGGCGACGCACGCGAGCGGTACGACACCCTCGTCGCCGAGCAGGCGGCCGCGACCGAGCGCCTCGAGGCGACCGCGACCACCGTGCTCGACCAGGGCGTGCGCGACACGCTCGCCGCGGCGCTCGACGAGACCGTGCAGCGCAGCATCGCCGCCCGCGCCGAGGTCGAGTCCGCCGAGACCGTGCTCGAACAGGGCGAGGCGGTCGACGCGTCGCTCCTCGAGCTCGGCGGCCCGCAGCGCGAAGCCGCCGACGCCGTCGAGGCGCTCGAGTTCGACGACCTCGCCCGCTTCGACGAGAGCGTCACCGCCCTCGGCGAACCCGTCGCCCAGCTCGCCGCGGCCGTCGCAGCCTGGGACGAGCGACAGGCGCTCCTCGCGAGCGCGTCGTACGCGAACCACGTCTGGGCGGCCGGCTGGTACCCCGAGCTCGACGCGTGCAAGGGGTCCGTCGACCTCACCGAGCGCTACGACCAGGTGCCGACCATCGCCGAGCACTGGTCGTGCGGCGGCCGGGAGTTCCCCGACGAGGCGGGCACCGTCATCCGCCTCACCGGCGTGCACGAGGGCGTCTACCGGGTCGAGGGCATCGTGAAGATGCTGAACCAGGCCACGGCCACCTCGAACGACCTCCCCCGCGGCTACGACCTGCTCTACCAGACCTGCCAGAACGGCCAGTCGTCGTCGATGTCGATCACCGCGCTCACCCGACTCGGCTGAGCCGCCCGGCCGGCCCCCTAGCCACCCGTCGCGGGCGCCGATAGCCTGACGACGAGCCCGACCCCGGCAGACCGAACCTGCACAGGAGGCGCCGCATGACCCCGAGCCACACCGTCATCTCGCACGACGGAGCCGCGATCGCGTACGACCGGGAGGGCAGCGGGCCGCCCGTCGTGCTCGTCGGCGGCGCGTTCCAGTTCCGGGCGTTCGACCCCACCACCAAGCGGATGGCGACGCTGCTCGCCGAACGCGGCTACACCGTCATCAACTACGACCGGCGCGGCCGCGGCGAAAGCGCGCACGACGCCGACATGGACCTGCACCACACCCTCGCCGACCTGCGCGCGATCGTCTCCGAGCTCGAGCGCACCCACGAGCTCGGCGAGGGCGTCGCCCTGTTCGGCAACTCCTCCGGCGGGGCGATCGCGCTCGCGGCCGCGGCATCCGGACTGCCCGTCACCGCCATCGCCGCGTTCGAGGTGCCGCTCGGCCCGGAGCAGGGCTCCGAGGGCGGCGAGTTCCTCGCCGGACTGCGCGAGCGCATCGCCGGCGACGACCCCGACGCGGTCGTCGAGTACTTCATGAAGGGCATGCCGCCCGAATGGCTCGAGCAGGCGAAGGCGAGCCCGTCGTGGCCGCTGATGGTGCGCATCGGGCCGAGCCTCGAAGCGGATGCCGAGTCCCTCGCCTGGGCCGAGTCGGCGCCCCACGCCGAGCTGTTCGGCGCCATCACCGCGCCCACGCTCGTGCTCGTCGGCGAGGACGGCGCGCCCGCCGAGATGGCGCCGGCCGCCGAGGCGATCGTGCGCGCCATCCCGAACGCGGAGCGACGCACCGTGCCCGCCGTGCAGCACTCCTGGCAGCCGGAGGACATGGCCGCCGCGATCGCGGACTTCCTCGACGCGCACGTGGCGCGCTGACGGGCGCGGCGCGTTACGCCTTGGCGGCCTTGGCCGCGGCCTTCGCCGCCTGCTTCGTCGCCCGCACCTTCTGCAGCGACTCCGGGTCGACGATGTCGGCGACCGAGGCGTACGCGCCCTCGTCGCCGTAGTGGCCGGCGGCTTCGCGCCATCCGCTCGCCGTCAGGCCGCACTGCTTGCCGAGCAGGGCCAGGAAGATCTTCGCCTTCTGCTCGCCGAAGCCCGGCAGGGCCTTGAGGCGGCGCAGCACCTCGCGGCCGTCGGGGTCGCCCTGCGTCCAGATCGCGGCCGCGTCGCCGCCCCAGTCGTCGCGCACGGCCTGGGCGAGCGCCTGCACCCGGCCGGCCATCGACCCGGGGTAGCGGTGCACGGCCGGCGGCTGCTTGAACGCCTCGACGAAGCCGTCGGGGTCATGGGCGGCGATCGCCTCGGGATCGATGGTGCCGACGCGGTCGCGGATCTTCGCCGGGCCCGCGAATGCGGTCTCCATCGCGACCTGCTGGTCGAGCAGCATGCCCGTGAGCAGCGCGAACGCGTCGGTGCTCAGCAGCTCGTCGGCCGCGGCATCCCCCGTGATGTTCAGCGTCGTGGTCATGTGCTCCATCCTCCCACCGGCGGGTCAGCCCGCCGGCGGCGCCGTGCTCTCGCGCACCACGAGCTCCGGCACGCGCCCGGCACGGTCGGGCGCCGACGCGCCGTCGCGCAGCACGTCGACCACCTCGGCCATCACGTCGCGGCCGAGCGAGTCGAAGTCCTGCCGCATCGTCGTGAGCGGCGGCGTGAAGTAGGCCGCCTCGGGCAGGTCGTCGAAGCCGACCACGCTGAGCCGCTCGGGCACCGGCACGCCGGCTTCGGCGCAGGCGCGCAGCACCCCGAGCGACATGTGGTCGTTGCCGACGAAGGCGGCCGTGGCCCATCCGTCGTCGATGATGCGGCGGCCGGCGGCGTGACCGGATGCCGGGAGCCAGTCCCCCGCGATCGGCTCGCGGTGCTCGAGCCCGTGCTCGGCGAGCGCGGCGGCGAACCCGCGGCGGCGCTCGGCGGCGTCCATCGAGTCGGCGGGGCCCGACACGTGCGCGATGCGCCTGTGCCCCAGCTCGATCAGGTGCCCGGTCGCGCGCCGCGCACCCTCGAACTGGTCGAACGACACCCGGTGCAGGCCGGGCGACGGCTCGGATGCCACGACCACGAGCGGCACGCCCGCGTCGATGCCGCGCAGCACCTCGACGCCCTCGCGCTCGCCCGAGATGAGCACGATCGCCTCGACGCGTTGCAGCGCGAGGCGGTGCACGGCCTGCGTCAGCGCATCGGCGTCGAGCGTGCGCATGCTCGCCTGGCTGACGGCGTAGCCGGCGGCGCGGGCGGCCTCGTTGAAGCCGAGCGCCGCGCTCGACGGGCCGTAGTCGGGGCGGCCGGCCTGGATGAGCCCGATCGACCCCGACCGGCGGCGCGCCATCGCGCGGGCCGTCGGCGAGGGCGTGTAGTTCAGCTCCGCGATCGCGGCGCGCACTCGTTCGCGCGTGGCGGCCGCCACCCCGGGCAGGTCGTTGAGCACGCGCGAGACGGTCTGGTGCGACACCCCGGCCCGCCGGGCGACGTCGAACATCGTCGGCACGCCGGCGGCATCCGTCACGCCCGGCTCGCCGCTCACGGTCTCCTCCTTCAGAGGCCCTGCGCCAGTCGGTAGTAGGCCTGGTTCCACCGTACTTCTCGCTCGAACCCGCGCTGCGTCGTCTCCTCGTCGATGACCAGCAGCTCGACCTTCGCCATCTCGGCGAAGTCGCGGAACACGTCGACGCCCACCGCGGTCGACATGACGGTGTGGTGCGCGGCGCCGGCGGTGAGCCAGGCGGCGGCGCTCGTCTGGAAGTCGGGCGCGGGCTTCCAGATCGCGCGGCCGACGGGGAGCTTCGGCAGCGGCTCGCGCGGCGCGACGTTCTCGACGACGTTCGCGGTCAGCCGGAACCGGTCGCGCATGTCGGAGAGCGCGACGACGACCGCGGGGCCCGGGTCGGCGGTAAACACCAGGCGCACCGGGTCCTCCTTGCCGCCGATGCCGAGCGGGTGGATCTCGAGGCTCGGCTTCGCGGTCGTGATCGACGGCGCGACCTCGAGCATGTGCGCGCCGAGGATCAGCTCGTCGCCGGGCGTCAGGTCGTAGGTGTAGTCCTCCATGAGGGTCGCGCCGCCCGGCAGGCCCGCACCCATCACGTTCGCGACGCGCACGAGGATGGCGGTCTTCCAGTCGCCCTCGGCGCCGAATCCGTAGCCCTCGGCCTGCAGGCGCTGCACGGCGAGGCCCGGGAGCTGCTTCAGCGCCCCGAGGTCCTCGAAGCTCGTCGTGAACGCGCCGAAGCCGCCCTGCTCGAGGAACGAACGCAGGCCGAGCTCGATCGCGGCGCCGTAGCGCAGCGACTCGTGGCGGTCACCGCCGCGGCGAAGCTCCGGCGTCACGTCGTAGAGCTCCTCGTACTCCGCGACGAGCGCGTCGATGTCGGCGTCGGATGCCGCGTGCACGGCGTCGGCCAGCTCGTTCACGCCCCACGTGTTGACCTGCACGCCGAACCGCAGCTCGGCCTCGGTCTTGTCCCCCTCGGTGACGGCGACGTAGCGCATGTTGTCGCCGAAGCGCGCGAGCTTCAGGCTGCGGGCCGCCGCGAGGCCCGCCGCCGCACGCTGCCAGGTGCCGAGCTCGCGCTGCACGCGCGGGTCCGACGCGTGCCCGACGATGGTCTTCCGCGGCACCCCGAGGCGCGTCTGGATGTACCCGAACTCGCGGTCGCCGTGCGCGGCCTGGTTGAGGTTCATGAAGTCGAAGTCGATGTCGCCCCACGGCAGCTCGACGTTCGCCTGCGTGTGCAGGTGCGCGAGCGGCTTCTGCAGCGCGTCGAGGCCGGCGATCCACATCTTCGCGGGGCTGAACGTGTGCATCCACGCGACGACGCCGATCACGTTCGGCGCGGCGTTCGCCTCGAGCGCGACCTGCTTGATGGCGGCCGAGTCGGTGAGCACGGGCTTCCAGACGACCTTCACGGGCACGTCGGATGCCGCGTCGAGCGCCTCCGCGATGGCGCGCGACTGGTCGGCGACCTGCGCGAGCGTCTCGGGGCCGTACAGGTGCTGGCTGCCGGTGAGGAACCAGACCTCGAAGTCGTCGAGCGAGGTGGTGAGCGGGGTGCGCGTCATGTGCGTGTCCTTCAGGTGCTGGGTTCGAGTGCGGTGAGCGGATGCCGCGTGGCGGGCGCCCCGGCCATCCGTCGGGTCAGAGCGCCGCGACGGCGGCCGCCTCGGCGGCGAGGCCCGCGGCGTAGCGGTCGAGGTAGGCGGCGAAGCCGGCGACATCCGCCGGGTCGGGCTCGGCGACGGCGACCGCGGCGCCCGCGAAGACGCGCTCGTCGAGGTAGGCGCCGAGGCTGACCTCGTCGGCGTGCGCGAGGTAGGCGGCGAGCACCGCGATGCCCCAGGCGCCGCCCTCCGAGGCGGTCTCGCCGACGGCCACCGGCGCGTCGAGCGCGCCGGCGAGGAAGCGCTGCGCGACGCCCGCGGTGCGGAAGATGCCGCCGTGGGCGTACATGCGGTCGAGCCCGACGCCCTCGTCGTGCAGCACGCGCATGCCGAGCGCGAGCGTGCCGTACACGCCGTAGATCTGGGCGCGCATGAGGTTCGCGAGGGTGAGCCGGCTGTCGGGCGTGCGGACGACCATCGGCCGCCCCTCCTCGAGGCCCGCGATGGGCTCGCCCGCGAGCTGGTTGTAGGCGATGAGGCCGCCGGCATCCGCCTCGCCCGCGAGCGCCTCGCGGAAGAGCGCGCCGAACACCGCGTCGCCGTCGAGCTCGACGCCCGCCGCCGCCGCGAACCGGCCGAACACGCCCGCCCAGGCGGCGAGCTCGCTCGCGCCGTTGTTGCAGTGCACCATCGCGACCGGGTCGCCCGCCGGCGTGGTCACGAGGTCGAGCTCGTCGTGGGCGTTCGCGAGCGGATGCTCCAGCACCACCATCGCGAAGATGCTCGTGCCGGCGCTGACGTTGCCGGTGCGGGGTGCGACCGCGTTCGTGGCGACCATGCCCGTGCCGGCGTCGCCCTCTGGCGGGCAGAACGGGATGCCCGGCCGGAGCGCGCCCGACGGGTCGAGGAGCGCCGCACCCGCCTCGGTGAGCTCGCCCGCCACGCGGCCGGCGGGCAACACCTCGGGGAGCAGGTCGGCGACCGTCAGGCCCGGCGCCCGCTCGGCGACGAGTTCGTCGTAGATGCCGATCAGTCGCGCGTCGTAGTCGTTCGCAGCCGAGTCGATCGGGAACATGCCGGATGCGTCGCCGACGCCGAGCACGTTGCGGCCCGTGAGCTTCCAGTGCACGTACCCGGCGAGGGTGGTGAAGGTCGCGATCGCGGGCACGTGGGGCTCCTCGTCGAGGACCGCCTGGTGCAGGTGCGCGATCGACCAGCGCAGCGGGATGTTGAGCCCGAACCGCTCGCTCAGCTCGGCCGCGGCCGGGCCGGTCGACGTGTTGCGCCAGGTGCGGAACGGTACGAGCAGCTCGCCGTCGGCGTCGAACGGGAGATAGCCGTGCATCATCGCCGAGACGCCGATCGCGCCGAAGGTCTCGGGCACGACATCGTGGCGGCGCCGGAGGTCGGCGACGAGGTCGGCGTACGCGGCCTGCAGACCCGACCAGACCGACTCGAGCGAGTAGGTCCAGCGGCGGTCGACGAACTCGTTCTCCCACTCGTGGCTGCCCACCGCGAGGACCTGCGTCGGATCCTCCCCGACCAGGCACGCCTTGATGCGGGTCGAGCCGAACTCGATGCCGAGTGCGGTGCGCCCCTCGGCGATGGCGGTGCGGACGTCGTCGTTAGCGCTCACAATCCTGAATGTTAGCGCTAACGGAACGCCACCTCAAGCCTCGATCGACCGCCCGGGAACGCGACGAGGGGCGGATGCCGCGTGGCATCCGCCCCTCGTCGTCGGGGTGTCGCGACGGCTCAGCTGCCGCCCGACCGCCGCTTGTTGTACACGTCGAACGCGACCGCGAGCAGCAGCACCAGGCCCTTCACGGCCTGCTGCCACTCGATGCCGATGCCGAGGATCGACATGCCGTTGTTCAGGACGCCGATGATCAGACCACCGATGATCGCGCCGCCGATCGTGCCGACGCCGCCCTGCACGGCCGCGCCGCCGATGAACGCCGCCGAGATCGCCTCGAGCTCGAAGCCGTCACCGGCCTTCGGGCCGGCCAGGTTGAGGCGGGCGGTGAAGATGAGGCCGGCCAGCGCCGCCAAGAAGCCCATGTTCACGAACAGCCAGAAGTCGACCCGGCGGGTCTTGATGCCCGACAGCTCCGCCGCGTGGCGGTTGCCGCCGATGGCGTAGATGTGACGGCCGAAGACCGTGCGGTTCATCACGACGCTGTAGATGAGCACCAGCACGCCGAGGACGATCAGCGTGATCGGGATGCCCTTGTACGACGCGAGCGAGTACGCGAAGAACGCGATCGCGGCCGAGATCAGCACCAGCTTGGTGACGAACCAGGCGATCGGCTCGACGTCCTGGCCGTACTTGACCCGGCCGCGCCGGGTGCGGAACTGCTGCACCACGAGGATCACGATCGCGAGCACGCCGACGCCGATCGTCAGCGGGTCGATGTCGAACTCGCCGAACACGTCGGTGACGAAGCCGTTGCCGAGCGCGCGGTACTCGGCCGGGAACGAGCCGATGTTCGAGTTGCCGAGCACGACGAGCGCCAGGCCGCGGAAGATGAGCATGCCCGCCAGTGTCACGATGAAGGCGGGGATGCCGACGTACGCGATCCAGAAGCCCTGCCAGACGCCGACGAGCGCGCCGATGCCGAGGGAGAGCACGATCGCGAGCCACCACGGCAGCCCCCATTGCACCGCGAACACGCCGGAGCACGCGCCGACGAACGCGGCGACGGAGCCGACCGACAGGTCGATGTGGCCGGCGATGATGACCATCACCATGCCGATGGCCAGCACGAGGATGTAGCCGTTCTGGACGACCAGGTTCGAGATGTTCTGCGGACGCAGCAGGATGCCGTCGGTCAGGAACGCGAACAGGATCACCACGGCCAGCAGGGCGATGAAGATGCCGTTGCGGCCGAGGTCGCTGAGCACGTGCGTCAGCCGGTCGGTGAACTTGTTCTGGACGGGATTGACGTTGCTGCCCGCCGCGTGGGATTCCTCGATGGTCGGTGGGTTCGGATTCGACATGATGTCTCCTGGGGTGATCCGTCAGCCGCGGGCTAGCGGGGCTTTTCCATGGTCATGAGCTTGAGCATCGACTCGGGGGTGGCCTCCTCGACCGGCAGCTCGCCGGTGATGCGGCCCTCCGAGAGGGCGTAGACGCGGTCGCAGATGCCGAGCAGCTCGGGCAGCTCGGAGGAGATCACGATGACTCCCTTGCCCGCAGCGGCCAGCTTGTTGATGATCGTGTAGATCTCGTACTTCGCGCCGACGTCGATGCCTCGTGTGGGTTCGTCGAGGATCAGCACGTCGGGGTCGGAGTAGATCCACTTCGACAGCACGACCTTCTGCTGGTTGCCGCCCGAGAGCTTGCCGGTCTTCACCAGGACGTTCGGCGCCTTGATGTTCATCGACTTGCGGTACTCGTTGGCGACCGCGTACTCCTCGTTGTCGTGCACGAGGCCGAACTTCTCGAGCTTCTTCAGCGACGCCATCGAGATGTTGCGCTTGATGTCCTCGATGAGGTTCAGCCCGTAGGTCTTGCGGTCCTCGGTCGCGTAGGCGATGCCGTTCCCGATCGCCTCGGCGACCGTGCGGGTCTTGATCTCCTTGCCGCGGAGGAACACCTTGCCCGAGATGCGCGAGCCGTAGGAGTGGCCGAACAGGCTCATCGCGAACTCGGTGCGGCCCGCGCCCATGAGGCCCGCGATGCCGACGATCTCGCCGGCCCGCACGTGCAGGTTGACGTTGTCGACCACGACGCGGCTCGTGTCCTGCGGGTGGTGGGCGGTCCAGTCCTCGACGCGCAGCAGCTCCTCGCCGAGGTGCGGGGTGTGGTCGGGGTACCGATGCTCGAGGTCGCGGCCCACCATGTCCTTGATGATGCGGTCCTCGGTGACATCCTGCTTGGCGATCGTCTCGATCGTCTTGCCGTCGCGGATGACCGTGACGGTGTCGGCGACCTTCTTGATCTCGTTGAGCTTGTGGCTGATGATGATCGACGTGATGCCCTGCCCCTTCAGGTGCAGGATCAGGTCGAGCAGGTGGTCGGAGTCCTCGTCGTTGAGCGCGGCGGTCGGCTCGTCGAGGATGAGCAGCTTGACCTTCTTCGACAGCGCCTTGGCGATCTCGACGAGCTGCTGCTTGCCGACGCCGATCTCGCGGATCGTCGTCGTCGGGTTCTCCCTCAGGCCGACGCGGGCCAGGAGCTTCGAGGCCTCGAAGTTCGTCTGGTTCCAGTCGATGAGGCCGGCGGTGCCCTTCTGCTCGTTGTTGAGGAAGATGTTCTCGGCGATCGACAGGTACGGGCTGAGCGCCAGCTCCTGGTGGATGATCACGATGCCCTTGGCCTCGGAGTCGGTGAGGTCCTTGAAGGCGACGGTCTCGCCCTCGAAGACGATCTCGCCGTCGTAGGTGCCGTGCGGGTAGACCCCCGACAGCACCTTCATCAGGGTCGACTTGCCGGCGCCGTTCTCGCCGCAGATGGCGTGCACCTCTCCGCGCTCGACCGCGAGGTTCACGTTCGCGAGCGCCTTCACGCCGGGGAACGTCTTCGTGATGCCGCGCATCTCGAGAATGTGGTTGGTCATCCTTGCTCCTGCTCCATTGCCGGTGCGCCGTCCGGTGCGACGGATGCCGCGGCCGGGACCTGAGGCGAGAGTACTCCCGCCGCAGGTCCCGACACGCGGTTCATGTCATCCGATTCGGCTCAGCGGCTCGATCAGCCGTTGATTTCCTCTTCGGTCCAGTAGCCGGAGTCGACCAGGACCTCGGTGATGTTGTCCTTGACGACGATCACCGGGTCGAGGAGGTACGACGGCACGACCTTCACGCCGTTGTCGTAGTCCTCGGTGTTGTTGACCTCGGGCTCCTCGCCCTCGAGCAGCGCGGTCGCCATGTCGACGGCCACGGTCGCGAGCTCGCGGGTGTCCTTGAAGATGGTCGCGTACTGCTCACCGGCGTTGATCGCCTTGACCGAGTCGAGCTCGGCGTCCTGGCCGGAGATGATCGGCCACTCGTCGCCCACCGAGTACCCGGCGCCCTCGAGCGCCGAGATGATGCCGCGCGAGATGCCGTCGTACGGCGAGAGCACCGCGTCGACCTGCGAGCCGTCGGAGTAGTTCGCCGTGAGGATGTCCTCCATGCGGCTCTGGGCGGTCTCGCCGTCCCAGCGGAGCGTGGCGACCTGCTCGATGTCGGTCTGACCCGACTTCACGACCAGCGTGCCGTCGTCGATCAGCGGCTGGAGCACGTCCATGGCGCCGTCGAAGAAGAAGAACGCGTTGTTGTCGTCGAGCGAGCCGGCGAACAGCTCGATGTTGAACGGACCCTCGGGCGCACCGTCGATCGGGGTGCCGTCGAGCTCGGTGAGGCCGAGGCCGTTGAGCACCGACCACGCCTGCTGCTGGCCGACCACGAAGTTGTCGAACGACGCGTAGTAGTCGACGTTCTCGGAGTCGCGGATGAGGCGGTCGTAGGAGATGACGGGGATCTCGGCGTCGGCCGCGGTCTGGAGGACCTCGGAGAGCGTCGTGCCGTCGATCGCCGCGATGATCAGGGCTTCGGCGCCCTTGGTGATCATGTTCTCGACCTGCGAGACCTGCGTGGGGATGTCGTCCTCGGCGTACTGGAGGTCGACGGTGAAGCCCTGCTCCTCGAGCTGCTCCTTGACGGAGTCGCCGTCCTGGATCCAGCGCTCGGAGCTCTTCGTCGGCATCGCGACGCCGATGAGGCCGCCGTCGCCGCCGCCGTCTCCTCCTCCGTCGCCTCCCGAGCCGCCCGAGCACGCGGCGAGCGCGAGCATCGAACCGGCCGCCAGGGTGGCGAGGAGCACCTTCTTCGTGCTGTTCACGGTGTGTCCTTTCACTGTGGGGTCATGGACGTCGTCGTCTTGGTGACGTTGTGGAAGTCGGCCTCGTCCATGACGACCGGCTTCCCTGCGGCATCCGCTCGGGACCGCGGATGGCGCAAGCTCTTCAGTTGGCGGATGCAGGGGTCCTGGTGGGATTCAAGCGGGAGCCTCCTTCTTCCGGCGGGCGTCGGTCGCCTGCCCGTAGACGTTCTGGTACCGGTCGTAGAGGCGGTCGATCGCCTCCTGCGGGATCGGGAGGAGCTCCCCCGCCTCGCGGGCGAGGTGCACGGTGCGGGCGACGTCCTCGACCATGACCGCGGCCTTGACGGCGTCCTTCGCGTTGGCCCCGATCGTGAACGGGCCGTGGTTCTGCATGAGGACGGCACGGGAGCGGTGGCCGGCGAGCGTCTCGACGATGCCGCGGCCGATCGAGTCGTCGCCGATGATCGCGAACGGGCCGATCGGGATGGGCCCGCCGAACTCGTCGGCCATCGCGGTGATGACGCAGGGGATCTCCTCGCCGCGCGCCGCCCAGGCGGTCGCGTAGGTGGAGTGGGTGTGCACGACCCCGCCGACCTCGGGCATGTTGCGGTACACGTAGGCGTGGGCCGCGGTGTCGCTCGAGGGGGTGCGATCGGCGCCGGGCGTGCCGGGGATGACGTTGCCGTCGAGGTCGCAGAGGATCATGTTCTCGGGGGCGAGGTCGTCGTAGGCGACGCCGGACGGCTTGATCACGAAGAGGTCGGCGCCGGGGACCCGGCCGCTCACGTTGCCGCCGGTCCAGACCACGAGCCCGTAGCGCGTCAGCTCGCCGTGCAGCCGGGCGACATCGGCGCGAACGCGCGCGATGGCGACCTCGATCTGCGGGCCGTAGCTGGTCACGGGGAGACTCCTTCGTCGTGGTGCGGCCGTCGTGCGACGGGGACATCGGGCCCTGCGACGGCTGATGTGACCGTTCACATGGCGCGTCACATGGTAGCCACACGATCGGCGGCCGTGTCAACGATCCGAAGGTCACGGATCGGTAACGCCCCGCGCGAGGTCAGAACGACGGCGGACCGACGGACTCGCGCAGGATGAGCTCGGGCTCGAGCGTGCCCCGGTACTCGGGCGCCGCCGGGTCGAGGTCGCCGAGCAGCAGCGCCACGCAGCGCCGGCCGAGCTCGGCGAAGTCCTGGCGCACCGTCGTGAGCGGCGGCCAGAAGTGCGCGGCCTCGGGGATGTCGTCGAACCCGACGATCGAGACGTCGCGCGGGATCTCGAGGCCCGCGTCGCGCACCGCGTGCATGACGCCGAGCGCCATCTGGTCGTTGGAGGCGAAGATCGCGGTGAAGTCGCGGACCGTCAGCAGCTCGCGACCCGCGTAGTAGCCGAAGTCGGCGGTCCAGTCGCCGAGGATCGGGGCGGTCGTGGGCACGTCCTGCGCGCCCATCTCGTCGAGGAATCCGCGCATGCGGGCCTCCGCCTCGATCCAGTCCTGCGGCCCCGCGAGGTGGTAGATCATCCGATGCCCGCGCTCGATCAGGTGCCGGGTGGCCTTGCGCGCCCCGGCCATCTGGTCGACGGACATGGTGTGCTCGGGGTCGCGGCCCGTCGACTGCAGCGTCACGTACGGCAGGTCGATCGACAACTCCGCGAGCGTGTCGAACACGCGCACCTGCGGCGCGATCACGACGAGGCCCTCGATGCCCTGCGCGCGAAGGTGCGCGAGCCCGTCGGCGATCGAGCCCGCATCGGACGACTCGATGTTCGCCGTGCTCACCCAGTAGCCGGCCTCGCGCGCCGCCGCCTCGATCGCCGCGATGCTCGACGCCGGCCCGTAGTGCGTGCTCGACGCCGAGAGGATGCCGAGCGTGCGCGACCGGCTCGTGACGAGCGCGCGCGCCGCGCGATTGGGCTTGTACTGCAGCTCGGCCATGACGTCGAGCACGCGCTGCTTGGTCTCGGGGCGGATGCTGGGGTGGCTGTTCAGCACCCGCGAGACGGTCTGGTGCGACACGCCCGCGAGGCGTGCGACATCGCGGATGCTGGGGGCACGGACGCGGCCCGGCTCCTGCGGCGTCTCTGGCACGGGGTCCTCGGGATCGATCTCGGCATGTTCACGGTCACACATGCCGGCGAGACCATTATGCACAGCGCCGCGCAGAATGTGACCGTCACAATGTGACGGTCACATGAACTCCGCAGCCGCCGCCGGCCGCACGCGCGGCGCGAGCGCCACGGCGACGAGGGCGATCGCGACCGTGACCGCGAACTCGGCGGTGAACGCGCCGCCGACCACGGCGCTCGCCACCAGCGCCGTCACCGCGAGCGCGACCGCTGCCCCGAGCGACTCGCCGATCGTGAGCGCGGCGCTGTTGAAGCCCTGCGCCGCCTTCGGCGACATCTCGAGCACGGCGACCGAGAAGCGCGGGTACATGAACCCCATGCCCGCCCCCGCGAAGATCCAGGCGACGAAGGCGATCACGGGCGAGAGCCCGAGGAGCGCGATGAGCAGCACCGTTCCGAGCGCGGCCGCGAGCACCGCCGTGCCGATCCGCACCGCGTCGACGTTCGACACGCGGTCGCCGAGCCGGCCCTGCAGCCAGGACGCGGTGGCCCACGAGACGCCCGCGCCGGTGAGCACCGCGCCCGCCAGGCTGGGCGCGAACCCGTAGCGGTCGATGAGGAGGTACGGCAGGTAGATCTCGGTGCCGAAGAACGCGCCGGCGACGACCGCGCGCATGAGCACCGTCGCAGGCAGCCCGCGCACGGCGCGGAGCGCGCCCGCGGGCAGGAGCGGCCGGACGGCGACGACCGTGAGGGCGATCGCCGCGACCGCGACGATCCAGCGCCAGGGGTCGGGCAGCTCGGTCGACGCGCTCACCCCGAGGGCGGCCGCCGCGGCGAGGATCGACCAGGCGAGGCGGCTCCGGCTCCACGGCACGCTCGGGTCGCCCGCCACCTGCTCCCGCACGCGCAGCAGCGGCACGAGCATCATCGCGCCCGCCGGCAGCACGAGGCCGATCACCCCGAGGAACACCCAGCGCCAGTCGAGCTGCTCGGCGACGAACCCGGCGACCGCCGGCCCGATGATCGACGGGATGACCCAGGCCGCCGCGAACCCCGCGAACACCCGCGCCCGCACGGACTCGGGGTAGACCCGCGCCACGATCACGTAGAGCGGCACGATGACCGCGGCGCCGCCGACGCCGTGCACGAGCCGCCCGATCACCAGCGTGATCATGTCGGGTGCGAGGCCGGCGATCACGAGGCCGCCGACGAACAGGCCGCCGGCGGCGAGCAGCGGCGCGAGGGGGCCGGACCGGTCGGTCCAGTTGCCCGCGACGACCATGCCGACCACGCCCGCGGCGAGCGGCACCGAGAACGCCAGCGCGTAGAGCCCCTCGCCGTCGAGGTCGGCGGCGACGAGCGGCATCACGGTGGTGACGGCGAGCACCTCGAACGCGGCGAGGAAGATCAGCGAGAACATGCCGAGCGACAGCCAGCGCCACGGCATGGCGAGCGGCCCCCCGGGAGGGGCCTCGGTCGGGGTCGCGGTGGAGCGCTCGGTCACCCGACCGAGCCTACGTCCGCCGTGCGTCATCCGCCGCCGTCACCACTGACGCGCAGCATCGAGATGCTGCCGTCGTCGACGGCGACGCCTACATCTCCTCGTGCGCGTCGGGGTCGGCGCCCCACAGGCGGCCGCGCTCGAGGCCGGAGATGGCCTCCACCTCGGCATCGTCGAGTGCGAGGTCGAACACGTCGAGGTTCTCGCGGCGCCGCGCGGCATCCGACGACTTGGGGATGGGGACCGCGCCGAGCGCGAGGTGCCAGGCGAGCACCACCTGCGCCGGCGTGACCTCGTGGGCCCCGGCGATCTCGCCGATCACCGGCTCGGAGAGCAGGTCGGTGCGCTTGGCGAGCGGACTCCAGCTCTCGGTGCGGATCGAGTGCTCGGCGTGGTAGGCGCGCAGCTCGGACTGCGGGAAGTACGGGTGCAGCTCGACCTGGTTGACGACGGGCAGGAGCCCGGTCTCCTCCGCCAGGCGGTCGAGCATCTCGGCCGTGAAGTTCGAGACGCCGATCGAGCGCACGACTCCGCGCTCCTTCAGCTTGATCATCGACCGCCAGCTGTCGACGTAGCGGTCGCGCTTCGGGTTCGGCCAGTGGATGAGGTACAGGTCGACCCAGTCGAGGTCGAGTCGCTTGCGCGACTGCTCGAAGCTCGCGAGCGTCTCGTCGACGCCGTGGTGGCGACCGGGGAGCTTCGTGGTGACGAAGAGGTCGCTGCGGTCGACCTCGCTGCGCCGGATCGCCTCGGCGACCACCTCTTCGTTGCCGTAGTTGTACGCCGTGTCGAGGAGCCGGTACCCGTCGCGGATGGCCGAGACGATCGCCTCGACGCCCGTCTGGTCGTTCAACCCGTACGTGCCGAGGCCGATCGCGGGGATCGTGTTGCCGTCGGCGAGCGCGTACGCGTGGGCGGTCATGCCGTCCATCCTCACCCGGATCGCCCCGCCGATGCCAGCCGCCGCGCCCGATCCCCAGCGGTTCGGCAGCGAGTCGGATGCCGCGCGCCGGCCGCGCAGGTCAGGCGTCGACGCGTGCGGGGGCGGTGTCGGCCCGCCGTCGCGCGCGCCGAACGAGCGTGACGACGGATGCCGCGGCCAGGGCGAGCGGCACGAACAGGTTCTGCCACGCGAGCACCAGCAGGCCCGCCGACAGCACGGTCGCGACGACCGCGAGCCACCAGCCGACCGAGCCGCGGCGGAGCAGCATCGTCGCGGCGAGCATGCCCGCGGCGTAGATGGCGACCATGTTGCTCGTGTGGATGAGGATGAACGGCGCGAGGTCGAGTTCGAGCACGAGCGCGAAGCCGAAGTAGACCGCCATGAGCGCCCCGGTGAGCACCAGTGCGCGCCGCGGGACGGCGCCGTCCTCCGCGCCCTTCGCGAAGAACCGCGGCAGGTCGCCGTCGCGCCCGAGGGCGGCGCCGAGCTTGCCGAAGGCGGGCAGGTAGGCGTTGAGCACGCCGACGGTGACGATGGCCGCGACCATCGCGACCAGCACGGGACCGATGCCGGGCACCGTGACGGCGACGAGGTCGACGAGCGGCACCTGCCCGTCGCCGGCCCGGTCGCCCAGCACTCCGACCGTGACGACCTGGAGTGCGAGGTAGCCGACCCCGACGATGACGATCGCGATCCCGGTCGCGAGCGGGATGGTCCGCCGCGGGTCGCGGAACTCGCCGGCGATGTGGGTGCCGACCTCCCACCCGGCGAAGGCCCAGACGAACAGGCTGATCGCGGTGCCGACGCCCGCCCAGCCGTTCGGGAGGAACGGCGCGAAGTTGCCGGCCTCCACCGCGGGGAACGTGGCGGCGACCACGCCGATCACGACCGCGAGCAGCAGGCCGGTGAGTGCGAACTGCACCCATCCCGCGATGCGCACCCCGAACCAGTTGGCGACGAAGGGCGGCACGTACACGGCGAGCGCGACGAACGGCACGGCGGCGCGGTCGACGCCGAGCACCGCGACGACGTACTCGCCGCCGAGGATCGCGACGACGGGCGCGCCGACGCAGACGCCGAAGAAGAACCAGTAGCCGGTCATGCGGGCCGCGGTGGCGCCGAGCGCCCGGCGCACGTAGCTCGCGACTCCCCCGGCGTCGGGGTACCGCGAGGCGAGCGCGGCGAAGGTGCCGGCCAGCGGGACGGACAGCAGGAGGACCGCGGCGACCGCGAGGATCGACGCGGGGCCGGCTGCCTCGGCGGCGAGCCCCGGCAGCACGAGGATGCCGGTGCCGAGCACGCTCGCCACGTAGAGGGCCGTGCCCTGCCCGAGGCCGAGCCGTCCGTGCGGTGGCGTCAGGGCGTCGACGGATGCCGCGGCATCCAGGGTTCGCGTACTCACCCGCTCATCGTGCCGGATGCCGCGCCCCGCTCGCGCTGGCAGGACTGACACCGTGGCGCGACATCCTGCCAGCCGAGGTCAGAGGCGGTCGAGCGCCTGGTCGATGTCGGCGAGCAGGTCGTCGACGTCCTCGATGCCGACCGAGAGCCGCACGATCGAATCGGGCACCTCGGCCTCGGTGCCCTTCACCGACGCGTGGGTCATCTCCGACGGGTAGTTCACGAGCGACTCGACGCCGCCCAGCGACTCGGCGAGCGTGAACAGCTCGGTCGACTCCGCGAACCGGCGCGCCGCCTCGGCGCCGCCGGCGAGGTCGATCGAGACCATGCCGCCGAAGCCCGACATCTGCCGCGCCGCGAGCGCGTGCCCCGGGTGCGACTCGAGGCCCGGGTAGAGCACCCGCGCGATCCCGGCGTGCTCGGTCAGCCGGCGCGCGATCGCGAGGGCGTTGCGGCTGTGCCGCTCCATCCGGATGCCGAGCGTCTTGATGCCGCGCGAGGTGAGGAACGCGTCGAACGGGCTCGAGACCGCGCCCGCGGCGAACTGCGTGAACCCGACGCGCTCGGCGAGCTCCTCCTGCCCGGCGGCGAACACCAGCCCGCCGCCCACCACGTCGGAGTGGCCGCCGAGGTACTTGGTCGTCGAGTGGATGACCACGCCCGCGCCCAGCGCCAGCGGCTGCTGCAGCGCGGGGCTCGCGAAGGTGTTGTCGACCACGACGAGCACCCCGGCCTCGTCGCCGAGCTCGGCGAGCGCCGCGACATCCGAGATCTTCATCAGCGGGTTCGACGGGGTCTCGACCCACAGCACCTTGGTCGTGCCGAGCTCGATCGCGTCGCGCACCGCGTCGAGGTCGCTCGTGTCGACCGTCGAGTGGCGCACCCCCCAGTCGCCGAAGATGCGGCGGATCAGCCGGTGCGTGCCGCCGTAGACGTCGTTGCCGATGACGACGTGGTCGCCCGGCGTCAGCACGGTGCGCAGCAGCGCGTCCTCCGCGGCGAGGCCCGACGCGAACGACAGGCCGCGGATGCCGCCCTCGAGCGCGGCGAGCTGGGTCTCGAGCGCCGCGCGGGTCGGGTTGCCGCCCCGCGAGTACTCGTACCCGCCGCGCAGGCCGCCGATGCCGTCCTGCGCGTAGGTCGAGGTGACGTGGATCGGCGGGATCACCGCGCCGGTGGTCGGGTCGAACTCCTGCCCGGCGTGGATCGCGCGGGTGTCGAAGCGTGCAGTTCCGTTCTCAGGAGCGTTCATGATCGGTCTGCGCCTTTCGTCTGGGAATGAAGTCTTGGGCCTTGATTCTCGGCGGAACGCCGTCGGCGCTCCGCCGAACCTCCTGAGAAACGGGTCAGGAGGAGAGGTACGAGAGGAGATCGGTGCGCGAGACCACGCCGAGGGCCTTGCCGCCGTCGGTGACGAGCATGGCCGGCGCCTCGCCGAACGCCTGGCGCGCCGTGGCGACGCGCTCGTTGACGCCGATGAGCGGCAGCGCTTCGCCGACGACGGCCGAGACCTCGTCGGTGAGCTTCGCCCGCCCGGAGAAGACCTGCTCGAGCAGCTCCTCCTCGTGCAGCGCCCCGACGACCTCGCCGAGCACGACCGGCGGCTCCGCCGACAGGACCACGAGCTGCGACACCCCGGCCTCCGTCATCCGGTCGATCGCCTCGCGCACCGAGTCGTGCGGGTGCACGTAGACGAGCGGCGCCGTGCGGTCGGCCTTGGCGGCGAGGATGTCGCGGACCGTGTGCCCGGCGGGCGCGTTGCCGAAGCCGTACGCGCGCATCCACTTGTCGTTGAAGATCTTGCCGAGGTAGCCGCGGCCCGAGTCCGGCAGCAGCACCACGAACACGTCGTCGGCGGTGACCTCCGGGCGCGCAGCGGCCTTCAGCGCCGCGACCACGGCCATGCCGCTCGAGCCGCCGACGAGGAGGCCCTCCTCGCGGGCGAGTCGCCGAGTCATCTCGAACGACTCCGCGTCGGACGCCGCGATGACCTCGTGCGGCACGCTCGGGTCGTAGGCCGTCGGCCAGAAGTCCTCGCCCACGCCCTCGACGAAGTACGGCCGGCCGGTGCCGCCCGAGTACACCGAGCCCTCCGGGTCGGCGCCGATGATGCGCACGCGGTCGCCGGACACCTCCCGCAGGTACCGCCCGGTGCCGGTGATCGTGCCGCCCGTGCCGACGCCCGCGACGAAGTGGGTGATCTTCCCATCGGTGTCGCGCCAGATCTCGGGGCCGGTGGTCTCGTAGTGCGAGCGGGGCCCGTTCGGGTTGGAGTACTGGTCGGGCTTGAACGCCCCGGGGATCTCGCGTGCGAGCCGGTCGGAGACCCCGTAGTACGACTCGGGGCTGTCGGGCGCGACGGCGGTCGGCGTCACGACGACCTCCGCGCCGTACGCCTTCAGCACGTTGCGCTTGTCCTCGGAGACCTTGTCGGGGCAGACGAACACGCAGCGGTAGCCGCGCTCCTGCGCGAACAGCGCCAGCCCGACGCCGGTGTTGCCCGAGGTCGGCTCGACGATCGTGCCGCCGGGCTTCAGCTTCCCCTCGCGCTCGGCCGCGTCGATGATGTTCCGCGCGATGCGGTCCTTCGAGGAGCCGCCAGGGTTCAGGTACTCGAGCTTGACGAGCACCGTGGCGGGGGTCACGCCGTCGGTCACGTGGTTGAGCCTGACGAGCGGGGTGTTGCCGACGAGGTCGGTGATGTGCTCTGCGTACTTCATCGCGGGTTCGTTCCTTGGTGTCGAGATGCGTCGAGCGGCGCCGACAGGGCGCGCGACGCGAGGAAGGGGGTCGCCTGCCTAGCGACGACAGCAACACCGGGGCGAGAAGCTCACGCGGCCAGCCTAGCGGGTGACGGATGCCGCGTGCCGGTCCGGTCGCGTCATCCGCGCCCCGCCCACTGGTGTTCTCCCAGTCGCGTGCGTTTGGATGGCAGGGTCCGCCGTTCAGGAAAGGCCCCACGTGACCACGCCCCCGCCCGGAAAGAAGCTCACCGTCAAGCAGCAGCGCGCCGCCGAGCGCGAACGGAAGCTCGAGGAGTTCAAGAAGCGCGAGGCGCGGATGAAGCGCAACCGCCGCATCGCGATCTGGGCGTCGGTCGGCGCGGGCGTCGCGATCATCGCGCTCGTCGTCTCGTCGGTGCTGCTCGCCCCGCAGCGCCCGAACTACACGGCCGGCGGCGACGGCACCGAAGTCGAGGGCGTCGAGACGTTCGAGAACGTGTCCGACCACGTCGAGGAGACCGTCGACTACGAGCAGACCCCGCCGGCCGGCGGACCCCACAATCCCGCGTGGCTCAACTGCGGCGTCTACGAGGAGCCCGTGCCGAACGAGAACGCGGTGCACTCGCTCGAGCACGGCGCCATCTGGGTGACCTACGACGCCGAGGCGCTCTCCGACGACGAGCTCGAGACGCTCAAGGGGAAGCTGCCCTCCACGTACATCATCCTGTCGCCCTTCGAGGGCCTGCCCTCCCCCATCGTCCTCAGCGGATGGAACAGCCAGCTCCAGGTCGACGAAGCCGACGACCCGCGGATCGCCGAGTACCTCGAGGAGTACTGGCAGAGCCAGGACGTGCCCGAGCCCGGTGCGCTGTGCACCGGCGCGATCGACGGTCCGGGCAAGGTCTCGTGACCGGGACGGGGACGAGCGACGACGAGGTCGCCGGCACCGACCGCGGAGCACGGCGCACCGGCCGCTGGGTGATCGTGGTCGCGGCCGCCGCGGTGCTCGCCGTCGTCGCCGTCATCGCGTTCTCCGTCGGGCGCCTCTCGACCCTCGGCGACCAGCCGCCCGCGAACGCGAGCGCCGAGGCCGGGTTCGCCCGCGACATGCAGGTGCACCACCAGCAGGGCGTCGAACTCGCCATGATCATCCGCGACGGCACCGACGACGAGGCGGTGCGCCTGCTCGCCTACGACATCGCGACCGCGCAGGCCCAGCAGTCCGGGCAGATGTACGGCTGGCTGGCCGAGTGGGGCCTGCCCCAGGCCGGGCCGGAGCCGTCGATGACGTGGATGACGCGTCCGGCCGACGGCGGCGCGCACGACGGCCACGGGTCGGGCGAGGCCGCGCACGAGCCCGGCGAGCCCATGCCGGGCCTCGCCACGTCGGAGCAGATCGCCGAGCTCCGCACCCTCGAGGGCGTCGAGGCCGAGCGGGAGTTCCTCGAGCTCATGATCGAGCACCACCGCGGCGCGGTCGAGATGGCCGAGGCGGTCCTCGCGAGGTCCGCCTACCCGGTCGTCGTCTCGCTCGCGGAGTCGATCGTGCGCAGCCAGGAGGCCGAGATCCGGCTCATGCAGGACATGCTCGACGAGCGGTCCTGAACGCGCGGACCTCCCCCGGTCGCGTCACCGGAAGTAGTCGGGGCGGCTCACCGCCGCGTCGGTGACGAACATGA
Organism: Agromyces arachidis; assembly: GCF_052805135.1. Classification (NCBI taxonomy): domain Bacteria; kingdom Bacillati; phylum Actinomycetota; class Actinomycetes; order Micrococcales; family Microbacteriaceae; genus Agromyces; species Agromyces arachidis. The sequence goes on from NZ_JBRBDK010000002.1 coordinate 169,762, forward strand.
CCCCGGACCCGCCGGCGAGCACCGGCCGGAGTCCGGCGACGAGCGTCTCGGCGCGTTCGGGCGGCACGACGGTGATGAGCAGGGTCAGCGCATCGCGATCGTTGAACAGCATGCGACCGCCGTGCGCGCCGTGGTGCCCGACGCCGGAGACGCCGCCGAGCGCGGTGTAGCCGGTCGCCCCCACCGAGCGCATGAGCGCGGTGACGGCGTCGACCTCGGCGCTCGGGATGACGAGCTCGATCTTGGTCATGGGCGTGAGGCCCTCGATGGTCATGGGTGCTCCTCCACGTTGACGGGACGGCGGGACGGGGTTCGGTCGGCGCGCGCGGCGTCGGCGTCGGCCGGCTCAGCGGCCGCGGCGACGGGCTCGCCGAGGCCGTCGCGGGTCCAGCCGAAGGGTCCGTAGCGCAGCCAGGGGTCGCTCTCCCGCGCACGCACCCGCAGGGCGATCCAGCCGCCGTCGAGCAGGCCGCGGACCAGGCCCGAGCGGTCGAGGATCGCGCACACGCGGGCCACCGGCGCCTGCACGAACACCTGCAGCCGCACGGGGTCGTGCACGGGGTCGCGGCCGACGCCGACGGACTGCCACGGCAGCCCGGTCCGGAGGTCGCCCCCGTAGCCGGCCTGCACGGCCACGTCGCCGACGACGTTGGCGAGCGGCTTCGGACCGGCGCCCCACCGGTCGGGATCGACGGTCGAGGCCAGGTACTGGGCGTTGATCCACTGCGCGACGATCATGGGCGCGGTGAGGATCGTCTCGAGCGCGGAGCCGTCGGGATCCGCCGCGGCCTCGTAGCTGTGCAGGAACGCGCGACGGCCGAGGTCGAGTCCGCGCGTCGCGCGCCGAGGGGCGACGATGAGCGCCGCGTTGCCCGCGAGCCCCCACTCGGGATACGCCTCGGACCAGTCGGCGGCGCGGCGGTCGGCGTCGTCGACCTGCGCCGTCGCCGACTCCGCCTTCGGCGCACCGGGGAGCGTTGCGAGTCGTTCGCGCACGCTCGCCGCCCGCGCCGCCGCCAGCACCGCCTCGACGCGGGAGAGGTCGGCGAGGTGCGACGCCGGGATCGCCCAGGGCTCGCACACCTCCACGCGGTCGGTCACCGTGTCGTGCTCGACCGCCACGAAGACGGTGTCCTCGGGGATCCGGATGCCGCTCGCGGCCAGCCCGGACCGGGTGCCGGGGTCGTTCAGCATCGCCGCCGCCGCCCGCGCGTTGGGTCCGCCGCGGTGCCCGCCGCACGCGCCGCAGTGCAGCGCGGAGGCGAACGGGTTGTTCGCGGTGTCGGCGCCGTGGCCGGCGAGGAGCACGAGGCGGGCGAACCCGTCGACGAGCCCCATCATCCGCAGGGCCGTCTCGGCGTACGCGACGCGCTCGTCGAGCGGGTACACGGCGTCGGCGTCGGCGCGCGTGGCGGGTCGAAGCGAGCGCCCGTTCCACGCGTCGACGATCCGCGCCCAGGCTCGCGGCCTCGCGGTCCGCAGTGCGGCGGCGACCCCCATCGGCCAGCCTGCGGTCTCGGCGAGCGCGAACGGGGCGACGGTGGACGCCTTGGTGCGGGCGACGACCTCGCGGGCGGCGGTGCGCTTGTGCACGCGATCGCGGTACCGCGCGGCGCGGTCCGCGTCGGCCGCCAGCTCGCTGACGTGCGTGCGCGGCTCGAGCAGGACCGGGCAGGCCGCCGTGGGCGGGTCGCCCTCGAGGTCGTGCCAGCGCATCGCCACGGCGAAGAAGCCCGCGAAGCCGAGCGTCTCGACGTCGAGGCCGTGCCCGCCGGCCTCGACCTCGACCGCACGTCGCAACCCCTCGGAGCGCGGGTCGATGCAGAACACGGCCTGCGCGAACGGTCGATCACCGGCGGGCTCGGCTCCGGCCTCGGCGCCCGTCGAGCGGCCGGCGCGGGAGCGCGGCGGCGCCAGGGTCCGCGCCGCGCTGAGGTCGAGCGCCTCCTGCCAGATGCCGGTCCGTTCCTGCGGTCCGACCAGGCCGAGCACGCGTCCGATCGTGGCGCGGGACGCCGCATCGTCGCGCTCGAGCCCGAGGTGTCCGAGCACGGCGTCGACGCGGGCGTCCTCGGGGCGCGCGGGCGCGTCCTCGGGCCGGTCCGCGCGGGGTGCGAGGTCGCCGGCCCGGGGCGAGGGCGGATGCCCGACGAGCAGGCGCTCGTAGGTCGCGCGGAGCGCGACGAGGTCGACGACGTCGATGCCGCGCCCCGATCCCGCCGCGTCGGCCACGTGTCCGGCGAGACCGGGCAGCGCGACCAGTTGCGCGCGCAGGAATCGTTCCGCGTCGTCGCCGAGCAGGCGCCAGTGCGCGAGCGCGTCGGCCACCGCGTCCTCCGCGTGCTCGCCCAGCGCGCGGATGCCGCGGCGCACCCGGCGCGGCACCGTCGGATCGTGCGCGGCGAGCCGCCGCCACCGGGGCCAGAACGCCTCGTCCCGGGCGGGGGCCCAGGCGGCGTGGGCGATGCCGAGGTGGGCGGTAACCCACCGGATGGCGAGGTCGTCGATCCGCGCCGCGATCCGCGGGTCGAGGTGCTCCGACGGGGTCCGCAGGGTGCGAGCGGGCGCCTCCGCGGGCGGGGACGCGGAGAGGTCGGCGAGCAGGATGTCGGCGACCGAGAGGCCGTGCCGTCCGGGGCTCGGCGAGCGGCGCGTACGGTCGCGGGCCTCGACGACGTGACGCTCGAGCGCGGCCCGCAGGTCGTCGTCGGTGATCGCGCCGGCGCGGTGACGGAGCCGGAACGCCGGCTCGTCGAGCGTGAGCCGAGTGCCGTGCTCTTCGGCCGCGCGGGCAGCGGCGTCGGCGAAGCCCCACCGTTCGTACCCGGCGAGCGGGTTCCGCGCGATGAACGCGGTGAGCGGACGGTGCGGGGCCACGACCCGGTCTGCCGCAGCGATCATGCCGCGGATGACGGCGCGACGCGTCTCGGGGCTCGGTCCGGTCGACCCGTCGCTCGCGGGCGGCAGGCTCGGGCCGGTGCGGTGCTCTGATGCGCTCATGGACGGCTCCCGTACTCCGAGGGGACGGCGGATCGGACGAGTCGGCGGGTCGGCGCGGCGGTGGCGGGCGGCAGCGGCGGGCGCGCCCAGCCCAGCGCCAGGGCGTACGCGGCGCGTGCGGCGGGCCCGCGGCCGCTGACCGCGATGGCCACGAGCCCCAGCGCCGCGGCGACGGCGACCACGACGACCCAGGGCAGCGCGCCGTCGGGAGCGTCGAGGGCGAGCCACCCGTCGAACGCCTTCGTCGCCAGCACGTACGCGACCCCGGCGCCGGCGGCCGCGGCGACGAGCGGCCACCCGCCGGCACGGGCGGCGGCCCCGCGCAGGGCGCCGCCCGCGGCCACGGCCACGGCCAGCACCGTGAAGAGCAGGAGCGCCGCCGAGGCCGATGCGGCGCTGCCGAGCTGCAGTGCGACGACGACCGGCGCGGCTGCGGCCGCCGCGATCGCCGCGCCCCGGAGCACGCGGGGCCGGACACCCTCCGCGGCGGGCCCGGGCTCGGCCGCGGCATCCGCGCCGGACTTGGGCACGAGGGTGCCGGCGCCCAGGAAGGACGCGGCCTTGAACAGCCCGTGCGCCATGACGTGGAACAGGGCCAGCGCCCAGGCGCCGACCGCGCAGGCGAGCAGCATGAAGCCCATCTGGGCCGCGGTGGAGTGGACGAGCCGACCCTTCACGTCGGGCCGGGTGAGCATCGCGGCGCCCGCCACGACGACGGTGACCGCACCCGCGGCACCCGCGACGATCCCGGCGACCGGACTCGGCAACTCGGCCGTGCGGAGGAGGAGGATCGCGCCGGCGTTCACGAACCCGGCGTGCAGCAGCGCCGACACCGGGGTGGGGGCGGCGAGCGAGGCGGGCAGCCAGCCGTGGAACGGCACGGCGGCGGCCCGCGAGATCGCCGCGACGGCGGCGCCCGCGCCGGCGACGGCGGCCGCGACGGGCGAGACCTCGGCGAGCGCGCCGAGCGAGAGGTCGCCGCGGTCGACGGCGACGACCCCGACGGCGAGCCACACGCCGAGGTCGCCGGCGAGGAGCGCGGCGGCGGCGCGGCGGCGGGCGATGCGCGCCTGCCCCCACGACCCGGCGTGGCCGACGAGGGCGATCACGAGCGCGGTCCCGGCGCTCCAGGCGATGGCGATCAGGGCGAGGTCGAGCGCGGATGCCGCGGCGCCGCCCGCGAGCGCCAGCCACGCGGCGAGTGCGGCGAACCGCCCCGCCGCGGGGTCGCCGCGGAGGTTGCCGCGGGCGAACGCCTCGACGAGCAGCGTGACCGCGAGGACGAAGGCGACGAGCAGGGCCCCGATGCGGTCGCCGTCGGCGAGGACGGCCTGGACGATCCCGGCCAGCGCGACGGCGAGCGCGACCGCGCCGCCTCGGATCGCGACGGCGGCGGCCCGGGTCGGGCGGCGGACGGATGCGGTGGCGGCGAGCGCCGTGATCCCCTGCAGCACGAGGGCGGTGAGGACGAGACTCGACATGCGAGGTAAATTACCGGTGTTGTGCTTCCTCTGTCAAATGATTCCGGCATTTTCATTCGTACGATCTCCAACCGGGTACGATGAGCCCATGAGCACGTGGACGTTCCTCACCAATCACGCGCACGTGCTCATCTGCCTCGCCCGCGACCCCGACATCCGCGTCCGCGAGATCGCCGACGCCGTGGGCATCACCGAGCGCACCGCCCAGGGCATCATCGCCGACCTCGTCGAGGCCGGGTACGTGCACCGCGAGAAGGACGGCCGCCGCAACCGGTACGAGACCGTCGCCGAGCTGCCGCTCCGGCATCCGCTCGAGTCCGACCATCGGATCGGCGAACTGCTCGACATGCTCGACGCCACCGGCCGCGAGCGGTCGAACGCCTAGGGCGCCGCGACCTCGGGCTGCTCGGCCTGCTGGCGGTACAGCGACGCGTACACGCCCCCGGCGCCGATCAGCTCGGCGTGCGTGCCGCGCTCGGCGATGCGGCCCGCGACGATCACGAAGATGACATCGGCCGAGACGACCGTCGACAGGCGGTGCGCGATCGCGATCGTCGTGCGCCCCCGCGAGGCGTCGTCGAGCGCCTGCTGCACCACGCGCTCGCTGATGGTGTCGAGCGCGCTCGTGGCCTCGTCGAGCACGAGCACCGCCGGATCCTTCAGGAGCACGCGGGCGATCGCGATGCGCTGCTTCTCGCCGCCCGAGAGCCGGTAGCCCCGTTCCCCCACGACCGTGTCGTAGCCGTCGGGGAACGACGCGATCGTCTCGTGGATGTTCGCGGCGCGCGCCGCGACCTCGAGCTCGGCGTCGGTCGCATCCGGCTTCGCGTAGCGCAGGTTCTCGCCGATCGAGGCGTGGAAGAGGTAGGTCTCCTGGCTGACGATGCCGATGTGCGACATCAGCGACTCCTGGGAGAGGTCGCGCACGTCGACCCCTGCGAACCGGACCGCGCCGCTGGACGCCTCGTAGAGCCGGGGAACGAGGTACGAGACCGTCGTCTTGCCCGCACCGCTCGGCCCCACGAATGCCGCGAACTGCCCGGGCTCGATCTCGAACGACACGTCGTCGAGCGTGGGCCGCTGGTCGCCGTCGGCGTCGGGGTACCGGAACGACACGTGGTCGAACTCGATGCGGCCGAGGAGCGGCCGGCCCGCGGCATCCGTGCCCGTCGGCACCTCGCGGGCGTCGGGCCGGTCGACGATCGCCGGCTTCAGGTCGAGGTACTCGAAGATGCGCGCGAACAGGGCGCTCGAGGTCTGCAGGTCGAGCGCGACGCGCATGAGGCCCATCAGCGGGAAGAGCAGCCGCGCCTGCACCGTCGTGAACGCCACGATCGTGCCCGCCGTGATGTCGGCGCCGCCCGTGATCAACCACCCGGAGACGAGGTACACGATCGCCGGGATCGACGACATGAAGATCGAGACCATCGCGAAGAACCACTGGCCCGACATCTGCTGCCGCACCTGCAGCTCGATCTGGTTGCGGTTCTCGTCGGCGTAGCGGTCGATCTCGCTGCGCTGCCTGGTGAACCCCTTGGAGAGCAGGATGCCGCTGACCGACAGCGTCTCCTGGGTGATCGCGGTCATCTCCGACAGCGACTCCTGGGTCCTGGCGGCGATGCGCGCGCGGACCTGGCCGACGCGCCGCTGCGCGATCACCATGAACGGCATCAGCACCAAGGCGATGAGCGTGAGCTGCCAGTTCAGCAGCAGCATCGCCACGAACGCCGAGATCACCGTGACGGTGTTGCCGAGCACGCTCGACACCGTGTTGGTGAGCACGGATGCCACGCCGCCGACGTCGTTCTGCAGGCGCGACTGGATGACGCCGGTCTTCGTGCGCGTGAAGAAGCTGAGCTCCATCGACTGCAGGTGGCTGAACAGGCGCACCCGCAGGGCCCCCATGACCTTGTTGCCGATCGTGGCGGTGAGGAAGGTCTGCCACACGCCGAGGAGCGCCGAGACCAGGAACACCGCGATCATCGCGCCGACGATCCACGCGAGCGCCTCGAGGTTCGGTGACGCGACGCCGCCCGCGCCGTCCGACGGGAAGAGCGCGTCGTCGAACGCCCGCTGCGTCAGCAGCGGCGGGATGACGCTGAGGGCCGCGCCCGTCAGGACGAGCACCACGGTCACGGCGAGGGCCGCGCGATGCGGGGCGAACAGTGCGACGATGCGCCGGAACAGGTGCGGGATCTTCGGAGCGGCCGCGTTCTCGGCGCGCTGGGCCTGCTCGTCGGCGCTCGAGATGCGGCCCCGTGGGCCCGGCCCGCGCCCCGGCCGACCGCCGGGGGCCGCACCCCCGCCGCCGTGCATGCTCATGCATTCACCCTAGGTCGCCCCGCCGTCGCCGGCGCCGGTCCGGCGCCCCGGCGGCGCGGTGTTCGCCGAGGGCGTGCTCGAGCCGGCGGCGCGCGGAGCCCGGCACCCGGTTCGGGGCCGCCCCCTCGACCTCACCGGCCGCCTGCACGTAGACTCCCCCGGAGAGCGACGTCGCACCGTGAGGGGGCGGGATGACGGCACGAGTCTCGCACGCCATCGGATGGCGCGATCTCATCCATGGCGCGCCCGACGACCTGCTGGCGCGGGTCGAGGCCATGCCCGAGGGCACCCGGACCGACGACCCGGCCGCATTGCTCGCGCTCGCGGCCTCGTACCGACGCCCCGGCGCCACCAACCCCTACGCCGCCGAACCGTACCTCGACGCCGCCGACGACCACCTCGCGGAGACGCCGACGGCCACGCCGCTCCACGTGCTCGCTCGCAGCATCCGCTCGCTCACCCTTCGGGAACTCGGCCGCCTCGACGAGGCGCGGCAGCTCCTGGCCGAAGCGCTCGAGATCGCGGGGGCGGCGGAGGCGGACTTCTCGGAACGCATCGAGCTGCGCGCCCACGTCATGCGACACGACGGCATCTGCGCCATGCTGCAGGGGCGACTCGCCGAGGCCCGGCATGCGCTCATGCGCTCCCTGCACGTCGCCGACGCGCGCACCCCGCTCCACGCCCGCGTCGAGGCCTGCGGCTGCATCGCCCTCATCGACCTCCGCGTCGGGAGCCTTCGCAGCGCCGAGGCGCATCTCGAGCTCGGCCGGGGCCCGGCTGCGAGCATCGCGGCGACGTTCCGCCTCTCGACCGCGCCCTTCAGGCTGGCCGTGATCGCGGCCGACATCGAACGCGGACGCCTCGACGGCCTCGACGCGCAACTCGACGCGCTCATCGCCGACGTCGCGGGCACCGAGTACGAACCGCTCGCACGTGCCGCGCTCGCTGCGCTGCAGGACGACGCGAGCGACCGGGTCGTCGAGGTGCTCCAGGAACTGCACCTCGACGTTCGCGAATGGAGCTCGCCGAACCTGCCCCTGATGCTGCACGACGACCGCCGCGTCGCGTTCCTCGTCGCCCGTCGCGAGGCGGTCGCCGCCCGGGCGGCGCTCCGGCAGGTCATGCCGGACGCCTCGCACTCCCAGTGCCCCGACACCTGGCTCGCGCGGCTCGCGCTGGACGCGGGCGATCCCGGCCGCGCCATCCGCCTCACCGACCGCTGCCTCGCCATGGGCGACACCCACTCGCCGCGCACCGCGATGCTCGCCATCCTCGTGTCCTCCGCCGCCCACGACGCACTCGGCGACGCCAGCACCGCGGACGCCCTGTTCGCGCAGGCGCTGAGCCTCGCAGCGCCCACCAGCGCGATCCGCGCGTTCGCCGTCGTCCCCCGCCTGCGGCTCGCAGCGCTCGTCGAGCGTGCGGCGACGAGTGATGCCGCAGACCCCGTCGGCCGGCTCGTGGGGCTGATCGCCGAGCGGTACCCGCCCGACGAGGGCGAAGCGCCGGACACGCTGACGCCGCGCGAACGGCTCGTCCTCGAGCACCTCGTCGACGCGGAGACCCAGGCGCGCATCTCGTTCGCGCTCTCGGTCTCGCCGAACACGGTGAAGACGCAGGTGCGCAGCATCTACCGCAAGCTCGGAGTGGGCACCCGCGAGGGAGCCGTGCAGCGGGCACGGACGCTCGGCCTCATCGACTGAGCCGCCGCCCACCCCCGGACGGGGGCGGATTCCGTCGTCACCGGTCGATTTCACCCTCGCCTCACCATCGCCTCACCCGCGACTGACCTTCCTCCTCACCCCTCTGCCGGTGCTTGCATCGCAGTGTGCGGGAGCCCGAATCCGCACGGTGCCGCCTGCGGGCGTGCGCCATCGCATCGACAAGGGGGACCTGTGAACGCGAGAACCCGCGGCGCGCCGCGCCGCATCGGCCGAGGCGGCGCCTCGAGCCTCGAGCCCGACGGCCTGCGCAAGCGCAGCTGGCGCAGCACGCTGGCGGCGGCGGCCATCGCCGCGCTCGCCCTCGGCGGCGTCACCGCCGTGGCCGGACCGGCCGCCGCAGAGGAACTGCCGGTCTCGGAGCCGGTGGTCGAGCCGACGACCACCGAGCCCGTCGAGGCCGCGCCCGAACCGGAGCCGGCTCCGGAGCCGGAGCCCGCGCCCGAACCGGCACCCGCGCCGGAGCCCGCGCCCGAACCGGCACCCGCGCCGGAGCCCGCACCCGAGCCCGCGCCCGAGCCGGCTGCCGAAGAGGTCCCGGCCGAAGTGCCGCCCGCCGAGGAGCCGCCCGCCGAGGAGCCCGTGGCGGAGGAGAAGTCCGCTGAACCGCTCGTCGCCGCGCTGCTCGTGCCGCCCGGCGAGGAGGTCGTGGACAAGGTCGAGATCTGCCACGCGACCGATTCGTACTCGAACCCGTACGTGATCAACGAGCCCGACGCGGATGGCGACGTGTCCGGGCACTCCGGTCACACGGGCCCGGTGTTCTACCCGGAGATCCCCAAGAACGTGAACTGGGGCGACATCATCCCGCCGTTCTACTACGACGACGGCGGCGAGGAGCCCGCGTTCTTCCCGGGCCTGAACTGGGATGCCGACGGACAGGCGATCTACGAGAACGACTGCATGATGCCCGAGCCGCCGCCTCCGCCGGAGATGGAGCTGGTCTGGGACACCTGCGACGGCTACTACCCGCCGTTCCTCTACGTGAACCTCTTCGGGTTGCAGGACAACCTCGACTACCGCGTCACGGTGAGCAACCAGGACGGCGTTGTGGACGTGTGGAACGTCCCGGCCGGAACGAGCGGTGACACCTCGAAGTCGTGGCTCGACATCCCCGGCGGCGACTACACCGTCGTGTTCGAGCAATCGATCACGACGGGCGTCTGGGAGACCGTCGACACGCAGATGTTCAGCGTGGAGGAATGCCCCGAGCTCGCCGTCCATGCGATGGCGACCGGCTGCAGCCTGGGCGATGACGGCACCGCGGTGGTGAGCCTCAGCGGCCTCCTCGTCGGCGAGGAGTTCGACTGGGTGCTCGCGGGTGACGACTACTACGTCGAGGACACGCTCGTGCCCGGATCCGAATCGCTCGACGTGCCCTTCGGCGACCTGCCGCCCGGCAACTACGAGTTCACCATCACGTACTACTTCCTGGAGTCCTCGATCTCGAAGACGGCGACGTTCTTCATCGAGCCCTGCCCGCCCGGGATCACCGTGACGGTGCACGAGTGCCCCGCCTACGGTGAGGACGGCAGCGCCGTCGTGAAGCTCACCGACCTGGTCGACGGCCTCACCTACGAGGTGTGGATCATCGACGAGCACGGCGACGTGCACGGCGAGGTGAAGGAGGTCGTCGGCGACTCGACCCACATGGCCGAGGTCCACGTCTCGCCGCTCGCGCCCGGGATGGACTACACGGCCTGGGTCTACGCGCCGTGGATGCCGCCCGGCGGAGCGTCCGAGTACGGCGAGGTCGACTGGTTCGAGGTCTCGGCCCACGTGGACTTCACGCTGAAGCCGTGCCCGGCCAAGCCGCACGTCCCGCAGAAGCCGGCTGAGCCGGCGGCCCTCGCCAAGACCGGCACGGATGGCACCGGCGGCATGCTCGCCGCGGCGATCGCGCTGCTCGGTCTCGGCGGCTCGGCGCTGATCGCCCGACGCATCCGCGTGGGCGCTCGCACCGAGTGACCCGATGAAACCGGTGGCGGGCGCCCTTCGGCGCCCGCCACCGTCGTCGCGCCCGGCGATCGCCGGGACGCCGCGTCTCAGTCGGGACGACGCACCCGAGCCGCGGGATCGGACGGCACCAGCACCGCGGCGACCGGCTCCAGTCGAGGAGATCGCTCGCGGCCGTGCTCGACCACCCCGGTGTGCCAGGTCAGCTCGAGTCCGTCGGGCTCGTCGCGCAGCAGCGCGAGGTTGTTGTCGAACCACGGGCCCTCGACCGTCCGCCAGCGGAACGGCGGATCGGGCACCTTCGCCGAACGCGCGGCGAGCGCGCCGAACGGGGAGGCGACGCCGTACGACATCACGACCGCGAACCACCGCAGCACCCGGGGCAACGGGTTCCGCACCGGCGAGCACACCGCCTGGACGATGCGCGAGCCGTGGTCGCGTTCCACCTCGGCGAGGTAGGAGTAGTGCACGTCGCCCGACAGGAAGGTGATCGCCTGCGGCGCCGGCCCCCTCCGGCCGTCGGCGAGCTCGGTGATCATCCGCGCGACCGCCTGGAAGCTGTTCTGCCACGCCGCCCAGTGCTCGAGGTCGACCGCCTGCCTGAGGCGCTCCCCCACCCAGGCCGCCGCCCGCCCCCACGCACCCTGCGAGACCGCCTCGTCCCAGGCCTCGACGTGATGGAGGCCCATGGGCAGCAGGTAGGGCAGCGACGTCGCCACCAGCACGTGGCGCGACCCGCCCCGCAACTGCTCGTCGACCCAGTCCAGCTCGGGCGGGTCGACGAGGCCGCGGGCCTCGGGCCTGAGGTCACGGGCGGCGCGCGAGTCGATCACCACGAGCCGCACGTCGTCGAAGTCGCGGCGGAAGCTGAACCGGTACGTCGTCGGATCGGCGTCGACCCGAGCGGCGAACTCGTCGACCGCCTCGGTCAGGTCGAGTTCGTCCGCACCGTCGTGCGCGATCACCCGCTGCCACAGCGCGTCGTCGGCGCGCTCCTCCCTCGACAGGTTGCCGAGGTGCTGGTATACCCAGTACGAGCCGAGCCCCGACACGATCCGCTCGTGCCACCACGAGGTGGCCTCCATCTTGCGCTTCCAGTCGAACGAGGCGTTCCAGTCGTCGCGCACGTCGTGGTCGTCGAAGATCATCGCGCTCGGCACGGTCGACAGCAGCCACCGGTTCGCCGGGTCGGACCACGCCAGGCGGTACAGGTGGGCGTACTCCTCGTAGTCCTTCAGCTCCTTGCCCGGCGGCTCCTTCAGGCTGCGCCGCGACTCGATGAACTCCTGCATCTCCTTCGACGTCGAGTCGGCGTAGACCTGGTCGCCGAGGAAGAGCACCAGGTCGGGCCGCGGCTGCCCGCCGTCGGCCACCGACAACGCGAACGCCCGGAGCGCGTCGACGCCGTGCGTCCGGTTGCCGTGGGCGTCGTGGGGCACGCTCGTCCGGCAGGAGCCGAAGGCCATCCGCAGCGGACGGCCGGGCTCGCGCGTGGCGATCACCGGCGCGGGTCGGTCCGACTCCGGTTCGGGCCATGCGGTCTCGCCGTCGACCCGCACCTCGTAGGCCGAGGTCGTGCCCGGCGCGAGCCCGTCCACCTCGACGAGCGCGTAGTGGTGCCCGTGCACCGCGAAGGTGCGCGACCCCCACGAGCGTCCGTCGAGGTGGACGCTCACCTCCCCGGCGTCGCGGGTCTCCACCCAGACGGCCGCCTCGCCGTCGTCGACGTGCCGGAGCATCGGACCGAGGATGAGCGGGGAGGTCGCCATGGTCCCGATTCTCCCCGCTGCGCCCCGACATGGCCACGGGTTGCCACGGCCCGCCGGGTTCGCGCTTCCGTGCGCGATGCGAGCGAGGGGGCGGATGCCGCGGCATCCGCCCCCTCGTGGCGTTCGAGCGGATGCCGCGGCATCCGCCCGCCCGTCAGCCCTTCGTCGAGCCCGCCAGCAGGCCGCGCACGAAGTAGCGCTGCAGGCTGAAGAACACGATCAGTGGGACGACCAGCGACACGAACGCCGCTGCGGTCAGTCGCTGCCATTCCTGCCCGCGACTGCCGACGAGCTCCGCCAACCGCTGGGTCAGCGGTGCGGTGTCGGCGGTGCCGTCGGTGAAGACGAGGGCGACCAGCAGGTCGTTCCACACCCACAGGAACTGGAAGATCGCGAAGGACGCGATCGCCGGCAGGGCCAGCGGCAGCACGACCCGGAAGAAGATCTGCGAGTGGCTCGCACCGTCCACGCGGGCCGCTTCGATCACCTCGCCCGGGATCTCCGAGATGAAGTTGTGCAGCAGGAAGATCGCCAGCGGCAGCGCGAAGATCGTGTGGGCGAGCCACACGGGCAGGAAGCTGTCGTTCGGCAGGATCGGGATGGCCTCGTTGATCTGACGCTGCCAGGGCAGGATCGTCGCCGAGAAGATCTGCAGCAGCGGGATGAGCGCCATCTGCAGCGGCACGATCTGGAGCGCGAACACCAGGACGAACAGCGCCGACGACCCCTTGAACTTGATCCACGCGAACGCGTACGCCGCCATCGACGCGATCACGAGCGGGAAGATCGTGGCCGGGATGGCGATGACGAGCGAGTTCACGAAGTACGACCCGAGCTGCGGCGCCGAACCCGACGCCGAGAACAGGACCTCCTGGTAGTTCGCGAGCGTGAACCCGGGGTTCTCGAAGATGGTCCACCATCCGGTGGTCTTGATGAGTTCCTCGGGCCGGAACGACGAGATGAACAACCCGAACGTCGGGATCGTCCAGAGCACGGCGATGATCAGCGCGACGACCGTGGCGGTGCGAGAGGTCAACCGGCGCTTGACGCGAGCGGCCTTCGGCTCCCGCATCACATCGAGTTCGAGTTCCCCCTCGCCCTTTCCGCCGGCGACGGGGAGATCGGCGGGTGCGACGCTGCTCATCGGATCTCCCTCTGCTTCCTCAGGATGTTGACGTTGTAGATGACGATCGGCAGCACCATCAGGAACAGGATGACGGCCAGTGCCGCACCGCGTCCGGCCTCGTTGGCCCGGAACGCCTGCGTGTACATCTCGTTGGCGACGACGGACGTCTCGAAGTTGCCCGCCGTCATCGTGCGGACGATGTCGAAGACCTTCAGGGTGGCGATCGAGATCGTCGTGACCACGACGACCAGCGAACCGCGGATCGAGGGGATCGTGACGTTGGTGAAGCGCTGCCAGGCGTTGGTGCCGTCGAGCTCGGCCGCCTCGATCTGCTCGGTCGGGACGCCCTTGATCGCCGCGGAGAGCACGACCATCGCGAACCCGGTCTGCACCCAGATCATGACCACGATCAGGAAGAACGTGTTCATGGGCGGTTCCTGCAGCCATCGCACCGGCTCGCCGCCGAGACCGGTGACGATCGCGTTGAGGAGGCCGATCTGGTCCTGGGCGGGACCGCGGTACTCGTACACGAACCGCCAGATCACGCCGGCGCCGACGAACGAGATCGCCATCGGCATGAACACGAGCGACTTGTAGACGCGCTCACCGCGCGCCTTGTCGATGAACACCGCGTAGGCGAGCCCGATCGCGGTGGACAGCAGCGGCACGAGGATGACCCAGATGATCGAGTTCCGGATCGAGATGAGCCCCGCGGGCTGCGTGAAGGCCCAGACGAAGTTGTCGAGCCCGACGAACTCGCCGGCGCGGTTCGCGAAGGCGAGGGTCGTCGTGCGGATGGCGGGATAGATCAGGCCGAAGCCCAGCAGCAGCACGGTCGGGAGCAGGAACCCCGCCAGCTGCCAGTAGTCGCGACCGCGCTTGGGCGCCCGGTCGACGAAGAAGAGGATCAGCCCGATGATCGCGACGAAGATGGCGATGCCCAGGATCACCACGAAGATCTTGCCGATGAGGTCGGTGGTCGTCATTGCACTCCCTCCACGTTGAGGAAAAGGGGGCCGCGCGATGGTCGCGCGACCCCCCGTTGGTTGATGGTAGGACCCGATCGGGTTCGCTGGCTACTGCGGCCAGCTCGCCTCGATCTGGTCGACCACGGTCTGCGTGTCGGTGCCGCTGATCCAGTCGACGATGCCCGCCCAGAAGGAGGCGGAGCCCACGGCGCCCGGCATCAGGTCGGAACCGTCGAAGCGGAACGTGGTGTTCTCGTCCTGCAGGATGGCGTACGCCTCGCGGAGCAGGTCGCTCGACAGGTTCTCGGGGTCGACGCCGCTGTTGGCGCTGATGACGCCGCCCTCGGAGACGCGGTTGTTGGCCCACAGCGGGGTCGACAGGTACGTCTGCGTGGCCTGCGTGGCCTCGCTGTCGGTGAACGCGCCGACGATCTCGCCGCCGCCGGTCACGTCCGAAGCGCCGGCCTCGGCACCCGGGGTGATGAACGCCCAGATGTCGCCGTCCTCGGCGATCGTCGTGCCCTCGGGCCAGAGGCCCTCGTAGAACGTCGCCTGGTGGTGCATCGCGCACTGCCCGTCGAGGATGGTCCAGCCGCCCTCGTTGAACGTGATGTCGTTGATCGAGCGGACGTCGCCGTACCCGCCGTTGACGTAGTCCTCGTTCTTCAGGATCTCGCCCGCCGCGTCGAACGCCTCGACGATCTGCGGGTCGTTGAACGGGATCTCGTGGTTGACCCACTGGTCGTAGACGTCGGGACCGTGCAGGCGGAGGACCATGTCCTCGACCCAGTCGGTGCCCGGCCAGCCCGTGGCCTCACCGGAGCTGAAGCCCGCGCACCACGGCTTGTCGACCGCGCCCGACGAGGCGATCTCGTCGGTCAGGGCCATCAGGTCGTCGAGCGTCTCCGGCTGCTCCCAGCCGTTCTCCTCGAACATCGACGGCGAGTACCAGACGAAGCCCTTGACGCTCGCCATGAGCGGGGCTCCGAGGAAGGTGCCGTCGACCGTGCCGAAGCCCTTCCAGTCCTCGGACCAGAACTCGTCGACGTTGGCCTCGACGTCGGCCGGCGGCGCGACGAGGTCGGCCGCGAACGTGCCGAACAGGCCGGGCTGCGGGAAGATCGCGAGGTCGGGCGCGTTGTCGCCGTCGACGAGCACGCGGACCTGGGTCTCGAACTCCTGCGTGCCCTGGTAGACGATGTCGATGCCCGTGCAGGTCTCGAAGTCGGCCCAGGAGGCCTCGAGCCGCTCCGCCTCGACCTCGACGATCGTGCCGTAGATGCTCACCTCCTCGCCGTCGAAGGTGCCGTACTCCTCGTAGTCGCCGCAGTCGACGTCGGCCGCGTCCTCAGCGGCGATGTCGCCCGTACACGCGGTCAGCGTGAGGCCGAGGCTGGCGGCGGCTGCGATCGGGAGGATCCAGCGCCGGTGCCGAATGGAACTCATCTCTCATCTCCTCATCGAGTGGTGCGAGTCGGTGCAGGGCGGAACCGGGAACCGGTTCCAGTCACCACGCTAGGCGAGGACCCAGAGGCCTGCAAGGGCAATCGGGGTCACAATCGGATGACGACTCCTCCCGCTGGGATCGGTTCCACATCTGGGCCGAATTCGGCGTACACTCCGATCGCAAGCCCGACGGAGGGAGCGAGCATGGCTGCGATCACCGACGTGGCCCGTCTCGCCGGAGTCTCGAAGTCGACGGCCTCCCGGGCGCTCTCGGGCCGCGGCTACGTCTCCGAGGCGACCCGCGTCCGGGTGACGGAGGCGGCCGCGCGCATCGGCTACATCGCCTCGCCGAACGCCGCCAGCCTCGTCACCGGCCGCACGAAGAACGTCGGCATCGTGATCCCCTTCGTCAACCGGTGGTTCTTCGGCGAGGTGCTCGAGGGCGCGGAGCGCGCGCTGCTCTCCGCCGGCTACGACCTGACCCTCTACAACCTCGCCCTCTCCGGGCCGGAGCGCGAGCGGGTGTTCGACTTCTTCCTGGCGCGCAAGCGCGTCGATGCGGTGATCGCGGTCGGCGTCGACCTCGAGGAACGCGAGGTCGCCCTGCTCGAGCTCCGAGGCAAGCCCGTCGTCGTGCTCGGCGGATCGGCGCCCGGCGCGCCGCGGCTCGCGATCGACGACCGGGCGGCCGCGCGGCTCGCGACCGAGCACCTGATCAAGCTCGGGCACACCCGGATCGCCCACCTCGCGGGCGCGGCCCCGGGATCGGCCGCACGGAGCGTGCAGCACCTCCGCAGCGAGGGGTTCCACGACGCGATGCGCGCGGCGGGCCTCGAGCCGGTCGGCGTCGACGGCGGAGACCTCCAGGCCGACATGACGCTGCCCGGCGGCTACACCGCCGGCCTGCAGCTGCTCGGGCACCCGACGGCGCGGCCCACGGCCGTGTTCGCCGCGTCGGACGAGATCGCGTTCGGCGTGATGCGCGCCGCGGAGCGCCTGGGCATCGCGGTGCCGTCGGCGCTGTCGGTGATCGGGTTCGACGGGCACGAGTACGCCGAGCTGTTCGGCCTCACCACGGTCGAGCAGTATCCCGAGGACCAGGGCAGGCTCGCGGTCGAGGAGGTCATGCACGCGCTCGGCGAGTCCGCGTCGGACGAACTCGAGGGATGGGCCGACCGGCCGCTCGCGACCCGGCTCGTGGTGCGCAGCAGCACGACGGCGCCGCCGCGGTGACGGATGCCGCGGCATCCCGACCCCTGAGCACCCCGCAGACGACGGATGCCCCGTGCCGAACGAGTCGGCACGGGGCATCCGTGCGTTTCAGGTGACGCAGGCCACCTCAAGCTGCGAACCCGCTCGCGCGGGCGCGGACTACTTGAGGGTGACGGTGGCGCCGGCGGCCTCGAGGGCCTCCTTCGCCTTGTCGGCGGTCTCCTTGTTGGCGCCCTCGAGGACGGCCTTCGGAGCACCGTCGACGACGGCCTTCGCCTCGCCGAGGCCGAGCGAGGTGAGCTCGCGGACGACCTTGATGACCTGGATCTTCTTGTCGCCGGCAGCCTCGAGGACGACGTCGAAGGAGTCCTTCTCCTCGACCTCTTCAGCAGCAGCGCCACCGCCGGCAGCGGCGGGGCCGGCAACGGCGACGGGGGCGGCCGCGGTGACCTCGAAGGTCTCCTCGAACGCCTTGACGAACTCCGAGAGCTCGATGAGGGTCAGGCCCTTGAACTGCTCGAGCAGCTCCTCAGTGGACAGCTTCGCCATGATTCTTCTCCTTAGATTTCCTGGTAACTCACCGCTTGAGAGGCTCGCGCCTACGCAGCGGACTCCTGCTTCTCACGCAGCGCGTCGACCGTGCGAACGGCCTTCGAGAGCGGTGCGTTGAACAGATATGCGGCTCCGAACAGCGAGGCCTTGAAGGCACCGGCGAGCTTCGCCAGGAGCACTTCGCGGGACTCGAGGTCGGCGAGCTTGCCTACCTCTTCGGCGGTCAGGGGCTTGCCATCGAAGTAGCCGCCCTTGACCACGAGGAGGGGGTTCGCCTTGGCGAAGTCACGCAGCGACTTCGCGACGGCGACCGGGTCACCGTGCACGAACGCGATCGCCGACGGGCCCTTGAGGTCGTCGTCGAACGCGGAGATGCCGGCCTTGTTGGCGGCGATCTTCGTCAGCGTGTTCTTCACCACGGCGTAGCTCGCGTCCCCACTGATGGACTTGCGCAGCGTCTTGAGCTGGGCAACAGTGAGGCCGCGGTATTCGGTCAGCAGAACGGCGGTCGAGCTCTCGAACAGGTCCGTGAGTTCGGCAACCGAGGCTTCCTTGTTCGCCATGGCCACTCCTTGTGTCTTCAACGCGCATCGCGGTGGCGATGCACGGCCTCGGAGCGTTGGAAGGATCGGGGAAAGAAAAAGAGCTCCGGCGCAGTTGCGCGGAGCTCGGCCCGATTCACTCGGGAAGTCTTCGTCACACCTGCGTGGGCACTTGCTTTCGCAAGACTTCGGTCGATTCCACCTGGGTGGGCACGACAACCAACGGTCTTCGGCTCCGACAAGGGTAACGGATGCCGCGTGCGCCGCCAAATCGGCGCCGGACCGCCGCTCGCGCCGCCCGCCATCCGTTCCTCAGGACCCCCGCGCCGCCCGCCATCCGTTTCTCAGGACCGACGCGCCGCCCGCCATCCGTTTCTCAGGACCCCCGGCCCCGCCCGCCATCCGTTTCTCAGGACCCCCGGCCCCGCCCGCCATCCGTTCCTCAGGACCGACGCGCGGAAACGAGTGTTTGCTCAGGACGACACGCCGCTCGATCGCGCTCGACCCGGGCGTTTCTCCTGAGAAGAGGATAGTTGACCGAGGTCCACTGGTTGGGTATAGTTGACCGTTGTCAACGATCTAGGAGCCGCATGACCGACGCACCGCCCGCCCGAGGACTCGCAGACAACGGCATGACCCACCGCGAGGTGCTCACCGCGCTCTCGGGCCTGCTGCTCGGCATGTTCGTGTCGATGCTCGCATCCACCGTCGTCGGCAGCTCGCTGCCGGTCATCATCGCCGACCTCGAGGGCGACCAGTCCGCGTTCACCTGGGTCGTCACCGCGACGCTGCTCGCCACCACCGTCTCGACGCCGATCTGGGGCAAGCTCGCCGACCTCTTCGACCGCAAGCTCCTGCTGCAGCTCGCGCTCGTGATCTTCGTCGCGGCATCCGCCGTCGCGGGCTTCTCGCAGGACACCGGCACGCTGATCACGATGCGCGTGCTCCAGGGCCTCGGCGCCGGCGGCCTCGCCGCGCTCAGCCAGATCGTGATGGCCGACATCATCAGCCCGCGCGAGCGCGGGCGCTATGCGGGCCTGTTCGGCGCCGTCATGGCCGTCGCCACCGTGGGCGGGCCGCTGCTCGGCGGCGTCATCACCGACGGCATCGGCTGGCGCTGGAACTTCTTCGTCGGCCTGCCCATCGCGATCGTCGCGCTCGTGCTGCTGCAGCGCACCCTGCACCTTCCGAAGCGGCCGCGCACGAAGGTCTCGATCGACTACGCCGGCATCGTGCTGATCTCGTCGGGCGTCTCGCTGCTGCTGCTCTGGGTCACCTTCGCCGGCACCGACTTCGCGTGGATCTCGTGGCCGAGCCTCGCGATGGTCGGCGGCGCGCTCGTGCTCCTCGCGATCGCCGTCGTCGTCGAGCTCCGGGTCGCCGAGCCGCTCATCCCCCTCGGGATGTTCCGCAACCGCACCTTCACGCTCGCGGTGGTCGCGTCGATCTCGGTCGGCGTGGCGATGTTCGGCACCGCGGTCTTCCTCAGCCAGTACATGCAGCTCGCGCGCGGGGCGACGCCGACCGAGTCCGGCCTGCTCACCATCCCGATGATGGCCGGCGTGCTCATCGCCTCGACGGTGATCGGCGCCCTCGTGAGCCGGCGCGGCCGGTGGAAGGGCTTCATGGTCACGGGGGCGGTCATGATGATCGCGGGCAGCCTGCTGCTGTCGCGCCTCGAGTACGACACCGCATTCTGGTACGTCGGCGCCGCGATGTTCGTGCTCGGCGCGGGCGTCGGCATGCTCATGCAGAACCTCGTGCTCGTCGTGCAGAACACCGCGGAGGTGCGCCACCTCGGCGTCGCGACCAGCGCGGTCACGTTCTTCCGCAGCCTCGGCGGCACTGTCGGCGTCGCCGTCATGGGGTCCATCCTCGGCACCGTCGTGGCCGACCGCATCCGCGAGGGCGTCGGCGGGCTCCAGCCCGAGCAGCAGCTCGAGGCGGCGCGCCTCCTCGGCGAGGGCACGATCCCGCAGATCGCCGCGCTGCCCGGATTCCTCCGCGTGGTCGTCGAGTCGGCCTACGGCACGGGCGTCGCCACGGTGTTCCTCGCCGCGGTCCCGCTCGCGGTCGTCACGCTCGTCGCCGTGGCGTTCCTCCCGAACGTGTCGCTGGGCACGCAGAACGCGATCCAGCGCGCGACGGCCGAGCGCCGAGCGGATGCCGCGGCCGAGCACGAGCGCGAGCTCGAGGACGCCGAGGATGCCGCGATCGACACCGCCGCGGCATCGGTCGCCCTCACGCCGGTCGGCCTCGCGCACGACCCCGCGGCGGAGCCCCGCGACCGCGCCGGCGATCAGGCCGGGCAATAGGATCGGCCGCATGAGCGCCCCCGCCGATCCCACGCCGCGCACGGCCGGCGACGACGAGATCGCCGCGGTCGAGGAGCAGCTCCGGTCGCTCTTCGTCCGCGTGCGCGCCGTCTGGAAGGAGGCGGCCGCGGCCGTGGATCCGGACCTGCAGCCGGTCGGCTACAAGATCCTCTCGGCCGTCGTCCGGCGCGGGCCGATGCACGCCGGCGCCATCGCCGAGGCGCTCGAGATCGACAAGAGCGTCGTGAGCCGCCAGCTCAAGCAGCTCGAGGTCCTCGGTCTCGCGACGACCGTTCCCGACCCGAAGGACGGCCGGGCCCGCATCGTCGAGCCGACGCTCGTCGCGGTGGAGCGCGTCGGCGGGAAGCGCTCGCGGATGCAGCAGCAGCTCTACGCGCAACTGCGGACCTGGCCCGCCGACGACGTCGGCGACCTCGCCCGCCTGCTCGCCCGACTCACCGGCGACGTGCTCGCCGAGGGCGGCGATCGGGCTGCCGACGCCTGATCGGCGCGCGGGTTCCCGGGCGGCGCTCGCCGTTCAGGCGGTCGGCAGTTCGACGGCGAACTCGGTGCGGCCCGGCTCGCTCTCGACCGTGACGGTGCCGCCGTGCGCCCGGACGACGGCGCGGACGATCGCGAGGCCGAGCCCGGTACTGCCCGCCCGGCGCGAGCGGGAGGCGTCGCCCCGCGCGAAGCGCTCGAACAGCGTCGACCGCACGTCGGGGTCGAGACCCGGGCCGTCGTCGGTCACCGTGATCCGCACCCGGCGGTCCGCGCCATCCGTCGGCCGCCCGACCCGGACGACCACCTTCGTCCCCTCGGGCGTGTGCACCCGCGCGTTGGCGAGCAGGTTGACCATCACCTGCTGCAGACGCGACGCGTCGCCCGTGACGGTCACCGGCCCCTCGGGGACCGCCACGCGCCAGTCGTGGTCCGGGCCCGCGGCCTGCGCGTCGCCCACCGCGTCGACGACCAGCTGCCGCAGGTCGACCTCCTCCCGTCGCAGCTCGCGGCCCTCGTCGAGGCGCGCGAGCAGCAGGAGGTCCTCGACGAGCTCGGTCATCCGGACCGACTCCGACTCGATGCGGCCGATCGCATGCACGACGTCCTCCGGCAGTTCGCCGCGGTGCAGTCGCGTGAGCTCCGCGTAGCCCCGGATCGACGCCAGCGGGGTGCGCAGCTCGTGGCTCGCGTCGGCGACGAACCGCCGCACCTTCCGCTCCGACTGCTCGCGGGCCGACAGCGCCGCGGACACGTGGCCGAGCATGCGGTTGAACGCGGTCGCCAGGCGGCCGACCTCGGTGCGCTCGTCGTCGACCGGCACCTCGGCGGGCAGTTCGACGTCGCCGCGTGCCAGCGGCAGCTCGGACACGACCGTCGCGGTCTCGGTGACGCGGTCGAGGGGCTGCAGGGCGCGCCGTACGGTCACGGCGCCCAGCGCGAGCGCCCCGGCCAGGCCCGCGAGCGCCACGAACGCGATCGTGAACGCCAGCTGCGCACTGGTCTCGTTCACCTCCTCGAGCGGCAGGGCCAGCACGAACGAGTAGCCGCCGTTCGTCGGCGCGGCGAAGGCGCGGTACTCCCCCAGCTCGGCGAGTTCGACCGTGCGCGGCACGCGGTCGACCGGCACCGCGGCGAGCGCGCGCAGGGCGTCGGCGGACGGCTCCACCAGCTCGCCCTCCTCGTCGATCGTGCTGGAGGCGAAGATCGCGCGGTCGTCGACCAGCGCGGCGATCGTGCCGACCGGCTGCCCCGGGATCCGGAGCAGGACGTCGGCCCCCTCGGGCGGGATCGGGAGCGGCCCGCCGGGATCGTCGAGCGCCCGCCCGCCGCGGTCGGCCGCCTGCGCGAGCGAGGCGTCGAGCCGGGCCACGAGCTGGTTGTGCAGCGCCGCGACGCTCACCACGCCCACGATGGCGCTCACCAGGACCACGAGCGCCGCGACGACCAGGAGGAGCCGGCGTCGGAGCGTCTCGGGGGCGCGGCGCGGCGTGCCCGCGGCATCCGTCGTCGTCGCACCCGCCGTCCGGGTCCGCTCCGCGGCGGCGCGACGCGCCGCCGCGTGCCCGCGGTCCCCCGGGTTCGTCACGTGGCGGCCTTGAGCATGTACCCAGCGCCGCGCACCGTGTGGATCATCGGGTCGCGGCCGGCGTCGATCTTCTTGCGCAGGTACGAGATGTACAGCTCGACGACCGATTCGCGCCCGCCGAAGTCGTAGCTCCACACGCGGTCGAGGATCTGGGCCTTCGAGAGCACGCGGCGCGGGTTGCGCATGAGGAACCGGAGCAGCTCGAACTCGGTCGCCGTGAGCTCGATCACGGTGCCGGCGCGCTCGACCTCGTAACTGTCCTCGTCGAGGCTCAGGTCGCCGACGCGGAGCACCGGGTCCTTGGCCTGGGCGAGCGTGAGGGTCGAGCGGCGGATGAGCCCGCGCAGGCGCGCGACCACCTCCTCGAGGCTGAACGGCTTGGTCACGTAGTCGTCGCCGCCGGCGGTGAGCCCGGCGATGCGGTCGTCGAGGGAATCCTTCGCCGTGAGGAACAGCACGGGCGTCTCGGTGCCGTCGGCGCGCACGCGCTGCAGCACCTCGAGCCCGTCGATGTCGGGGAGCATGATGTCGAGCACGATCGCGTCGGGCCGGAACTCCCGCGCCACGCGGATCGCGTTCGCGCCGTCGGATGCCGTGCGCACCTCCCAGCCCTCGTAGCGCAGGGCCATCTTCAGCAGGTCGGTCAGCGAGTGCTCGTCGTCGACGACGAGGACGCGCACGGCGGTGCCGTCGGCCTTCGCGACGTGCGGTCGCGTCGCGGCGCCGGCTGCGGTGATCGGTTGGCCCATGCCTTCGAGTATGCGCGCGTTCCTGTGGGCTTCCTATGACCCGAGCGGATGCCGCCTGTGACGCCGCTGCGGCGGCGGCGCCCCTCTCGGATGCCGCCGGTGACCTTCGTCATGCGGGCGCGACGCTCGCCGTCGTACCGTTGAGGGAGGCGGTGAGGCGATGGGGCTCGGCATCGGGAGGTCGGCGGCGGCCGTGGTCGCGGCCGCGTCGCTGCTGCTGGCGGGCTGCACGGGAGCCGGGCCGATCGGCCCGACGGCGAGCCCGAGTTCCGGCCCGTCGGCGACCGCCCCGCCCTCGTCGTCCCCGCCCTCGTCGTCCCCGCCGGCGAGTACCGGGCCGTCGTCGACGCCCACCCCGCAGGTGCTCACCGTCTACTTCGTCCGCATCGGCGACGACGGCGCCTCCGGCGAGCGGATCGGCTGCGGCGACAGCCTCGTCCCGGTGACGACGCCGCCCATCGCGACCGACGACCCGCTCCGAGCGAGCATCGTGCGACTGCTCGAGACGCCGGAAGGCGAGGTGGTGTCGTCCGGCCTGCACACCGCGGTGCCCGGCGGCACGCTCGACTACGTCGACGGCCGCGCGGAGGGCGACACGGTGACGGTCGAGCTCACCGGGGAGCCGCTGCTCCGCGGCGAGTGCGAGGACCCGCGGATCCGGGCACAACTCGAGCGCACTGCCATGTCGGCGACGGGCGCATCCGAGGCGCTGATCCTCATCGACGGCGTGCCGATCGAGGAGTTCCTCGACCTCGACTGACGCCCGCGGTGCCGCCGCACCGGCGGCTGCCCGACGGCCACGGCGACCGGCAGGTCTCAGATCATCCCGTTGCGGAGCGCCCAGGCCGCGGCCGCGGCGCGCGAGGGGACACCGAGCCGGGCGCGGATGTTCGCGACGTGCCGGTGCACCGTGTGCGGCGACAGCACGAGGTGCGCGGCGATCTCGGCATCGGTCTCGCCGCGGGCGACGAGCCGCAGGACCTCGCGCTCGCGATCGGTGAGCCGGGGCACCCCGGCGGCTCCGCCCTCGGTCTCGGGTGGGACGTCGACGCGGTCGCCGAGGAATTCCCGCGTCTCTCGCACCACCGCGTCGGCGTCGCCGCGCCACGGGAAGTGGTCCTCGCCCTCGAGGGCGACGAAACGCGCATGCGGGATCCGCGCGGCGACGTCCCGGCCGAGCGCGAAGGAGATCGCGCGATCGTCGCGGCGATGGAGCACCAGGGCGGGTGCCCGGATCTCGCCGAGGTGGCCGGTCGAGTCCATCGCGTACACCTCCGAGAGGGAGGCGAGTGCCGCCGCCGGCGTCGCAGAGCGGCGCTGGAACTCGACGAACTCGTCGCGCTCCGACGCGGTGGCGTCGGGTTCGAACAGGTCGGAGAGCACGCGCGAGCCGATGCCCCAGTGCTGCCGCACGACGGCGAGCATCGCCTCGCGCGCCGCCGGCGGGGCGAGGTCGACCCCGCGCGCGTACGTGCCGTACAGCACCAGCCGGTCGACCCGGTCCGGATGGCGCGCGGCGAGGAGCGAGGCCGGGCCCCCGCCCGACGAGGCGCCGAACAGCGACACCCGCTCGAGTCCCGCCGCATCGATCACGGCCAGCAGCACCGCGAGCTCCTCGTCGAGGGAGGCCGGCGGCATCCGGCCCCGATCCGACGCACCCGTGCCGGGCCGGTCGTACCGCACGACGGTGCGGTCCCGGGCGAGCCCGGCGGCGAAGCGGCGGAAGCGCGGCTGGCGCCAGTCGAGCTCGAGGTGACTGCACCACCACCCGCCGATGACGAGCGGCGGCCCGTTCCCGATCGCCGACCACGCGATCGAGGCGCCGTCGTGCTCCGCGTAGCGGATGACCTGGTCGGCCGCATCCACGCGCCCAGTCTACGAGCGGGTCGCCGTCAGGCCGCGAACATCCGGGCCCACAGCCGGTGGACGGCGCCGCGGAGGCCGGCGCCGGCGTCGACCGCGCCCGGCCACAGCGAGCGCAGCGACGCAGGCAGGGCGTCCGCATGCCGCGCGAGCAGGGCTCGGGCGGCAGCGAACTCGGCCTGGCCCCGGTCGTCGAGCAGGATCGGGACGAACTCGCCGGGGAGGATCACCGCAGCCTCGCCGCGCGGACCCCGGACCGCGCGGAGGAGGCCGTGCGCGAGCTGCTCGGCGATCCAGTCCTGCGCCTCCCGCTCGCCGACCCCGGCGATCGCGGCGAACGTCGCCGCGTCCACCGGCCCGCTCTCGAGGAGCGAGCGGTAGTACCCGCGGATCGTGCCGTGCGCGATCGAGGCGTAGGCCGCGCGGTGGCGGCGAGCGGATGCGTCCGGTGCCTCGACGCTCGCGACACGGGTGCGGTGGATGGATCCGATGACGGTGGACATGACGACTCCTGGTTCTCGGGCCTCGATGAGGCGTTCCGACCCTTCGAGTCCACTCCCGACCGGCGGATCGCGCATCGCGCCTCCGGGCCATCCCGACGTGGCCGGTTCCGGCCATCCGAACGCCACGGACGCCTGTCCGATCGGGCGGTTCGGACGTAGAATCTGCCTCGGATCAGGGGGTGGTGCCATGGACCGGATCGATGCGGCCACCGCGCCGCGGGCAGCGGCCGACGACGAGCCGCCGGCGAGCGAACGGTACCTGCTGATCGCCGACATCTCCGGCTACACCGGCTTCATGGCGAACGTCGAGATCGCGCACGGAGTCGACTTCAGCGCGGGCATCCCGCCGGGCTACGCCCTGCTCGGGGCGCTCCTCGACAGCGTGTCGACCGGCCTGGGCCCGGAGTTCCGGCTCGTCAAGCTCGAGGGCGACGCCGTCTTCGCGTGCGCGCCCGCCGAATCGATCGACCACCACGGCACCGCGCTCCTCGATCGCCTCCACGAGATGTACCGGGGCTTCCGGGCGATCCGCACCGAGGCGACCCCCGGTCCCGAGCACGGCGAGTGCGGCGCCTGCGCCGACGTCACCCTGCTCGACCTGAAGGTCGTCCTGCATCGCGGCCTGTGCGTGCGGCAGTCGGTCGGCACGAGCACCGACCTGCTCGGTCCGGCGGTCACCATCGCCCACCGCCTGCTGAAGAACACGGTGCGCGATCGCATCGGCGGTCGTCCCTACCTCCTGGTCACCGATGCCGCAGCGGGTCGCCTCGACCTGCCCGAGCCGGGCATCCGGCACCGGGAGGAACTGGGCGACATCGGCGGCGTGGACGGCCGCATCCTCCTCCTCGACGGCCAGGAGCGCGAGCCCGGCCCGGCGCCCGCGGCGGCCTGAGCTCCCCCACGGCGCCGCCCCGGCGGGCGACCCGGATCAGCCCGGGGCAACCGGCAGGGCGCCGCCCGTGCCGGCCCACGTGATCGCGGCGACGACGACGCAGAGGTTCAGCGCCACCCTGCCCCAGAACGCGCGGCGGAACACGCGCTTGCGCGTCTTGTGCCGGAAGAGCTGCTGCGCCGCCAGCGCCCCGGGCCACCCGCCCAGGACGTCGAGCAGGAGGAGGGTGCGCTCGGGGACGCGTCGCGCCTCGCGGCCCGCGGCCGCCTTGTCGATCCCGTACGCGATGAACGAGAGGAGGCTGAGCCCCGCGTAGGCGGCGGCCAGCCACCACGGCGCGAGGTCCAGCGCGACCGCGACGGCGAGTCCGGCCGCGAACCCGAGCATCGCACCCCAGCTCAGCCAGGCGGGGAGCGGCCGGGCGAGGTCGCGGGCCGGGCGCGCGGCCGCCGCTCCGGCGGGCGGACGGGGGCGGGGTCGCGCGGCGGCGGAGTCGGGACGCATGAGCCGATCGTAGGGGGCCGGGCGGGGCGGCATCCGCCGATGGCGCCGGCCGATCGCCCCTGCGGGCCGCCGCGCGTCCGCGGCATCCGTCGAACGCGGGCGGCCGGGGGTACCGTGGTGGCGTGACCGACACCCCCTTCGCGCTGTTCGACCTCGAGTCGGTCGCTCCGCGCGTCGCCTCGGCACTCCGGCAGCCGACGCTGCCGCACGAGACGCGCGTCGTCGCCGACTCCGGCGACCGGGTGGCGTGGCTGCGGGCGCGGGCCCGGGGCGTGACGGCGACGGATGCCGCCAAGCTCGCCTCCGAGGCCTCGGTCCGTGCCGCGGCGAGCGAGAAGCTGTACGACGGGCGCAGCCGCGGATTCGGCGGCAGCCGGTTCACCGACCACGGCCGCGATCGCGAGCCGGTCATCGCGCGGTGGGTCCGCGCCGAGCACGGCATCGACCCGTCGAGCCTCCTCTTCCACGCCGAGTCGGATCGACGGCACCTCGCCACGCCCGACGGGCTGAAGGTGCTCGGCGACGGCACGCTCGAGCTGTGCGAGATCAAGACCACGTCGAAGCCCTGGCGCGGCATCCCGCGCGGCTACCTGCGCCAGGTGTGGTGGCAGCAGTACGTGCTCGGCGCCGAGCGCACCCTCGTGGTGTGGGAGCAGCACGACGGCTTCGTGCCGGTCGGCGACCCGCAGTGCCGCTGGGTCGACCGCGACGAGGACCAGATCGCGCAGCTCGTGCGACTCGCCGGCCTGCTGCTCGAGGCCATCCGCCCGCAGCCCGGCGCCGCCGAATCCGTGCCCGCCGCTCGCGACCGCTCCTTCTACCGTCCGGGCCCGCTCGCGTGAGGTCCGTGCTGCTGCACGGGCTCGGCTCGGACCGCAGGCAGCCGCTCGACCTGTTCGGCCCAGTGCTCGACGCACTCGGGGTCGACCCCGCCGAGGTCGTCGCGCCCGACGTGCGCGCGCACGGCGGAGCGACCCTCGTCGGCGGCCCCGCCGACTTCGCGATCGACCGGCTCGCCGAGGAGGTCGCGGCCGCGGTCCCGCCCGGCGACCCCGACCGCCGGATCACGCTCATCGGCATCTCGATGGGTGCCGCGCTCGCCCTGCGCATCTGCCTGCGGGGCCTGCTCCCCGTCGAGCGCGCGATCTTCGTGCGCCCCGCGTTCGGCGACCGCTCCCTGCCCGAGAACCTCCGCCCGTTCCCCGTCATCGGCCAGCTGCTCCACGAGCTCGGGCCGGTCGCCGGCGCCGAGCGGTTCCGCCGTCTCGAGCCGTACCTCCGGGTCGCCCGGGAGTCGCCCGCCGGAGCGCGCGGGCTCCGCGCCCAGTTCACGGCGACGGATGCCGCGCCCCGCGCGATCCGCCTCGTCGAGATCCCGCGCAACCGCGCCTTCGACGCCGATGCCGAGCTCGCCGAGCTCGCGGGCCGCGGCATCCGCTCGCTCGTGGTCGGCGCCCCGCGCGACCCCGTGCACCCGTTCCCCCTCGCCGAGCGCTGGGCGGGTGCGCTTGGCGCTCCGCTCGAACGCGTGCCCGCGCGCGACGACGGCCAGGCCGCCCAGACCGCCGCGATGCGAGCCGCGGTCGACGCCTGGCTCGGGAGGTCGTGACCCAGCGCCAGATCTGTCCGAGAATGATCGGACGGCACGGCACGGCACGGCGCGTGGAAGGCGGACCATGACGGAGACGATGCGGGCGCTGGTCATCGACGAGGCGCGCGAGGGCGCCGCCCTCCGACTGGGCGAGGTGTCCCGGCCGCTGCGCGTGCACGACGAGGTGCTGGTCCGCGTGGTCGCGGCGGGGGTGAACCCCATCGACCGCAAGACGCGGTTCGGCGCCGGGACCGCCGCAGCGATCCCGGGGTTCCCGGCGGTGCTGGGCCTCGACTTCGCCGGCGTGGTCGAGGAAGTGCCGTACGCGGCGCACCCGCTGCAGCCCGGCGATCGTGTGTACGGCATGGGCCGGGTGCCCCGCATGCCCGGCAGCTACGCCGAGTACGTCACCGTGTCGTCGTTGAGCGTCGCCCCGATGCCCGTCGCCGCGAGCTTCGTCGAGGCGGCCGCCGTGCCCTGCGCCGCCCTGACGGCGTGGGGCGCCGTCGTCGACGTCGCCCGCGCCCACGAGGGCCAGCGGATGCTGGTCCACGCCGGGGCCGGTGGCGTCGGCCACTTCGCCGTGCAGCTCGCGAGCTACTTCGGCGCGCACGTCACCGCCACCGGCTCGGCCCGCAACGCGGAGTTCCTCGCCTCGCTCGGCGCACGCCGCGTCATCGACTACGAGGCGGAGCGGTTCGAGGACGTCGCCGGCGAGCAGGACGTCGTCATCGACCTGGTCGGCAACGTGGTGGCCGACACGGGCACCCGCTCGCTCGACGTGATCCGTCGCGGCGGACTCGTCGTGAACGTCCCGTCGAAGTCGTGGCCGACCATGGCCGAGGAGGCCGCAGCTCGCGGCATCCGCGCCACGGGCTACTCGGTCTCGGCCGACGCGCGGACCCTCGCGGTGATCTCGCGGCTCATCGACGACGGCGCGCTGCGCGTGCACGTCGACGCGGAGTACCCGCTCGCCGACGGGGAGGCCGCGCACCGGCGGCTCGGCGAGGGGCACGTGCGCGGCAAGCTGGTGCTGCGCGTCGCGCCCGACCCCGCCTGACCCGCTCCGGGCCTCGGCCCAGCGTCAGGAGATGCTCAGGCGATCCCCAGCGGGGGCGACGGAGGGCTCGGATAGCGTCGAGCCCATGACCGCCTCGCCGTCGATCGTCTGGTTCCGCGACGACCTCAGGCTGGCCGACCACCCGGCGCTGCACGCCGCGGTCGAGCGGGGCGAACCGGTCGTCGCCGCCTACGTCCTCGACGAGGAGTCGACGGGGATGCGTCCGCTCGGCGGCGCCGCGAGGTGGTGGCTGCACCACTCGCTCGACTCGCTCGCCGGCGACCTGCGCGAGCTCGGCGTGCGACTCGTGCTCCGACGCGGCCCGGCGGAGCGCGTCATCCGCTCGCTCGTCGACGAGACCGGCGCCGGCGCCGTGTACTGGAACCGCCGCTACGGCGGTGCCGAGCGCGACGTCGACACGGCGCTGAAGTCCGCGCTGGGCGACGCCGGCCTCGAGGTCCGCAGCTTCGCCGGCTCGCTGCTGTTCGAGCCGTGGACCATCCGCACCGGCTCCGACACGCCCTTCTCGGTGTTCACCCCGTTCTGGAAGGCGTGCCTGGCGGCCGATCCGCCGCGGCATCCGCTGCCCGCGCCGACGGGCGGCGACCTCGACGGATACGGCGGGCCCGACGGCCGCGGCGGCCCCGCGAGCGAGCGTCTCGACGAGTGGGAGCTGCTCCCGACCGATCCCGACTGGGCGGGTGGGCTGCGCGAGACGTGGGAGCCGGGCGAGGCCGCCGCGCACGAGCGGCTCCGCGAGTTCCTCGCCGACGACCTCGGCGACTACGCCCGCGGCCGCGACCGGCTCGACCGGCAGGTCACCAGCCGGCTCTCGCCACGGCTGCGCTGGGGCGAGCTCAGCCCGCACCAGGTCTGGCACGCCGCCCGCGAGCGCGCCGCCGGCACCGAGGGAGCCCGCAAGTTCCTCTCCGAGGTGGGATGGCGCGAGTTCGCATGGCACGTGCTGTTCCACTTCCCCGACCTCGCGACGAAGAACTGGCGCAGCGAGTTCGACGCGTTCCCGTGGCCCCGCCTGCATCCGACCGCGCTGACCGCATGGGAGCGCGGGCGCACGGGCGTGCCGGTGGTCGACGCCGCGATGCGCGAGCTGTGGCACAGCGGCGTCATGCACAACCGCGCCCGCATGATCACCGCCTCGTTCCTGACCAAGAACCTCCTCATCGACTGGCGACGCGGGGAGCAGTGGTTCTGGGACACCCTCGTCGACGCCGACCACGCGTCGAACCCGTTCGGCTGGCAGTGGGTCGCCGGGTCCGGCGCCGACGCCGCCCCCTACTTCCGGGTGTTCAACCCCGAACTGCAACGCGAGAAGTTCGACCCCGACGGGGCCTACGTCGATCGGTGGGTGCCCGAGTACGGCACCGACGACTACCCCGAGCCGATCGTCGACCTCAAGGCGACGCGCGAGGCCGCGCTCGCCGCCTACGAGAGGGTCAAGGCGTCGCGCTGACCGTCCGCCTCAGCGGAGGGGCCGCTCGAGCACGTAGTCGTGCTCGTACCGGTCGCCGATGAGGAACCGCTTCGTACCCACGACCTCGAAGCCATGCTTCTCGTAGAAGCGGATGGCGCGGGCGTTCTCCTGGTTCACGCCGAGCCACAGCGCCGCGGCGCCCGAGCGCATCGCGGCGAGGATCGTCGCACCCATCAGCTCCCCCGCCGCACCGGTGCCGTGCGCCTCGGGGTGGGCGTACATCTTGCTCAGCTCGATCACCGGCCGCTCCGACACGCAGGCGGCGGCATCCGCGTCGCCCGGAGCGCCGTCGGCGGTCTCGACGAGCATCGACCATCCGACCAGCCCGCCGGTCGCGGCGACCGCGGCGGACGCGGCCAGGCCGATGCCGCCGCCGGTCGCACGGTCGGGGACCGCGACGAGGATCGTCCGGGCGGGATCGGCGAGGTACCGCACGAAGCACGCCTCCGACAGGTGCTCGGCGATGAACGACGCGATCGCGTCGGCGGGGGTCGAGGCCGGGCACGCGAGCGGGAAGGTCACCGCGGCCAGGCGCGCGAGCGCACCCGCGTCATCCGCCGTCGCCGCCCTGGTTCGCACGCTCACAGGGCGAAACTACCCCGCCGCGGGCCTCCGTGGGGGAACCAGTCCGGCCAAGGCCGTCCCATCGCCGAGCTGGGCCTTGGGGATGACGCTCATCCGGCCGTCGGTCTCGAGCACCACGGCGCCCACCGACGCCACGTCGCCGCGGCCGCTCCGCCGCACCGCCTGCAGGAGCTCCGACTCGTCGAGCCGGTGCCGCCGGAGCGCATCGTGGTCGATCACCCCGTCGCGGAGGATGAGCGTCGGCTCCGCCGTCACGATCCGGCGAAGGCGGGGCAGCCGCGACGTGGCGAAGGCCACGACGAACTGCAGTCCGCACAGCACCACGAGGGCGGTCACCCCCTCGGCGAACGACGTGTCCGCGCTCAGGATGATCGTCGCGAGGGTCGAGCCCAGCGCGACGGTGACGAGCAGGTCGAACGCGTTCAATCGGCTGAGGGTGCGCTTGCCGGAGATCCGGATGACCACGACGAGCGAGGCGTACGCGGCCCCGCCCACGAACACGACCCGCGCGAGGTCGGACCAGGTGTCGAACCACATGGGTGCTCTCCCTTCGAGGCACCCGACGCTAGCCGTGCCGCCGCGCAGCCCCAACGGGGTGGCAGGGCGCCGGCGCGCCGTCTACGCTGCGGGCACTGTCGCCGACGGCGGAGCGGTGACAGGATCGGGCCATGGACGCATCCGCCGGAACCGTGACCGCCCGCTCCGACGACGGGCGGTCCTTCACCGTCCCCGGCCCGGACGCGCGCTTCAGCGTCGGAGCGCTCGTGGTGGTCGACGACGGCTCGGTCCGCCAGCTCGGGCTCGTCGAGCACCGCGACGAGCAGCGCGACGTGCTCCGGGGCCGCCTGCTCGGCACGATCGACGACGACGGGCTCGACACGCGCGCGAGTGCGGCGTTCGACGCGGCGACCGTCGTCGCGGTCGATGCCGACGCGCGTGCGATGCTCCACGCCGCCACCGATGCGAGGCTCGAGATCGGCACCGACCTGACTCCTCCCGGCGGACCGGCGCGCCTGCTCCCCCACCGCTTCAACCGGCACACCTTCTGGTGCGGGCAATCGGGCTCGGGCAAGACCTACGCCCTCGGCGTCGTGCTCGAGCAGCTCATCGCACACACCGCGCTGCCGATGGTCGTCTTCGACCCGAACTCCGACTTCGTGCGGCTCGGCGAGCTGCAGCCCGGCGCCTCCGGGCCCACGGCCGATGCGCTGCGGCAGCGCGACATCCGCGTGCTGCGGCCGAACGTCGAGGGGGCCGACAGGCTTCGCGCGCGGTTCGTCGCGATGCCCATGGCCTCGAAGGCCGCCGTGCTGCAGCTCGACCCGGTCGCCGATCGCCGGGAGTACAACGCGCTCGTGCACCTCCGCGAGTTCCTCGACGCCAACGACCTCGGGGCGGTGCTGCCCACGCTGCGTTCGTCGGACGACCCCGTGTACCGCGAGCTCGCGCTGCGGATCGAGAACCTCGGCCTGATGCAGTGGGAGGTGTGGGCCGGGCGCGACCGGGCCGCGACCGACGTCATCGACGAGCGGCCCGACGCCACCGTGCTCGACCTCGGCGGGTTCTCGACGCCGGAGCAGCAGCTCGTGGTGGCGCTCGCGGTGCTCGACGAGCTGTGGGAGCGGCGCGAGGAGCGTCGCCCGGTGCTGCTCGTGATCGACGAGGCCCACAACCTGTGCTCGCCGCAGCTCGACTCGCCCGTCGCGATCGCCGTCCGGGAGCGGCTCGTGCAGATCGCCGCCGAGGGACGGAAGTTCGGCCTCTGGCTGCTGCTGTCGACCCAACGCCCCTCGAAGGTGCACCCGGGGATCATCTCGCAGTGCGACAACCTGGCGCTCATGAAGATGAGCTCGCCGATCGACCTCGAGGGACTCGCCACGTACTTCGGGTACGCGCCGACCGGCCTCATCGCCCGGTCGCCGTGGTTCCGGCAGGGGGAGGCGCTGTTCGCCGGGGGGTTCGTGCCGGCGCCCATGCTCGTGAAGATGAACCAGCGACTGACGCCGGAGGGCGGCGTCGACGTGCCCGTGCCGATGCGCTGACCTCCCGCACCGTTCTCAGGAGGTTTTCGGCGTGTCGCGTCCGCGAGCGGCGTGTCGTCCTGAGAAACGTGCGGAATCGGGGACGCGGTCCTGAGAACGGGACGCCCGGCGCGCGCAACGCGCCGGGATGGCGAAGCGGATGCCGCGGGGCGGGGCATGGCCCCGGCATGGCGGAGCGGAGGCCGCGGGGCGGGGCCCGCCGGCATGGCGAAGCGGATGCCGCGGGGGCAGGGCCCCGCGGCATCCGCTGGTCGCACCGGCTCAGAGGAACCGGGCGTACGCCCCGATCGTCAGGAACGTCGGGAACTCGGGCTCGAGCGCGACCGACCGGAACACCGAGATGGCGTCGTCGAACCGGTCGCCCTCGAAGCGGGGCAGGTCGGCCACTGCCGCCGCCATGATCCGCACGATCGACGTCTGGTCGATGCGCGTGCCCTCGGCGGTGACCGTGTTGTCGTGCAGCCACTGCCACACCTGCGAGCGCGAGATCTCCGCGGTCGCGGCGTCCTCCATCAGGTTGTCGATCGCCGCGGCGCCGGTCCCTCGGAGCCACGACTCGATGTACCGGATGCAGATCGAGATGTTGTCGTACACGCCGGCCTCGGTGACCTCGCCGCCGCCCGACGGGATGTCGAGCAGCTGCGCCGCCGTCACCTCGACGTCGTCGCGCAGGCGGTCGACCTGGTTCGGCCGGTCGCCGAGCACCGCGTCGAACTCCGCGCGGGCGGTCGGGATGAGGTCGGGGTGCGCGACCCACGTGCCGTCGAAGCCGTCGCCCGCCTCGCGGCGCTTGTCGGCGCTGACCGCGGCGAGCGCGCGCTCGGTCACCTCGGGGTCGCGACGGTTCGGGATGAACGCGCTCATGCCGCCGATCGCGTGCGCGCCCCGCTTGTGGCAGGTCTGCACGAGCAGTTCGGTGTAGGCCCGCATGAACGGCACCGTCATCGTGATCGACTTGCGGTCGGGCATGACCCAGCGGCGACCGCGCGAGCGGAACGTCTTCACGATCGAGAAGATGTAGTCCCAGCGGCCGGCGTTGAGGCCCGCGCAGTGGTCGCGCAGCTCGTAGAGGATCTCGTCCATCTGGAACGCGGCCTGGATGGTCTCGATGAGCACGGTCGCGCGGATGGTTCCCTGCGGGATGCCGAGCTCGTCCTGCGCGTAGGCGAAGATGTCGTTCCACAGCTTCGCCTCGAGGTGCGACTCGAGCTTCGGCAGGTAGAAGTACGGACCGCGGCCCTGCTCGATGAGCTTGCGGGCGTTGTGGAAGAAGTACAGGCCGAAGTCCACCAGCGAGCCCGAGGCGTGCATCGCGCGACCGGCGCGGTCGTGGAACCGCAGGTGCTTCTCGACCAGGTGCCACCCGCGCGGGCGGAACACGATCGTCGGCGTCTCCGTCGCGGTGACGCGGTACTCCTTGCCCTCGGGGCTCGTGTACTCGAGCCCGCCCCGCAGGAAGTCGAACAGGCTGAGCTGACCCTCGACCACGTTCGCCCAGGTCGGGCTCGTGGCGTCCTCGTGGTCGGCCAGCCACACCTTCGCGCCGGAGTTCAGCGCGTTGATGGCCATCTTCCGGTCGGTCGGACCGGTGATCTCCACGCGGCGGTCCTCGAGGCCGGGGCCGGCGCCGGCGACGCGCCAGGACGGGTCGTTCCGGATCCACTCGGTCTCGGGCAGGAACTTCGGGTCGCGGCCGTTCGCGGCGTCGACGCGGGTCTGCAGCCTCGCGGCGAGCAGCTCGTGGCGGGTGCCGGCGAACCGGTCGTGCAGGCGGGCGAGGAACGCGAGGGCCTCGGGCGTGAGGATCTCGTCGTAGCGCTCGCCGTACGGCGCGGTGACCTCGAGGTGCGGCTGCACCGTCTGGAACGCCGGCGCCGTGCGCGCGGGCTTCGGCTCGTGGGTCGTCGGTCGGTCGATGGTGATGGTCATGGTGTCGTCTCCTTCGCTGGCGGGGCCGCCGAGGCGGTCGCCGCGTCGATCAGTGCTGGAACTGCTCTTCCTCGGTCGATCCGACGAGGGCGAGGGTCGCGCTGTTGGGGTTCAGCGCCGTGGCGATCTGGTCGAAGTAGCCGGTGCCGACCTCGCGCTGGTGGCGCGTGGCGGTGTAGCCGTCGGCCTCGGAGGCGAACTCGGCCTCCTGCAGCTCGACGTACGCGGACATGGCGCGCTCGTTGTAGTCCTTGGCGAGCGTGAACATGCCGTGGTTCAGGGAGTGGAAGCCCGCGAGGGTGATGAACTGGAACGCGTAGCCCATCGCGGCGAGCTCGCGCTGGAACTTCGCGATCTGGTCGTCGTCGAGGTGGCGCTTCCAGTTGAAGCTCGGCGAGCAGTTGTACGAGAGGCGCTTGCCGGGGAACTTCGCGTGCACGGCCTCGGCGAACCGGCGGGCGAGCTCGAGGTCCGGCTCGGCCGACTCGACCCAGAGCAGGTCGGCGTACTCGGCGTAGGCGAGGCCGCGCGCGATGACCGGCTCGATGCCGTTCTGCACGTGGTAGAAGCCCTCGGCGGTGCGCTCGCCGGTGGTGAACGGCTTGTCGCGCTCGTCGTGGTCGCTCGTCAGCAGGGTCGCGGCGAGCGCGTCGGTGCGGGCGATGACGATCGAGGGCACGCCCGCGACATCCGCCGCCATGCGGGCCGCGTTGATGGTGCGGATGTGCTGGCCGGTCGGGACGAGCACCTTGCCGCCCATGTGGCCGCACTTCTTCTCGCTGGCGAGCTGGTCCTCCCAGTGCACGCCGGCCGCGCCGGCCTCGATCATCTGGTGCATGAGCTCGTAGGCGTTCAGCGGCCCGCCGAAGCCGGCCTCCGCGTCGGCGACGATCGGCGCCATCCAGTCGCGGTCGTCGGTGCCCTGCTCGACCTGGCCGGCGCGGAGCAGTGCGTTGTTGATGCGGCGCACGACGGCCGGCACCGAGTTCGCGGGGTAGAGCGACTGGTCGGGGTAGGTCTGGCCCGACAGGTTGGCGTCGGCCGCGACCTGCCAGCCCGAGAGGTAGATGGCCTTGAGGCCGGCGCGCACCTGCTGCACGGCCTGGTTGCCGGTGAGGGCGCCGAGCGCGGCCGACCACTCCGGGTCCTCCATCGGCTCGAACGCGGTGCCGGTGTTCTTCTGGATGTTCTCCCACAGCTTCTCGGCGCCGCGGCGGGCGAGCGTGCGCTCCTCGCGGACCGGGCCGCGCAGGGCGATGACGTCCTCGGCGGTGTAGTCGCGCTTGACGCCCTCCCAGCGGGGGTCGGCGTCCCACTCGAGCTGGAGCTCGGCGGCGGTCTGCGTCTGGTCGCCGGGGCGGTTCTGGGTGCTCATCGTGGTGCTCCTTCGGTGCAGCGGTGCGGATGTCTCGTGGTCCGTCCGGCTCTCCTGCGATGCCGTCCGGGGGTCTGTGGTTCCACTCTGCGGGGGCCCGAGCGCGCCCGACCGCCGATCCGGGGGGTGAACTTTCCGCGTTCTTCTGCGCCGCGGAACAACCCCGCTCGCGCGGCTCCTCCGGCCGGCCGGCGGGTGCAGGACGGCGACCGGACGGAGTGTCGGGCGCGCCCTGCGAGGGGCGATGGATCGTCCGGTTGTCGCCGACCCCATTGCACATCTGTGCAACAAGGCGATTGAATGGCGGGCACGCGACGAGGCGACAGGTGAACCGGGAGGTGCCCACAGGTGACAGCGGCGACCGAGACGACGACGGGCCCGACGGCGGGCGCACGCGACGAGCGGACGGGCACCGTCGAGCTCGACCGGGTGACCAAGCGCTTCGGCGACGCGACCGCGGTCGACGGCGTCTCGCTGACCATCGAGCCAGGCGAGTTCATCTCCCTCCTCGGCCCGTCCGGGTGCGGCAAGACCACGACCCTGCGCATGATCGCCGGCTTCGAGCAGCCCGACGAGGGCGACATCCGCATCTCGGGCCGATCCGTCCTGGGGGTCCCGCCGTACCGGCGCGACGTCAACACCGTGTTCCAGGCCTACGCGCTCTTCCCGCACATGAGCGTCGCCGAGAACGTCGCGTACGGGCTGCAGCAGCGGCGGACGCCCAAGGCCGAGCTGCGCGAGCGGGTCTCGGAGGCGCTCGACCTCGTGCAGATGCGGCGCTTCGCCGGGCGCAAGCCGACCCAGCTGTCGGGCGGCCAGCAGCAGCGCGTCGCGCTCGCCCGGGCGCTCGTGAACCGCCCGTCGGTGCTCCTCCTCGACGAGCCCCTCGGCGCACTCGACCGGCAGCTCCGCGAGGAGATGCAGCTCGAGCTGAAGCTCCTGCAGTCGCGGGTGGGCATCACGTTCGTGTTCGTCACCCACGACCAGGGCGAGGCGCTGTCGATGAGCGACCGCATCGCGATCATGCGCGACGGTCGCATCGAGCAGCTCGCCGACGCCGACACGATCTACGCCCGGCCGGCATCGGCGTACGTGGCCGCGTTCGTCGGCCAGCAGAACTTCTTCGCGGGAACCGCCGCCGAGGGCGGCGCCGCGGTCGACTCCGCGCACGGGCTCATCCGCGGCCGCCGCGCCGCGGAGGGCCTCGCCGACGGCGCCCCCGCGCAGGCCGCGGTGCGACCCGAGTTCGTCACGATCGAGGCGGATGCCGCCGCCGGCGACGCCGCCGCACCGAACTCGGTCCACGGCGAGCTGCTGGGCGTCTCGCACCTCGGCGAGACGATGCAGTACCTCGTTCGCCTCGGCGACGACCAGAGCCTGATCGTGCGCCGGCCCACGCCGGTCGCGCCCGACCTGGCGGTGGGCTCCCGGGTGCGCTGCTCGTGGCAGCCCGACAGCGTCCAGGTGTTCGCCGCCGACGACGCCGCCGCCCGAGGCGGCTACGTGGCGCCGCCCACCCACTGACCCCGCGCGGCCGCCCGGCCGCGCTCGACCGGCGCCGCGCGGCGCACCCACACCCGAAGGAGCGACATGGCCGAGAAGCCGACCCCGATCCGGATCCTCGCGAGCGCCGAGCAGGTGCCGATCCTCCAGCGTGCGATCGACCGCCGCCGATTCCTCGGCTTCGCCGCGGCGATGGGCGGCACGGCCTTCCTCGCCGCGTGCTCCACGGGCGGCGGCCAGACCTCGTCGGCGCCGGTCGCGACGGGCGGCGAGCTCGAGGACTCCCTGAGCATCTACACCTGGGGCGACTACGACTCGCCCGAGGTCGTGGAGTCGTTCACGGCCGACTTCGGCCCGCAGGTCACGTTCGACTCGTACGGCTCGAACGAGGAGCTCATCTCGAAGCTGGTCGCCGCGAAGGGCACGTCGGGGTACGACATCATCGTGCCGACCGGCGCGTTCATCCCGCAGATGATCGAGAACGACATCATCCAGAAGCTCAACAAGGACCTGCTGCCGAACCTGCAGTACATGGACCCCGCGTTCCTCGGCCGCAGCTGGGACCCCGAGAACGAGTACTCGATCTGCAAGGCGTGGGGCACCACGGGCTTCGTGTACGACAAGACCGTCATCACGCGCGAGCTGAAGGACTGGAACGACTTCCTCGACGCCGCGCAGAACGAGGCGAGCGGCAAGACGAGCGTGCTCGACGACCCGGCCGAGGTCACCGGCCTGTACTACTGGGCGAACGGCATCGACTGGAACACGACGGACGAGGCCGACATCGACGCCTGCGAGGACTTCATCGTGAACACGCTCGCCCCGCACATCGCCGCCTTCGACTCGTACCCGGGCGGCCAGGCGATCCCGCAGGCGACGCAGGTCCTGATGCAGGCGTGGAACGGCGACGCCCGCATCGGCATCATGGAGTCCGCCGACCCCGACCGCTGGCAGTGGGTGCTCGGCTCCCCCGCCACCGAGCTGTGGATGGACAACTGGGCGATCCCGGTCGGCGCGCCGCATCCCGAGGCCGCCCACGCGTTCATCGACTGGACGATGGTGCCGGAGAACCAGCTCCTGCAGGTCGACTACATCGGCTACCACACCGGCGCCGACGGCATCGAGGAGGCCGCGACCGAGGCCGGCCTCGAGATGCTCGACCTGGTGTTCTTCACCGAGGAGCAGATCGCGACGATGAAGGACGGCGAGGTGAACGAGGCGCAGCAGCGCACGGTCGACATCTGGAACAAGGCGAAGGCCGCCGCCGGTGCGTAGTCTCCGCCTGCCGGGCTTCGCCCTCGCGATCCCCGCGTGGGCGTGGCTCGTCACCTTCTTCGTCGTGCCGGTCGGCGCGGTGCTGTACTTCAGCTTCGGCTACAAGCCGGGCATCTTCGGCACCCATGCGACCGACGTGCTCTCGTTCGACCGGTACGCCGAGGCCCTCTCCCCCACCTTCTTCGAGGTGTTCCTGAACACCCTGTGGGTGGGCATCGCCGGAACGCTGCTGTGCCTGGTCATCGGCCTTCCGGTGGCGTACTGGATGGCGGTGAAGTCCCCGCCGAACCGGCGCGGGCTGCTGCTCGCACTCGTGATGGTGCCGTACTGGACCAACTTCCTCGTCCGCACGATCGGCTGGCAGATCATCCTCGCCCCGGAGGGATGGATGTCGCAGCTGCTCCAGGCCGTCGGCGTGACCGACGGCCCGCTCGAGATCCTGTACACCCGCACGGCGGTGCTCATCGGCGTGGTGTACAACTACCTGCCGCTGATGATCCTGCCGCTGTTCGTGGCCTTCGACCGGGTGGGCCCGGCGCTCCGCGAGGCGTCGAAGGACCTCGGTGCCGACCGCCTCCGGACGTTCCTGCGCGTGACGCTGCCCCTGGCCCGACCCGGCATCATCGTGGGGCTGCTGCTCGTCTACATCCCGCTGATGGGCGACTACATCACGGCGACCGTGCTCGGCGGCGCGCAGGGCAACATGGTCGGCCAACTCGTGGCGAGCCAGTTCCAGGCCGCCCAGAACTGGGCGCTCGGCTCCGCGATGGCGGTGCTGCTCATCGTGGTGATCATGGTCTCCGCCGCGCTGATCGGCCTGCTCGTCTGGCTGGTCGCACTGCCCTTCCGCGCCCGCAACCGCGTCGACCTGGAGGTGACCGGATGACCGCGACCACGTCGGCGACCGCAACGGATGCCGCGACCGGCCGGCCGGCGGCATCCGCCGCCTCGACCGAGGCCCGTCCTCCCGTGCACCGGCCGCGTCGTTCGCCCGTCGACATCGGGCTGACGGTGTGGAGCGTGCTCGTCTTCCTGTTCCTGTTCGCGCCGATCATCGTGATCATCGTCTACTCGTTCAACAACGGGCGCCTGCTCATCGCGTGGAACGAGTTCGGCCTCGAGCCCTACCGGGCACTGTGGGAGAAGCCGGCGGTCCGCGACGCCGTGATGGTCTCGCTGCGCACCGGCGCGATCGCCGCGGTGCTCGCGACGGCACTGGGCACGCTCGCCGGCATCGCGCTGGCGCGGAAGCCGGGCAGGTGGGCGCTGTGGTTCATCGGCCTGTTGCTGCTCGTGTCGGTGACGCCCGAGATCGTCGACGCGGTGGCGCTGCTGCCGTGGCTCGTCTTCCTCGGCCAGGACGCGGGGCTGTCGCTCTTCAACGACGGCACGACCCGACTCGTGATCGGCCACTCGCTCTTCTCGACGGCGGTCGTGACGTACATCGTCCGCGCCCGGCTGGTCGGGCTCGACCAGCAGCTCGAGGAGGCGTCGGCCGACCTCTACGCCGGCCCGCTCACGACGTTCCGGCGGGTCACGCTGCCGCTCGCGATGCCGGCGGTCCTGGCGGGCCTGCTGCTGTCGTTCACGCTCAGCCTCGACAACACCGTGGTCTCGGCCTTCGTGCAGGTGTCGGGTTCGACGCCGTGGCCGGTCTACGTGCTCAGCGCGCTGCGCGGCGGGCTCCGCCCCGAGATCGCG
This sequence comes from Agromyces arachidis, assembly GCF_052805135.1. Taxonomy (NCBI): domain Bacteria; kingdom Bacillati; phylum Actinomycetota; class Actinomycetes; order Micrococcales; family Microbacteriaceae; genus Agromyces; species Agromyces arachidis. The sequence continues at coordinate 211,325 of NZ_JBRBDK010000002.1, forward strand.
GCCGTCTCGACGGTGATGCTGCTGCTCACGCTGGTCGCGCTCGCGCTCGTCGCAGTGGTGCTCAAGCGCGCGGGCGATTCGGCGACGCAGATCGCCCGCACGATGACCGGCAACTGAGCGGATGCCGCGCCCGCGGCATCCGTCGCACCCGCACCCGCACCCGCACCCGCACCCGCACCCGCACCCGCACCCGCACCCGAGGAGTACCGCACCATGACCGACGCCGACCTCGTCTTCACCGGCGGCCCCGTGTTCACGGCGAACACCGTCCGCTCGCGCGCGAGCGCCGTCGCCGTGCGCGACGGGCGCATCGTCGCGGTGGGCGCGGAGCACGACGTGCGCGACCTCATCGGCGCGTCGACCGACGTCGTCGACCTCCGCGGGCGGCTCCTCGTACCCGGATTCCAGGATGCGCACGTGCACCCGGTGTGGGGCGGGCTCGACCTCATGCGCTGCGATCTCGCCGAGCTCTCGACGCCGGACGAGTACCTGTCGCGCATCGCCGAGTACTCGGCCGCGCACCCCGACGACGAGTGGGTGCTCGGCGGCGGATGGTCCATGTCGGCGTTCCCCGGCGGCACGCCGACCGCTGCGGCCCTCGACCGGGTCGTGCCCGACCGCCCCGCCTTCCTGCCCAACCGCGACGGGCACGGCGCGTGGGTGAACTCGGCGGCGCTGCGCCTCGCCGGCATCGACCGCGACACCCCCGACCCCGCCGACGGCCGGATCGAGCGCGACGCCGACGGCCACCCCAGCGGCACGCTGCACGAGGGCGCGATGTCGCTGGTGAACCGCCTCCTGCCGGAGACGAGCCTCGAGACGCTCACCGAGGCGGTGCTCCTCGGCCAGCGGTACCTGCACTCGTACGGGGTGACCGCCTGGCAGGACGCGATCGTCGGCACGTACGGCGACGCCGGCGACCCCGGGCCCGCGTACGTGGCGGCCGCGAACGCGGGCACGCTCACCGGCCGGGTCGTCGGTGCCCTCTGGTGGGATCGCACGCGCGGGATCGAGCAGATCCCGGATCTCGTCGCCAAGCGCGACAAGTACCGCGCGGGCCGGTTCGCCGCGACGAGCATCAAGATCATGCAGGACGGCGTCGCCGAGAACTTCACGGCCTCGATGCTGGAGCCGTACTGCGACGGGCACGGGCACTTCACCGACAACTCGGGCATCTCGTTCGTCGACCCGGCGGTGCTGAACCCGGCGGCCGCCGAACTCGACCGCCTCGGCTTCCAGCTGCACTTCCACGCGATCGGCGACCGCGCGGTGCGCGAGTGCCTCGACGCCGTCGGGCACGCGATCGCCGCGAACGGCCGGAACGACCACCGGCACCACATCGCGCACATCCAGGTCGTGCACCCCGAGGACGTCCCGCGGTTCCGCGAGCTCGGCGTCGCGGCCAACATGCAGTCGCTCTGGGCGGCGCTGGAGCCGCAGATGGTGGACCTGACGCTGCCGTTCCTCGGCGAGCCGCGCAGCGCCTGGCAGTATCCGTTCGGCGACCTGATGCGCGCCGGAGCGGTGCTCGCGGCCGGCAGCGACTGGTCCGTCTCGACGCCCGACCCGATGGCGGCGATCCACACCGCCGTGAACCGCACCGCGGCGCCCGCGTACGCAGAGGGCGACTACGAGGCGTTCCTGCCCGAGCAGGCGATCGACCTCGCCACCTCGCTCACGGCCTACACGGCCGGATCGGCGTGGGTGAACCACCTCGACGACGTCACGGGCACGATCGAGGTCGGCAAGTACGCCGACTTCGCCCTGCTCGATCGCGACCCGTTCGCCGGACCGGCCGAGGAGATCGGTGCGACGCGGGTGCTGCAGACGTTCGTCGAGGGCGAGCGCGTGCACGCGGCATCCGACGCCTGAGCGCACGGGGCCGACGGCGCCGCTGCGGCTACCGCGGCCCACCCCCGATCGCAAGGGGTGTCGCGGCCTGGGCCGTGCTCGTAGCCTGCACACGGCGCCCGGCGCACGGCCGCGACGCCGGAGGGGGAACAGCATGCAGTTCGGGTACAAGCTCGCCGCCGAGGCGTTCGGTCCGAAGGAGCTCGTGCGCCAGGCCCGCCTGGCGGAAGAGGCCGGCTTCGACTTCGTCGAGATCAGCGACCACTTCCACCCGTGGCTCGACGAGCAGGGCCATTCGCCGTTCGCGTGGTCCGTGCTCGGCTCGATCGCCGCGTCGACCGATCGGATCGGGCTCGCGACCGGGGTCACGTGCCCGACCGTGCGCTACCACCCGGCGATCATCGCCCAGGCCGCCGCGACGCTCGCCCTGCTGAGCGAGGGCCGGTTCACGCTGGGCCTCGGGTCGGGCGAACGGCTGAACGAGCACGTGGTCGGCCAGGGGTACCCGTCGGTGAGCGACCGCCAGGAGATGCTGCGCGAGGCGATCGAGATCATCCGACTGCTCTGGTCGGGCGGGTACCAGTCGTACGAGGGCGCCTACCTCTCGCTCGAGGATGCGCGCGTGTTCGACCTTCCCGACGAGCTGCCGCCCATCGCGGTCGCGGCCGGCGGCCCCGACGCGGCGCGGCTCGCCGCCGACCACGGCGACGCGATGTTCGGCACCGACCCTGATCGCGACCTCATCGAGGCGTATCGGAGCGCGGGCGGCGACGGCGCGAGGTACGGCGAGGTGGGCATCGCCTGGGCCCGTGACGCGGATGCCGCGGCGCGGGCCGCCCACGAGACCTCGCGCTGGTCGCTCCTCGGCTGGAAGGTGATGAGCGAGCTGCCCAATCCCGCGAACTTCGCCGAGGCCGCGGAGTTCGTCCGTCTCGACGACGTGCGCGAGCAGGTCTCGTGCGGGCCCGACGTCGCGGCGCACGTCGAGGCCGTCCGCGCGTACGCCGACGCGGGCTACGACCGCATCGCCATCATGAACCTGGGGCCCGACCCCGACGGGTTCTTCGAGTTCTTCGCGAACGAACTGCGGCCCGCGCTCGCCGGGTGAGCCCGGCGAGGCGCGGACCGCACGGTTCGCGTCCGCGTCAGGCCGCTCGCCGGACGCGGTGCAGGTCGGCGAGGACCCCCCGGTGCTCCGGCTCCCAGCCGAGCGTGCGCGCGAACGCGCCGCGAGCGGACTGGTCCAGCAGGAGGGCGTCGGCGAATGCGGCGCCGAGTCGCTCGCGCGTCGCGTCCGGCGCCTCCGATGCGACGCCGGCCGGTCCGGCGACGGCCTCGGCGATCTCGTGCACGGCGGTGGGCTCGCCGTCGGAGGCGATCACGCGGCGGATCGGTCCGTCGTGCTCGAGCACGGTGACGTAGAGGCGGGCGAGATCATCGACGTGCACCCACGTCCAACGCTGGGCGCCGTCGCCGATCAGGCGCAGCGCGCCCTCGGGCGTGCGCGGGCCGTCGACGATGAGCCCGACCAGACCGCGGCCGTGGCCGTAGACGACGCCGGGCTCGATGATCCGCGCGTCGACGGATGACGCGAGCAGCCGCTCCTCGAGCGGCACCCGCCAGGCGACGAGGTCCGGGGCGCGGTCGAGGGGTCCCTCCTCGTGCAGGTCGTCGCCCGCGCCGCGGAGCCAGATGCCGCTCGTCAGCACGACCCGTCCCCGGCCGTCGCCGAACGCCCGGACCGCGCCCTCGATGACGGCGGCGTTGAGCTCGTCCGCGCCCTCGTCGGGTGCCGCGGTGTGCACGAGCGCATCGACGTCGGCCAGGGCGGCTGCGGTCGCGGCGGCGTCGAACAGGTCCAGGCGGAGCGGCGCCGCCCCGCGCGCCGAGACGTCCGCCTCGGCGGCCTCGCTGCGCACGACCGCGCGAACCTCGTGTCCCGCGTCGACGAGCGCGTCGAGCACGGCTGATCCGATGAAACCGGTTCCTCCGGTGAGCAGGGTTCTCATGGACCGGGACGCTACGGGAATGCCCCTCGGTTACTTCAACGTTCCCTCATCAGGACCGGCCGACGTGCGAGGGCGCCGGATCCCAGATCCCGGATGCCTGCGAAATCCGGACCGGATGGAGGAACCGTGACGACCGTCACCCCGATGCCAGCGACCGAGGTCATCACCCACGGCCCGTGCGACGTGACCTCGCGCGGCATCCTCGACCCCTCGTGCCCGAGCCGCGTGATCTTCGGCCGGATCGGCGAACGCTGGTCGATGTTCGTCATCCTCGCCCTGGCCGCCGGGACGCTCCGGTTCTCGGAGGTGCGCGCGAGGGTCGGCGGGGTGACCCGCAAGGTGCTCACCGAGACGCTGCGCTCGCTGGAGGCCGACGGCTTCGTGGCGCGCAAGGCCTGGGAGGGGTCGCCGCCCCGCGTCGAGTACTCGCTGACCCCGCTCGGGCGCTCGCTGCTCGCGCCGATCGAGGCGATGCGGGTGTGGGCCGAGGCGCACGTGCCCGAGGTGCTGGCGTCGCGCGAGCGGCGCCTGGCGGCCGAGGAGGACGCCCTCCTCGGCCGACTCGAGCGCGTGCCGACCCCGCGGGACGACTAGGAGCAGAGCTCGCCGACGGCGGTGAAGCTCTCGGTGATGTCCTCGATGTAGGGCCCCATGCCCTCGAGGTCGGCGGCGGCCGGGTCGGCGGCGGCCTCGGTCACGTAGGTGACGTACGCCCTCATGGCCTCGTCGGCATTCGCCGCCGCCTCCTTGACCTCCGGGTTGGTGACGTCGGAGACGGCCGAGGAGAAGGTCTCGCTCGCCGACTCGAGCTTATGCCCGACGCCCTCGGGGTCCTCCATGCCCTCTGCGAACGCGTCGTCGCTCGAGAGCGCGGCGAACTCCTCGGCGCCGGCGGCGAGGATGTCGCACGCCTCGGCGACGCTCTGGTCGCCCGACGCGTCGGACTCCGTCGTCGCAGCCGGCGCGGTCGATCCGGCGTCGCCGGGAGCCGACGGTGCGGTGCAGCCGCTGAAGAGCAGGGCCCCGGCGACGGCGGGGATGACGAGGATGGCACGCGCGTGGGTCATGAGGATGCTCCAGGGGTCCGGGTCGGGTCGCGGCGAGCGCCGCGCGCGCCAGTCAACCACACGTGGATCACATCCGAATCTCGAAGTTCTCGAATCGGATATCAACCCATTCTTCGTGCACTCCAGACGAGAGACACAAGAATTCCGCCCGACAACTCGCCCTTGAAGCGGAAGAACGACGACAGTTCCGTTTGCGACATCCGCCTGCTCATGTGAGCATGAGGCATGGTCACCGCCGATCGAGCCCGCCTCGCCGCCCCGCACGCCGCACACGCGACCGCGCCGGCGCGAGTCGTCGGCGCACCCCCGGAGCCCGCACCCGATGAGGTCGACGCGCTGACGCTCGGCCGCCGCATCCGCGAGCGCCGGACGGCGGCCGGCATGACCCTGGGGCAGCTGGCCGCCGCGATCGACCGGGCGCCGTCGCAGGTGAGCGCCATCGAGAACGGCAAGCGCGAGCCGCGCCTGTCGATGCTCCGCACGATCGCGCTCGCCCTCGGCACGACGGCCGACGAGCTGTTGCGACCCGACGCCCCGTCGGAGCGCGCCGCGCTCGAGATCGCCGTCGAGCGAGCGCAGCGCGGACCCGTGTTCTCCGCACTCGGCCTCGACCCCTTCCGCGTGGCGAAGACCATGAGCGACCAGACGCTGCAGACGATCCTCGCGCTGCACAACGAGATCGACCGCCTCCACCGCGAGCGCGCGGCGACGCCCGAGGAGGCGCGCCGCGCCAACGCGCAGCTGCGCGCCGAGATGCGCGCCCGCGACAACTTCTACCCCGAGCTCGAGGCCAAGGCCGCCGAACTCCTCGAGGCGGTCGGCCACAGCGGCGGGCCGGTCTCGCACCAGCTCGTCGCCGACATGGCGAGCCACCTCGGCTACTCCCTGCACTACGTGGGCGACCTGCCGCATTCGACGCGCTCGGTGACCGACAAGCGCCACGGCCGCGTCTACCTGCCCACGCAGCAGTCGCCGTCGCGCGACTCCCGCTCGCCGATCCTCCAGGCGCTCGCCTCGCACCTGCTGGGCCACGAGGAGCCGGGCAACTACGGCGACTTCCTGCGCCAGCGCATCGAGACGAACTACCTCACGGCGGCGATCCTGCTGCCCGAGCAGGCCGCCGTGCGCTACCTCACCGAGGCCAAGAACCTCCGCCGCATCTCGATGGAGGAGCTCCGCGACCACTTCGCGGTGTCGTACGAGACCGCGGCGCACCGCTTCACCAACCTCGCGACGGCGCGGCTCGACATCCCGGTGCACTTCATGAAGGTGCACGAGTCAGGCACGATCATCAAGGCCTACGAGAACGACTCCGTGCGCTTCCCCTCGGATGCGCTCGGCGCGGTCGAGGGCACGACGGTGTGCCGCGAGTGGACGGCCCGCACCGTGTTCGACGCCGAGGACCGCTTCTCCCCGTACTCGCAGTACACCGACACGGCCACCGGCACGTTCTGGTGCACCTCGCGGATCGAGAAGGCCAAGGAGGGCGAGTACTCGGTCTCGGTCGGCGTGCCGTTCGAGCACGTGAAGTGGTTCCGCGGCCGCGAGACGCCGCGCCGCTCGGTCTCGCGCTGCCCTGACGAGTCGTGCTGCCGTCGAGCGCCCGACGAGCTCGCCGGCAAGTGGGCGGATGCGTCGTGGCCGGCGGCGCGAACCCCGACCTCGCTGCTCGCGGCGCTGCCGACGGGCACCTTCCCGGGCGTCGACCAGACCGAGGTCTACCAGTTCCTCGAGGCACACGCGCCGCGCGGCTGACGCCTCCGCCGTCTCGATCGACGGCGGATGCCACGGCGAGCGCTCAGCGCGCCGCGGCACCCGCCCCCGTCACTCCGCCCGGTACCCCCGCACGGCGTGCACCGCGAAGGACTCGGGGTACGACGCCGCGGCCGGCGGCTCGGGCGGGAAGGCGAACACGTCGAGCATGAGCTGCATCGGGTACTGCGGCGACTGCTCGACCCGCTTGCGCACGAGCCCGTCGATGGAGAACACCACTTCGTCGGGTCGCCAGTCGACCGTGTAGGTGTGGGGCTCGCGCACGTCGTCGTGGAGCCGGACCTGCTCGAAGTCGTCGGTGATCGACGGGTCGTTGAACGGGTGCACGCCCATGCCGACGAGGGCGCTGCCGTCGTCGGCGATGTCGCGGCCGAAGACCTCGAAGACGCAGATCTCCGCGGACTGCTCGGGCTCCTCCTCGACCCCGATCATCCAGAGGGCGGCCATCGCGTGCTCGTCGAGGCCGTCGATGGCCGCGACCACCTCGACCCGGCCGAAGTGCGGCGTGTAGAACCGGCGATCGCCCTGCGCCTCGCGCACGACGAGCCCGTCGCGGAACGGGTGCTGGCCCGACTCCGAGCCGACCGGGCCGGAGCGCACGGCCGTCTGCAGGTTGGAGACCTGGGTGCCGCCGTCGTACTCGGCCGACCAGGCGGGCTGGTCGGCGTCGACGCGCAGCCGCAGCACGCCGTCGGCCACGTCGTACCGGGCCCGGGTGCGTTCGCGGCTCGACCACTGGGGCAGGTAGTAGGGGAACCACTGGGTGAGGTCGAGCTCGGGACCGGAGAGATCGGCGTCGAACTCCATCAGGTCGGGGGCGGGCGGTGGCACTGGCGGGGGCACGGCAGGCATGCCCTCGATCCTCGCCGAATCCTCCGACATGCGCCGAGATCATCCACAGGCGCTATTGTCCATGCGTCCAATATGAGGCATGATGGGGTGATCCGTACCGACTTGGAGTGATCCCGCCATGGGAACGACCGTCTTCGAACGCCGCAGGCCCGCGGCATCCGTCATCGACCACAGCCTCGCCGGCACCCGGCAGTCCGTCTTCTGGACCGACGACCTGCCCGCCGCCGCGAAGCCGGCCCGGCCCCGCCTCGACGGCGTGCACGTCGCCGACCTCGCCGTCGTCGGGGGCGGCTACACCGGCCTCTGGACGGCCGTGCTCGCCAAGCGCCGCAACCCCGACCTGCACGTGGTGCTCGTCGAGGCGAAGCGCATCGGCTGGGCGGCCTCCGGCCGCAACGGCGGGTTCTGCGAGGCGAGCCTCACCCACGGCCGCGAGAACGGCCTCAGCCGCTGGCCCGACGAGATCGACGAGCTCGACCGGCTGGGCCTCGCGAACCTCGACGCGATCGAGGCGTCCGAGGCCGAGTTCGGCATGGACTTCGAGTTCGAGCGCAACGGCTCGCTCGACGTCGCCGTCGAGCCGCACCAGGTCGAGTGGCTGCACGAGGCGGCGGCGGATGCCGCGTCCCGAGGCGACGACTCCGTGAAGCTGCTCGACGAGCACGAGGTGCGCGCCGAGGTCGACTCGCCCACCTACCTCGCGGGCATGTGGCACACGCGCACGAGCGCCATCCTGCACCCGGCGAAGCTCGCCGCCGAACTCGCGCGCGTCGCCGAGGAGGCCGGCGTCGAGATCTTCGAGCACTCGCCAGTCACCCGCATGGACACGCCCGGCTCGACCGGCGCCGTGCAGCTCGTCACCGAGCACGGCCGCCTCGACGCGACCCGCGCGGTGCTCGCGACCAACGTGTTCCCGTCGCTGCTCAAGCGCAACCGGCTGATGACGGTTCCGGTGTACGACTACGTGCTCATGACCGAGCCCCTGTCGGCCGAGCAGCAGGCGGCGATCGGCTGGGCGAACCGGCAGGGCGTGGGCGACATGGCCAACCAGTTCCACTACTCGCGCCTGACGCGCGACGGCCGGATCCTCTACGGCGGGTACGACGCGATCTACTACGCCGGCGGGCGCATCCGCGACCGATACGAGGATCGCCCCGAGAGCTTCGAGAAGCTCGCGAGCCACTTCTTCACGACCTACCCGCAGCTCGAGGGGCTGCGCTTCACCCACAAGTGGGCGGGCGCGATCGACACGTCGACGCAGTTCACGGCCTTCACGGGCCTCGCGCGCGATCGCCGCGTCGCGTACGCGTCGGGCTTCACCGGGCTCGGCGTGGCCTCGACGCGCTTCATGGCCGAGACGATGCTCGACCTGCTCGCCGGTCGCGACACCGAGCGCACCCGGCTGAAGATGGTGCGGACCAGGCCCCTGCCGTTCCCGCCCGAGCCCGCGGCATCCGTCGGCATCAACCTCACCCGCTGGTCGCTCGACCGCGCCGACCACGACCTCGGCCGGCGCAACCTGCTGCTGAAGACGCTCGACGCGCTCGGCCTGGGGTTCGACTCGTGAGCGGCGCCGAGGGCCTCGCGCGGCTCGTCGCGGGTGCGGTGACGGATGCCGCGGCGCTGCCGCTCAAGCACGAACCCGTGCCGGCCGAGCAGGTCGTCGCGGGCGCGCCGACCACGGGGTACGCGGCGCTCGAGGAGGGCGCCGCCGGCGAGCCCGGCGAGATCGGAGTCTGGGAGATGACGCCCGGGGCGATGCGCGACGAGGAGGTGGCCGAGGTCTTCCTCGTGATCGCAGGCGCGGCGACGGTCGAGTTCGTCGAGCCCGCGCTGCCGCCGATCGAGCTCCTACCGGGTTCGATCGTCCGCCTCGACGCCGGCATGCGGACGACCTGGACCGTGACCGAGACCCTGCGAAAGCTCTTCATCGCCCGCTGAACGCCGATGCTCGGTCGCCTCCGCATGGACGACGGCCGCGAAGGGTCGCCGACCGTGCGAGACTCATCCGGATCATCGAGGGAGAGGCGGCCGGATGGCGACGTCGGGAGAGTTCAGGCCCGAGACCCTGCAGGTCGCGCTCAGCGTATTCGCGGGCGCGGTCGTCGGAGGGCTCGGCGTCGTCCTCGCCGTGCTCGGAGCCGAGAACGGCCCGTCCTGGGTGGTCGTCGCCGGATCCGCGGTCGTCGCCATCGGTGCCTGGATGATCTGGCGCTCGTTCGTCCTTCGCGTCGCCTTCGACGCGGACACGCTGCATATCGTCGGGTGGACCCGCACGAGGCGGATCCCGCGCACCGCGATCCTCGAGGTCGAGCGCGGTACGGACCTGGAGCTCCCGCTCGTCCGCTGGGCGCTGCCCGGTCGGCCCGACCGATGGAGTCTCCTCAGCCCCATCTCCCTCAGCTCGGGCGCGTTCGTACCCGGCTCGATGTACCGGCGTCGGCAGCGCTTCCTCGCGAAGCTTCGGCGGTGGGCGCCGCCCGAGTCGTTCGACGACGGCATCCGTCCCGGCATGTGGTCGCGCGTCCTGGGGATGATCGGCACCGCGACGCTGGCCGTCTGGGAGTCCGTCGCGCTCCGGTTCGCGTCGGCGCTCGCCGCGATCGCGGTCGCCTCGGGGCTCTGGTGGTTCGAGTGGTGGAGCGCGATCCAGGTCATCGCGGGCGATGCCGACGCACCGCGCCGTATGGGCGGAGCCCTGTTCCTCGCCTGGGCTGCCGCCGAGGGCGCCTACTGGCTGCTCCCCCTCCGCACCCGCCATCCGCGCGCCATGCGGATCGTGCTCGCCGTGCTCATCGCACCGGCGGCGATCGCCGTCGGCATCGCGATGTTCGGCGCACCCTGAGCCCCCGGTCAGCCTGCACCCTTCGGAACGCCGCGCATACTGGAGCGATGGAGCCCGACCCGCCCGCCGTCGTCGCGGTCGCGCGCGACGACCGGCATCGGTTCTCCAAGCCGGTGCGCGAGGCGATCGTGCTGGTCGCCGGGCACGGCATCGAGGGCGACGCGCACGCGGGAGCGACGGTGCGTCGGCGATCCCGGTTCCGCGGCACGTGGACCGAGCCGAACCTGCGCCAGGTGCACCTCGTCGAGCGCGAACTCCTGGACGAGCTCGCGGTCGAGGGGCACGAGGTGGCGCCCGGCGAGCTCGGCGAGAACGTGACGACTCGGGGCGTCGACCTGCGTGCGCTGCCGCTCGGCACGCGCGTGCGCCTGGGCGACTCGGCCGAACTCGAGCTCACGGGCCTGCGCACGCCGTGCGTCCAGATCGACCGCTTCCAGCCCGGGCTCATGCGTCGCCTGATCCGGCGCGAGCACGGCCGCACCATCCTGCGCGCGGGCGTCATGGCGGTCGTCGTCGAGGGCGGGGTCGTCCAGGCGGGCGACCGCATCACGATCGCGCTGCCGGCCGATCCCCATTCGACGCTGCCGCCGGTCTGATTCCGCGGGCACCCCGGCCCGTCGACGTCGGCGTCGCGCCGTCGATCAGGCGACGGATGGCGAGGCGTCGGCGGCTCCGGGCGGCCCGACGGGATCGATGCGGAAGGTGCGACGGAACCGTTCGACCGACTCGCGCTCGCCGGCGAGGAGCCGCACGTCGCGCGCCTCGAGTCGACCGGCGAGCAGGTCGGCGAACTCGGCCGGTCCGAGCGCGAGCTCGCAGCCGTCCTCGAAGGCGGGCTCGGGCGTCGCGCGTCGCGGCTGCGGAAGGGCACCCGGGCCGATCGGGACGACCTCGAGCGATGCGCCGACGACCACCGCCGCGACCGAGGCGTCGCCCACGTGGAGCACGAACTCGGTCGGCGGCCCCCCGGCCGCGGCATCCGCTCGGAACGCCGCCCGCAGCGCGGTCGCGAGGGCCTCGCGGGTGAACTGCTCGCCCTCGGCGGGTCGGCCGAGCAGCGACCAGCCCCAGCGCTCGAGGGCGGCGACGACGGGCGCGAGCTCGCGGCCGAGCTCGGTGAGCTCGTAGCCGCCGCGCACCATCGGCACGCGGCGGACGACGCCGGCCTCCTGCAGCTCCTTGAGCCGGTCGGCGAGGATGTTGGTCGGGATGCGCGGCAGCCCGGCCTTCAGGTCGCCGTACCGGCGCGGGCCGACGAGCAGGTCGCGGACGATGAGCAGTGCCCACCGCTCCCCGACCCGTTCGAGGGCCCGCGCGGTGCCGCCGTACTGGCCGAAGCCGCGCGCGGCGCGAGCAGCCATGCGTGCCGCCCGGTCAGGAGGCGGCGCCGGACACCCCGGCGCCCTGCTGGGCCATGTAGGCCTCGGGACCCATCTCGGCCGCAGCGGGCTCCATGTAGAGGTAGCCGAGGATGTTGCCGTCCGGGTCCTCGAGGTCGCGGGAGTACATGAAGCCGTAGTCCTGCGCCTCGCGCGGCTCGCTGCCGCCGGCGGCCAGTGCCTTGGTCATCATCTCGTCGACCGCCTCGCGCGACTCGCAGCTGAGCGAGACCGCCATCTGGGCGTGGGTCGTCGGGTCGATGATCTGCTTGTCGGTGAACGTGCCCAGGAACTCACGGGTGAGCACCATGAAGTACACGTTGTCGTCGAGGACGACGCACGCGGCGTTCTCGTCGGTGAAGTTCGGGTTGATCGTGTAGCCCAGCGCCTCGTAGAACGCCTTGGAGCGCTCGAGGTCGGTGGTCGGGAAGTTCACGAAGATGTTGGTCGCGGTCATGGTGTTCCTCCGGTCGTTTCGCGGTGTGGGTGACCCGGGTCCTGCGACCAGCTTGCTCTTTGCAAGTGCACTTGTCAATAGCAAGTAACGGATGCCGCGGGCCGGCTCAGCGCGCGCCGCCACCGCGCCGCACCAGCAGTGCCAGGTGCAACGCGGTGAGGGTCTCGCCGTCGTCGAGGTCGGCGTCGAGCAGGTCGCCGATGAGCGCGAGTCGTTGGTAGAAGACCGAGCGCGACAGGTGGCTCGCCTGCGCCGCCGCCGTGCGGTTGCCCGGATGCGCGAGCATCGCGCCGAGCACGTCGAGCAGGTCGCCGCCGCGGGCGAGGTCGTACTCGATGAGCGGCGCCAGCATGCGTTCGCCGAGCTCTTGGAGGCGGTGGTCGTCGCGCAGCGACGTGACCAGGCGCACGAGCGGCCGGTCCTCCGACCGGCGCACCGTCACCCCGCGCGCCTGCCGCGGCAGCGGCGTGCCGGCGAGGTCGAGCGCCTCCTGCACCGAGACGAGCAGGCCGTCGAGGTCGGCGGCGCGCGAGCCGACGGCGATCGAGGCGGGCGCGGCATCAGCTCCGGCCGTCGTCGGGGCCCCGAGCGCCTCGGCGAAGCGCCGGACGGCGGGATCGTCGAAGCGCGCACCCGCCGGCAGCGACAGCAGCACGACCCGAGCGGACGCCGGCGACGGGTCGCCCTCGGGCCGCCCTTCGAGCGCGCGGCCGCCGATCGCCCGGGCAGCGGCATCCGCGTCGCCGCCTGCGACGAATGCCCGACCGCCCAGCACGAGGCCGTACAGGTCGACGCCCGCCAGCGGGAAGCCCGCGGCCTCGAGCCGGGCCGATGCGGCTCCGGCGGCGGCGAACCGGCCCGAGAGCAGGTGCTCCACGAGGCGCTGCCGCCCGATCCGCCCCCACGTGTCGTCGTCGCCGTCGGCGAGCCGGCCGAGGGCGAGCGCGATCGCGCCCTGCTCGAGCACGCTCGTTCGCCCGGCGGGATGCGCCGGGCCGGGCAGCGCGACCAGGTGCCCCCAACGGATGCCGCGAGCCTCCACCGGCACGATGAGCCACTCGTCCTGCGACGCGCCGCCGTCGCCGTGGCCGTCCGCGAGTCGATGCGCGCCGCGCGATCGCCGTTGCCACCCGTCGAGCAGCGACTCCTCGGCGTCCGGCGGGAGGTCCGCGGCGACGACCTCGTGCGCGAGGTTCTCGAGCACCACCGGCGCACGGAGCGTCTGCGCCAGCTGCTGGATGATGTAATCGGCGGGGGCGCCGCGCAGGGCGAGCGCCGTGAACCGCTCGCGCACCTCGTCGCGCGCGTGCAGCGCCGCGGTCTGCTCGGAGATGATGCGCCGGTGCACCGCCTCGGTGAGCGCGACGAACTTCACCTCGCGGTGGAGCGCGGCGAGCGCCAGGCCGTGCTCGGCAGCCGCCTGCACGACCACGGCGGGCACGTAGCGGTAGTGTGCGCCGAGCTCGATCACGAGGCCGGCGATGCCGACGTCGACGAGCCCGGCGACGAATGCCCGCAGCTCGTCGGGCTCGGCGGGCCACCCCGATCCGGTGGACAGCAGCAGCTCCCCGCCGTTCAGCAGCCGCGCCACGCCCGCACTGTCCGACACGTGCACCCAGCGCACCGGCGCGTCGAGCGCCTCCGCGCCGACGAGCACCTCCGGCACGCCGGCGGCCACCGCATCGAGGGCGAGGATCTCGCCGACCGCGGGGAGCGCCGCATCCGTCGCCGGGCCGGCCGGGCCGCCCGCTCCCTCGCCCGGACGGTTCGTCCGATCTGCTTCGTCTTCGCGACGCTCTGGCATCGTTCCGCGCCTAACCGCTCTGTGAGACTGGGAATCACCAGCCTAACCGACGCCCGGTCGATCTGTCCGATCCCGCCGCCGGCAGCACCACACACATCAAAGGACCGCAATGAGCCTCACCGAGACCACCACCACAGCCGCCGCGACCGAGGAACTCCCCCAGCTCGGCCACTGGATCGACGGCGCGCTGCGCGCGTCGACGTCCGGCCGCACCGCGCCCGTCTACAACCCCGCCACCGGCGCGGTCCAGGCCGAGGTCGCCCTCGCCGACCAGGCCGAGATCGACGAGGCGATCGCGTCGGCCGAGCGCGGCTACCGCGTCTGGAAGGACTACTCGATCGCGAAGCGGCAGGGCGTGCTGTTCGCGTTCCGCGAGCTCCTCAACTCCCGCAAGGGCGAGCTGGCCGAGATCATCACGCGCGAGCACGGCAAGGTCCTCTCCGACGCGATGGGCGAGATCCTCCGCGGCCAGGAGGTCGTCGAGCTCGCGACCGGGTTCCCGCACCTGATCAAGGGCGCGTTCTCCGAGAACGCCTCGAACGGCATCGACGTGTACTCGCTGAAGCAGCCGCTGGGCGTGGTCGGCGTGATCAGCCCCTTCAACTTCCCGGCGATGGTGCCGATGTGGTTCTTCCCCATCGCGATCGCGGCCGGCAACGCCGTCGTGCTGAAGCCCTCCGAGAAGGACCCGTCGGCCGCGCTGTGGCTCGCCGAGCTGTGGAAGGAGGCCGGCCTGCCCGACGGCGTGTTCACCGTCCTGCAGGGCGACAAGCTCGCCGTCGACGGCCTGCTCATGAGCCCCGTCGTGCAGTCCATCTCGTTCGTCGGCTCGACGCCGATCGCGCAGTACATCTACGAGACGGCCTCCAGGCACGGCAAGCGCGTCCAGGCCCTCGGCGGCGCGAAGAACCACATGCTGGTGCTGCCCGACGCCGACCTCGACCTCGTCGCCGACCAGGCGGTCAATGCCGGCTACGGCGCGGCGGGCGAGCGCTGCATGGCCATCTCGGTCGTCCTCGCCGTCGAGCCCGTCGCCGACGAGCTCATCGAGAAGATCGCCGAGCGCATCGGGCGCCTGAAGATCGGCAACGGCGCCGGCACCGAGGGCGTCGAGCCCGACATGGGCCCGCTCATCACCGCGGTGCACCGCGACAAGGTGTCGTCGTACGTCGACATCGCCGAGCAGGATGGCGCGACCGTCGTCGTCGACGGCCGCGGGCTCAGCGTCGACGGCCACGACGACGGCTTCTTCTTCGGCCCGACCCTGCTCGACCACGTGCCCACCACGAGCCGCGCGTACACCGAGGAGATCTTCGGCCCGGTGCTCTCGGTCGTCCGCGTCGCCTCGTACGACGAGGGCCTCGACCTCATCAACTCGGGCGCGTTCGGCAACGGCACCGCGATCTTCACCAACGACGGCGGCGCCGCGCGCCGGTTCCAGAACGAGGTCGAGGTCGGCATGATCGGCATCAACGTGCCGATCCCCGTCCCCGTCGCCTACCACTCGTTCGGCGGCTGGAAGCAGTCCCTCTTCGGCGACAGCAAGGCCTACGGCGTCCACGGCTTCGACTTCTTCACCCGCGAGAAGGCCGTCACCAGCCGCTGGCTCGACCCCGCCACCCACGGCGGCATCAACCTCGGCTTCCCGCAGAACCACTGACGTCCCCCGGACCGCGAAGGCACTGACATGACCGACACGCTCATCCCGACCGACACGACGACGGATGCCGCGACCGCGGCGTCGTACGTCGACCGCACCGGCACGCGGCATCCGCTGCCCGACGTGGCCGCCGACGCGCAGGTGCGCGCCGACGACCGCGCCCACGTGTTCCACTCGTGGAGCGCGCAGGCCCTCATCGACCCCCTGCCCGTCGCCGCGGGCGAGGGCTCGACCTTCTGGGACTACCAGGGCAACGCGTACCTCGACTTCTCGAGCCAGCTCGTGAACCTGAACCTCGGCCACCAGCACCCCGACCTCGTCGCCGCCATCCAGCAGCAGGCGGGCCGCCTCGCGACGATCCAGCCGATCATGGCGAACGACGTGCGCGGCGAGCTCGCCCGCCGCATCGCCGAGGTCGCGCCCGGCGACCTCGACAAGGTGTTCTTCACCAACGGCGGCGCCGACGCCAACGAGTACGCGGTCCGCATGGCGCGTGCCGTGACCGGCCGCCGCAAGGTGCTGTCGATGTACCGCAGCTACCACGGCGGCACCGCGACGGCGATCTCGCTCACCGGCGACCCCCGTCGCTGGGCCAACGAGCCGAGCGACGGCAGCGTCGCGCACTTCTTCGGGCCGTACGCGTACCGCTCGCCGTTCAACGCCGAGACGCCCGGGCAGGAGGCCGAGCGGGCGCTCGCGCACCTCGAGCAGGTCATCGTGCTCGAGGGCGCGAACACGATCGCCGCGATCATCCTCGAGACCGTCGTCGGCACCAACGGCGTGCTCGTGCCGCCGCCCGGCTACCTCGAGGGCGTCCGCGCCCTGGCCGACCGGTACGGCATCGTCTACATCGCCGACGAGGTCATGGTCGGCTTCGGGCGCATCGGCGAGTGGTTCGCGGTGAACCGGTTCGGCGTGACGCCCGACCTGATCACCTTCGCCAAGGGCGTGAACTCCGGCTACGCCCCGCTCGGCGGCGTCGTGATCTCGGAGCGCATCGCGTCGCACTTCGACACCGTCGCCTTCATGGGCGGCCTCACGTACTCGGGCCACCCGCTCGCGTGCGCCCCCGGCGTCGCCACGTTCGAGGTGTTCGAGCGCGACGGCATCCTCGAGCGGGTGCGCGACCTCGGCGAGCGCGTCGTCGGTCCCCGGCTGCGCGAGATGGCCGCGCGCCATCCGTCGGTCGGCGAGGTGCGCGGAGTCGGCCTGTTCTGGGCGATCGAGCTCGTGCGCGACCGCGAGACCCGCGAGCCGCTCGTGCCCTTCAACGCGTCGGGGGCGGATGCCGCGCCCATGGGCCGGGTCGCCGCGGCGTGCAAGCAGGCCGGCCTCTGGCCCTTCGTCCACTTCAACCGGCTGCACGTGGCACCGCCGCTCGTCATCTCGGAGGAGGAGCTGGTGCGCGGCCTCGACATCATCGACGCCGCGCTCGACGTGGCCGACGCCGAGCTCGGCTGACGGCCGGCCGACGGGCTCCGTCCGTCGACCGGCCGCGCGGTCGGGCCGACGGACGGAGCCAGCGGCTAGCCTGATGCACATGGACGCACGGGGGGCCGCCGGTGGGATGCCGCGCCGAGCCTTCCTCGCCGCGGCGCTGTCCGGCGCCGCCCTCACGCTCGCCGCCTGCACCGACGGGAGTCCGGCGCCGACCGCCTCGCCGGGGCCCACGACCACCGGTACGCCGTCCCCCGCCCCGGCCACCGGCACGGTGCCGAATCCGGTCGCGTTCCGGCGCTCCCGCTGGAGCGCCGACCCGTTCGTGCGCGGCGCGTTCAGCTACGACGGCGTCGGCGCCACCGGCGACCTGCGCACCGCGCTCGGGGAACCGGTGCTCGACCGGCTCGTGCTGGCCGGCGAGGCGACCTCCGCGACGGCGCCCGGCACGGTGCACGGCGCGTACAACGAGGGTCTCCGCGCCGGCCGCGCGATCGCCGACCTCGCCGACGACGGCGACCGGATCGCGGTCATCGGTGCCGGCATCGCCGGGCTCGCCGCGGCGCGGACCCTCGTCGACCGGGGCTTCGAGGTCGTCGTGATCGAGGCGTCGGACCGCCTCGGGGGCCGCCTGCGCTCGATCGACGACGACGACTTCAGCCGCCCCGTCGAGCTGGGCAGCCCGTTCGTATCCGACCGGGCGTCGATGCGGGCGGTCCTCCGCGAGGCGGCCGTGGCGACCCGGCCGTTCACCCCGCTGGTCGAGGCCCGCACGCCCGCCGGGGTGAGCCTCGGCGAACCGCCTCCGACGGGCCCCGACGCCATCGCCGCGGCGCAGGCGTGGGCGCTGGCCCAGCCGTCCGACGTCTCGCTGACCACCGCCCTGCTCGACTCCGGCGTGGTGCCCCTCCCGGGCGAACCCGACGCGCTCGGCGTGACGCCCACCGACTGGCTGCGCCACGCGCTCGCGACGGGCGTCGAGCCGGCCACCGGCGCGACGCCCACCCGGTTGTCGGCGCAGCGGTTCGACCCGCAACGCGTGTGGCGACCGGCCGGGCTCGTCACGAGCGGCTGGACGTCGCTGTTCGACTTCCTCTCGACCGGCGTCGACATCGCGGGCGGCAGCGTCGTGACCGAGGTCGCGGTCGACGACGACGGCGTGGGGCTGCGCCTCGACTCCGGCGAGTCCCTCCGGGTGCAGCGCGCGATCGTGACGGCGTCGATCGGCGTCCTGCGCACGGACACGATCCTGTTCGACCCGCCCCTGCCGTTGCGGCACCAGCGGGCCATCTCGCTGCTTGGCATGGGCGCGGTCGACCTCGTCTGGCTCCGCTTCGAGACGCCGTTCTGGCAGGGTGCGACGGATGCCGCGGGCGCCCCGTTCCCGAGGACCTACCGCCCCAACGTGCTGACGCTCGCCGGGGCGACCCCGACGGTCGCGGCGTGGATGGAGCTCGGCGAGGATCCCCGCCAGCCGCTCCTCGTCGGCGTCCTCGCCGCCGAGCACGCACGGCGCCTCGCCGCGATCGACGACGACGACGAGGTGCTCTCGATCGTGCTCGAGGCCCTGTCGCCGTTCGTGGTCGACTAGCCCCGGTCAGCGCCGACGAGCCAGTCCGCGGGCGATCCGGGCTCGATCGCGGGCGCCGCCGCATCCGCGTCTCCGCCGGTCCTGCGGCGACGCACGCGTCGGCGCACGGCGCGACGCTCGAGCGCCCGGTGGACCGCGACGAGGATCGCGGTGATGCCCACGAAGATGAGCAGCACGATGGCGCAGTACGCGAGCACGCCCGGGTACCCGTCGACCTGCGACTCGTCGAGGAAGAAGTACGGGTACCAGCCGATCTCGGCGCCGCGGACGAGCGTGTACCCGAGCCACGCCGCCGGGAACACGAGCACGAAGCCGATGGTCGACCAGGGCACCGGGGGGTTCACGGCGAGCACGGCGTCGACCGTCCAGGCGATGAGCGCCAGCACGGGCACGACGAAGTGCAGGAGCGTGTCGGACCACGGGATCTCGAGCCGGTAGTCGCGGCTCGACGCCTGCGCGGCGATGAGCGCGAACACCACCCCGGAGACGAGCAGGTAGACGGTCACGATCGTGCGCACGGCGCCGAGCCACCGCGGATCCCGCGGGCGCGACCACGCGAACCACGCCGCCGCCAGCAGCGTCACGACCGCGAGCATGGCCGACTGGATGGTGAAGTAACTGAAGAAGTTCACCGAGGCGAACAGCGGGAAGCGCAGGACGTACTGGTAGTTGCCGACGAGCGCCACGATCTCCAGCACCGCGATCCCGAGGCGGAACGCCCCGAGCCCTCGCCTCGCGGTCGTCACCCCTGCAGCGGAGCCGGTGACGGACGCGGGCATGTGCTCACGTTACGCGTCCGACGCGGGAGCGCGCTGGGCGCGCGGCGCGCGGCGCCGGACCGGCGGCTCAGTCCGCCATGCCGAACCATCGCGCCCGCCGCGCCGATCCGAAGGCGGCCTTCTGCGCGGCGAACTCGGACGACGGGCCCACCAGTTCCGCCTTGGGCCCGCCGGCCGCCCCGAAGTCGACCTCGACCTGCGCGACCTCGCCGCGGCCGAACTCGAGGAAGCAGACGCCGGTGCCGCCGCGCTCCGTCTCCCCCTCGCCGCGCACGCGCCGGACGATCTGCGAGGCGACCGCTCGCGCCGCGCTCTCCGCGAGCGTCCCCGCCTTGGGGATGCCCGCCTCGGCGCAGTCGCCGATGGCGTAGACGCCGTCGAACCGGGTCTCGTAGGTGTCGTGGTCGACCTGGACCCATCCGTCCGTCGTGAGCCCGGCATCGACCAGGACGTCGGGCACGCGGTGCGCGGGGATGCCGATGAACAGGTCGTACGGCTCCTCATGGTCGGCGAAGCGCGCGAGCCGGGCGTCGGGATCGAGGCCGTGCACGCGGTGCTTCGTGGTGAACCGCATGTCGCGCTCGGCGAGCGCGCGCTCGATCGCGGCGGACGCCGACTGCGAGACGGGGATCGGCGAGGGCTGGGGGGTGACGACGTGGATGGTGCTCGTGTCGCGGACGCCTCGCTCGACGAGGAGGTCGTGCAGCAGCATGGCGCCCTCGTAGGGCGCGGGCGGGCACTTGTACGGGATCGACAGGATCGCGAGGATGATGCGCCCGCCGCGGAACGAGGCGAGTTCGTCGCGGAGCCTCGCGGCGCCCTCCACGGTGTAGTACTCGAAGCCGCCCTCGGCGAACCCGGGGGTGGCCTCGACGTCGTAGCCCGCGCCCAGCGCGACGACGAGGATGTCGGGGTCGTAGGTCGCGGCATCCGTCACGACCCGCCGCGCCGCCGGATCGATCGCGAGCACCTCCTCGCGACGGAACTCGACGCCAGGCTTGGAGAACCTGGCGTACGGGAGCAGGATCTCGTCAGGCGTCCGATCCCCGGTCAGCACGTCGAGCTTGGAATAGCCGAAGAAGAACGTCTCCGACCGGTCCACCAGGGTCACCTCGACCTCGCCCGGGAGCCGTTCCGAGAGCAGGGTGGCGAGCTCGAGCCCGCCGAAGCCCGCGCCGAGGATCAGGACCTTCGTCGTCATGTGCTCCATCGTGCGCCGTCGCGCGTCCCGCCGGAGGGACCGAGGTCCCGGGAGCGGTGCCGCCCGGTCACGGTCGGGTCGGGCGGCGCGCCCGCAACTCGTCAACACGGCATGCGCGCGCGGGCATACACGCTCCCCGGCCCCGTGCGCAACGGGCGGCGCCGGAAATCCGGCCGTCGCTAGGCTGGCGGCCGTCGCGGGACCGGATCCCGCGGCACGGTGACCCCACACCGGAACCACGGTGACCCCACACCGAAACGGAGGCCCCCTTGATCACTCTGACCTGGCTCCTGCTCATCGCCCTCGCCGGCGGCGTCCTCACGATCGTCGACGGCATCTGGCGTCTCCGCGCGCGCGGCGGCTCGACCGTCGTCGGCATCCTCGAGATCGTCATCGCGGGACTGTTCGTGCTGTCGCTGTTCCTGCCCGGCATCCCCTTCGGGGCGCTGGTGCTCGGCATCGCGACGCTCGTCGTGCTCGCCGTCGCCATGTTCGCGGGCGGCCGCACCGGGCGCACGCTCACCATCATCGCGCTCGTCCTCATGGCGATCTGGCTCGTCCTGGTGAACGGCTGGATCGTCATCCCCGGCATCAACTGACGCGACGCACCCGACGACCGGGGCCGGCATCCGCGAGGGTGCCGGCCCCGTCGTTCATCGGGCCGGAGTCGCGCCGCGCGCCTCCGTGACCCGCCGCTTCTCGCGCACGTACACCTCGCGGCGCACGCGGGCGACCACATCGCCGCCGGCGTCGACGATCTCGGTCTCGAACCACTCGAGCACCTTCGCCCCGCCGTGCGCACGGCGCCGGAGGTCGTCGGCCCGCTCGCGGGGCACGTCGAACCGGGCCGTCAGCACCCCGCGCCCCGGCTTCACGAACTCGATCTCGCCCCGGGTGTCCCATACGACGAAGTCATCGCCGAGCTGGTGCCGCACGAGCATGAAGAAGTAGGGATCGGTCATCGCCGACATCGATCCCCCGAACGCCGTCTTCACGAAGTTCCTGGTGACGACGTTGACGTGCAGGGCGACCTCGGCGCTCGTCCAGTCCGGAGCGAACCGCCGCACCCGGATGCCGCTGAACAGGTTCGGCGCCCAGAGGTTCATCCCGATCGCCAGCCGTCGTGGGGTCATGCGCATCGCACCAGTCTGGCGATCCGTCGTGACGGGCGCGCCTCGCTGGTGGGCTGCCGACAATGCCGGGGCACCGCGGGGCCGCCCCGCCTGTCGGGACCCTCGAACCGTCCCGGTCAGAACGCGTTGAGCCCGGTGAGCGCGCGTCCGATGACGAGCTGGTGCACCTCGTCGGTGCCCTCGTAGGTGCGCACCGACTCGAGGTTCGCCGCGTGCCGCATCACCGGGAACTCCGAGGTGATGCCGTCACCGCCGAGGATGGTGCGCGCCTCGTGCGCGATCTTCAGCGCCTCGCGCACCGAGTTGAGCTTGCCGACCGAGATCTGCGCCGGGGTCAGCGCGCCGCGCTCCTCGAGGCGGCCGAGGTGCAGCGCGAGCAGCACGCCCTTCTCCACCTCGACGAGCATGTCGGCAAGCTTGGCCTGGGTGAGCTGGTTCGCCCCGATGGGCTTGCCGAACACCACGCGCGACGTCGACCGGGCCAGCGCCGCCTCGAGGCACGAGCGCGCCGCGCCCATGGCGCCCCAGACGATGCCGTATCGGGCCTCGTTGAGGCGGCCGAACGGCCCGGAGAGCCCGCGCGCACCGGGCAGCATCGCGTCGGCCGGCAGCCGCACGCCGTCGAAGGTCACGTCGCACTGGACCGACGCGCGCATCGAGAGCTTCCCCTCGATCGGGGTCGCCGTGTACCCGTCGGTCGTGGTCGGCACGAGGAACCCGCGCACGACGCCGTGGTCGTCGCCGCCCTCGTCGTCGACCTTCGCCCACACGACGGCGACGTCGGCGAGCGAGGCGAGTCCGATCCACCGCTTCGCGCCGTCGAGCACCCAGCCGTCGCCCTCGCGACGCGCGGTCGTGGTCATGGCGGCGGGGTCGCTGCCGCCCTGCGGCTCGGTGAGCGCGAAGCATCCGATGAGCTCGCCGGCCGCCATGCCCGGCAGCCACCGCTCCCTCTGCTCCTCCGATCCGTACGCGCGGATGGCGCCCATCGCGAGCGATCCCTGCACCGACACGAACGTGCGCCAGCCCGAGTCGGCCGCCTCGAGCTCGAGGCACACGAGCCCGTAGGCGACGGCACCGGCCCCGGCGCATCCGTACCCGTCGAGGTGCATGCCGAGGAAGCCGAGCTCGCCGGCCTCGCGCACGAGCTCGCGGCGGAAGTGCTGCTCCTCGAAGTCCTGCTCGATGACGGGCGCGATCCGCTCCTGCGCGAACCGCCGGGCGCGGTCGCGCCACTCGAGCTCCTCGGCGGTGAGCAGCGCGTCGAGGTCGAAGACGGCGTCGATGCGCGGGGCGGTGACGGTCGTGCCGTCGGCGGTGTCGGGGTCGGTCATGGTTCGGTTCCCTCCGGTGCGGGGTGCGGCAGGTCGATGCGGGCGGGTGACGGATGCCGCGACGCGGCGACGCCGGGGCGCCAGTCGGCCCCTCGGTCGGCGTCGAGCCGAGGCGGCGGCGAGTGGTAGCGGGCGGGCGCCGACGCGAGCCCGATCGGGTCGGACACCGACCGCACGCCGCCGAGGTCGACGACCGGCGACAGTCCGAGCCGCTCGGCGAACGCGAGCGCCTCGGCGACGTCGTTCACGAGCCCCGCCGGCACGCCCGCGTCGGTGAGCACCTCGACCCAGTGCGCCGCGGATGCCGCCGCGAGCGCGCGCTCGAGCTCGTCGTGCAGCGCCTCGCGGTGGGCGACGCGATCGGCGTTGGCCGCGAAGCGCGGGTCGTCGCCGAGTGCCGGGGCGTGGACCAGCCGCGCGAGGGTGCGGAACTGCCGGTCGTTGCCGACCGCGATGACGAGCTCGCGGTCCGCGGCGCGGAACGCGGCATATGGGGCGATGCTCGGGTGCGCGTTGCCCAGGCGGCCCGGGGCGCGGCCGGTCGCGAGGGTGGAACCGGCCTGGTTCGTGAGCGCCGACAGCAGGCTGTGCAGGAGGTTCACCTCGACGAGCGAGCCCTCGCCCGTGGCATCCCGCCGGCGCAGCGCGAGCAGGATGCCGGCGACCGCGTTCTGGCCGGTGAGCACGTCGACGAGGGCGACGCCGGCCTTCGTCGGGTCGCCCTCGGGCGCACCAGTGATGCTCATCAGCCCGCCGACGGCCTGCACGAGCAGGTCGTAGCCCGCGAGCGCCGCCCCCTCGCCCGCGCCGAACCCCGTGATCGAGCAGTAGACGACGCCCGGGTTCGACCCGCGCACCTCGTCGTAGCCGAGCCCGAAGCGCGTCATGACGCCGGGCCGGAAGTTCTCGACGACCACGTCGGCCGAGGCGGCGAGGCGCTGCGCCTCGGCCCGGCCCGCGGCATCGGCGAGGTCGAGCGCAACGGACCGCTTGTTTCGGTTGACGCTGGCGAAGTACGTGGCCTGTCCGTCGGGGCCGACCGGCGGATGCCACCGGCGCGTGTCGTCGCCATCGGGGGGCTCGACCTTGATCACGTCGGCGCCGAAGTCGGCGAGCATCATCGTGGCGTAGGGACCCGCGAGCACCCGTGAGAAGTCGGCGACGCGGATGCCGCCCAGCACGCCGCCGGCGTCGTCGACCGTCTCCGCCATCCGCCCTCCTCGGCGTTCCGGGGCCGCGGGTCGGCGGCCCCTTCGCCACGATACCCACGCCCTCCGGGCCCCTTGCTGTACAACGTGTCCAACGCGCGCCGAGGATCGGACACCGCGTCGATCGCGCCCAGCGGATGTCGGCTTAGGCTTGGAGGTGGCGTGCACCGTCGTCGCCGACCGGTTGGCGAGTCCCGTGCACCATCACCCAGAGGAGTCCCATGACGAACTACGCCGTCGTCAACCCGGCCACCGGAGAGACGGTCAAGTCCTACCCGACCATCACCGACGCCGAGCTCGAGGCCGCGATCGCCGCCGCCGACGAGGCGCACCGCACCTGGTCGAAGTCGACCACGGTCGAGGAGCGCGCGGCGCTCATCCGTCGCGTCGGCGAGCTGCACGTCGAGCGCCGCCAGGAGCTCGCCGAGATCATCGTGCGCGAGATGGGCAAGACCATCGAGGCCGCGCTCGGCGAGGTCGACTTCGCCGGCGACATCTACGGCTACTACGCCGACCACGCGTCCGAGTTCCTGAAGGACGAGGCCATCGACCTGCTCGCGGGCGAGGGCTCGGCCGTCATCCGCCGCTCGTCGCTCGGCGTGCTCCTCGGCGTCATGCCGTGGAACTTCCCGTACTACCAGGTGGCCCGCTTCGCCGGCCCGAACGTGATCATCGGCAACACCATCGTGCTGAAGCACGCCGAGCAGTGCCCCGAGTCGGCCGCGGCGATCGAGCAGATGTTCCGCGACGCCGGCGCTCCCGAGGGCGTGTACGTGAACGTGTACGCGTCGCACGACCAGATCGCGACGATCATCGCCGACCCGCGCGTGCAGGGCGTCTCGCTCACCGGCTCCGAGCGGGCCGGCGCCGCGGTCGCCGAGGTGGCCGGCAAGCACCTGAAGAAGGTCGTGCTCGAGCTCGGCGGCTCCGACCCCTTCATCCTGCTGTCGACCGATGACCTCGACGAGACCGTGCAGAACGCGGTCGACGCCCGCCTGGACAACAACGGGCAGTCGTGCAACGCGGCGAAGCGCTTCATCGTGATCGACGAGCTCTACGAGCCGTTCCTCGAGAAGTTCACCGCGAAGCTCGCCGAGGTCGAGGCCGCCGACCCCACGTCGGCCGACACCACGCTCGGGCCGCTGTCGTCGCTGCGCGCGGCCGAGGGCCTCGCGAAGCAGGTCGAGCAGGCGGTCGCGCACGGCGCGAAGCTCGTGCACGGCGGCGAGCGCGACGGGGCGTTCTTCCAGACCACCGTGCTCACCGACGTCTCGAGCGACAACCCCGCGTCGAAGGAGGAGTTCTTCGGCCCGGTCGCGCAGGTGTACCGCGCGAAGGACGAGGCCGAGGCGGTCCGCCTCGCGAACGACATCCCGTTCGGCCTCGGCTCGTACGTCTACACCACCGACCAGGAGCAGGCGCTCCGCGTGGCCGACCAGATCGAGGCCGGCATGGTCTTCGTGAACGTCGTGCTGGCCGATGGCGCCGAGCTGCCGTTCGGCGGCGTGAAGCGCTCCGGTTCGGGCCGCGAGCTCGGCCGCTTCGGCGCCGACGAGTTCGTGAACAAGAAGCTGATCCGCATCGGCTGATCCGGTTCCGATCGACGCGCCCCGCGGCATCCGCTGCGGGGCGCGTCGTCGTCTCAGCGGATGCCGGGGTCGACGCCGTCGGGAGCGCCCGGGAACTGCACGTCGAGCCCGGCCCGTTCCGCTGCCGCGGAGGTCGCGCGCAGCAGCCGTTCCGCCACCTCGGTGACGAGGGTGACGTCCTCGAAGTCGAGCCGCAGCGTGCGCGCGTCGACGTGGCGCAGGAGCCGGCCCGCCTCGTGCACGACCTGCTCGGCGGCGAGGAAGTCGAGCTCGCCGCGCAGGTCGAGCGTCACCGAGCGCGCCTCGTCGTCGACCGTGGCGGAGCGGACCGGCGAGGCCGGCACCCGCGCGTGGTCGAACATGTGGAGGCCGAACCGGCCGGAGAGCTCCTCGAGCATGGCGACGCCGCGGACGCTGTTCCCGGCGTCGTCCAGGCGCGGACTGAAGACGCCGACGCCGAACTCCCCGGGGCGCACCGCGACGATGCCGCCGCCGACGCCCGACTTCGCCGGCATCCCGACCCGGAACGCCCACGCGCCCGACCGGTCGTACATGCCGCAGGTCGCCATGACCGAGAGCGTGTCGCGGGCGGCCCGCTCGCTCACGACGCGGTCGCGCGTGAGCGGGTGCACCCCGCCGTTCGCCAGCGTCGCGCCCATGAGCGCGAGGTCCTCCGTCGTGACCAGGAGCGAGCACTGACGGAAGTACGGGTCGGTCGCCGCGTCGACGTCGTCGGTCGCGAGCGATCCGGCGGCGAGGGCCAGGCCGGCGAGCGCGCGGTTGCGGTGGCCGCTCGCGGCCTCCGACGTGTACACCTCGTCGTCGAGGTCGAGCTCGCGCCCGGCGAACCGCGAGAGGGCGTCGTGGATGCGCGCGAACCGCTCGGCCCCGTCGTCACCCGGCACGAGCGACGTGGTCACGATCGCGCCGGCGTTGATGAAGGGGTTCTCGGGCCGGCCCAGCTCATCGAGGCTGATCGCGTTGAACGGCTCGCCGCTCGGCTCGACCCCCACGCGCCGGTGCACCTCGTCGGCCCCGAGCTCGTCGCACGCGAAGGCGTACACGAACGGCTTCGACGCCGACTGGATCGTGAACGCCGCCTCGGCGTCGCCGGCCCCGTACACGCGCCCCAGCACGCTCGCGATCGAGACGCCGAATCGGTCGGGGTCGACCCCGGCGAGTTCGGGGATGTAGTCGGCGATCTCGCCGCCGCTCGCCGACCCCGCGACCTGCTCGAGGGCACGGGCCAGCTCGTCGTCGACCACCGCGCCGAGCAGCCGCGGTCGCTCCTGCCCGCTCACCGGCGCCGGCCCGCGGCGGTGGCGTCGATCTCGTCGCGCCGGAGTGACACGAGTCGCTCGACGAGCTCGTCGGGCAGCGGATGCCCGGCGGTGAACCGGATGGTTCCCTTGGCGGTGTCGAACCCCTCGAGTTCGTCGGCGAGCGACGCGATCACCGCGGGGCTGAACGGGTACAGCCCCAGGTGCGCCTTCGCCTGCATGATCGACAGCAGCGGCTTGTCGCGGTAGCGCAGCGCGGGCATGCCGTAGCCGACCCCCTCCACCGCTTCGGGCACGGTCGCGCGCGCCACCCGGTACGCGGCGCCGATCGCCGACCTCGCCGGCTCGTCGAGCCCGGACACGTACTCGTCGACCTCGCCCATGCCGCTCATCGTACGCGCGGCGACCGGGCGCGGCATCCGGGCGCGGCATCCGGGCGGCCGCCCCGTCCGCGGTCTACCCTCGTCGCAAGGGGGTCGCATGATCCGTCAGCGCGTCATCGTCCACGGCCGCGTGCAAGCGGTCGGCTTCCGCTTCAGCGCGCGCGTCGAGGCGCAGCGCCTCGGGGTCTCGGGGTGGATCCGCAACCGCAACGACGGCGCGGTCGAGGCCGAGATCGAAGGCGAGCCCGCCGCCGTGGACGAGATGCTGTCATGGCTCGACGAGGGCCCGCCCGGGGCGGACGTCACGTCGATGAGCACGGCCGACCTCGAGCCCACGGGGGATCGCGGCTTCCGGGTGCTCGGCTGACCTCGGGGCCCCGCGGCACCCGCCCCGACTGCGGCCTGCGGCCCGGCGCTGCCGCACGCAGAGGGCGAGCATGACCGCCGATGCCACCAGGTAGAAGGAGTGGAGCAGCCAGATCGGCCCGATCGGCAGGCTGAGGACGTAGACCGAGTAGACGGCGTTCGCCGCGTTGATCATCGCGATGCTGCCCAGGCTGTACGACCCGACGTCGTGGGTGCGCAGCGCCTTCCACACCATCGGCAGGTTGGCGCTCGCGAACACGACGGCCGCGACCGTCCCTGCGAACACCGGTACATCCATGATCGCGACGCTACGCGGCCGGCGCCATGGCCGGATCGGGCGAAGCACGCAACCCGGCGATGCGCGGCCATGGGTCGTTCTGCCCATGCCCCGCCCGATCAGACCAGCCGATGCTCGAACGCGTAGGCCGTCGCCGCGGCGCGGCTCGGAATGCCGAGCTTGGTGAAGATGTTGCTGAGGTGCCGGGCGACGGTCTTCTCGCTGAGGTGCATCTCCGACGCGATCTCGCGGTTGGTGATACCGCGAGCCACCTGCTGGAGCACCTCGATCTCCCGGGCGGTGAGCGGCAGTCCGTCGCGGTCGCGCCGCCCCGTGCCGCGACGTCGTGCGAGCGCTCCGAGTGCGACCGCGGCACCGAGCTCCGCGAACACCGCCTCGGCGAGGTCCTCCTCGAGATCCGCCGCCTCGGCCTCGTCGAGGTCGCGGCGCGCTTGGGCCATGAGGACCCGGCATCGCGCGACCTCGTAGGGCGCTCCCGCCTCCACCCACGCTTCCCGTGCGTCGCGGAGGCTCGTGAACGCGCCCGACGGATCTCCGGCCGCGAGCCGCACCTCGCCGTCGGCGAACCGGGCGATTGCCCGAAGCATGACCGACCCGTTGGTCCGTTGCAGTCCGGCCAACTCGTCCGCTGCCGCGCGGGCGGCGTCGAGGTCACCCGCTGCGACCTCGATGGTCACCACCGCCGGCAGCAGGTGGCATCGCGTCGCCGCGTCGGCGCCCTCGGCGCTGCGCCTGATGAGGCTCCGGGCGAGTTCCGCCCGCCCCTCGTCCAGGCGCAGCAGCGCGAGTCCGGGTTGCGGGTCCCACCCGGATTCGGCCGCACGCGAGTACATCGCCTCCGCCGCCGCGGATTCGCCTCGCAGACGCAGCACCTCCGCCTGCTGGTAGTAGGCGCCGAAGGCGGCGCCGTAGTCGCCGGCGAGCAGGCGCTGCTCGGCGAGCTTCGCGGCGGCCATCGCGTCGCTCCAGGCTCCGTGGAGGCGGAAGAGCTCGGCACGATGCGCTTGGCACTGCCCGCTGAACGCGATCATCGAGGGCTGGCCGCGGCACCACCGGTCGAGGGCGCTCGTCCACTCGACGGCGCGCGCGAGCTCGAACGTCAGGTGGCAGTAGCCGATGACGGCGCAGTAGACGATGCCTGCGGGCACGGGCCCGACCTCGCCGGCGGAGACCGAGACCATCACCTCGTCGAGCATCCGGATGCCGCCGGACCTGTCGCCCGCCATGATCGCGGCCTGGCCGCTGCCCAGGAGGGCGAACGCGGCCACGTCCGGGTCGCGCGTGCGCGCTGCGATCTCGCCGGCCCGGCCGAACAGCTCACGCGCATGCTCCGCATCGCCCGCGTAGAGCGCGCCCAGTGCCTCCGGGATGAGCGCGAACCCCTCAGCGGCGCCCGGATCGTCGAGTTCCTCCACGAGCCGCTTGGCACGCGCGAGCCAGCCCATGCCCTGGGACGGATTGCCCGAGGTGATCGACTCGAGGCTGATCCAGCTCGCGGTGTAGGCGGCGCGGTCGGGGCGCCCAGCGGCGAGGTGCGCCTCATGGGCGAGCGTGCCCAGCTCGATCGCGCGCTCGCTTCGACCGACGAGGGCGGCTGCCGTCGCGAACCGGTCGAGGTCGTCGGCCGGCATGGCGGCCGGGCCTCCCCGCGTGCGTTCGAACCAGTCGACCGCGTCGCCCCACCTGCGCTCCGCAAAGGCGGTGCGCGCCTACTCGAGACTGGTGGATGCGCTCATCGCTCGGATCGGCCCGCGCGGCCGGTCGGCCGTCGGGAGCCGCCCCTTCGCGCACGGTACCGCGCCCCAGGCGGGGCGGCAAGGCCCCGGCGCCCGTCCCGTTCACGCAGCCGCGTTCTGCTCGACTCGGCGCTCGGCCCCCGTCGACGACACCCGCTGCGCGGCGATCCGCTTCGCGATCCGCTCCGCGTCCCGTCCGAGCCCGACGAGAGTGCCCGACCCCTTGGTCTGCAGCAGGTGCTGGCCCAGCAGGTGAATGCCGGGTGCCCCATCGACGGCTCCGTGGTCGTGCCCCGGTCGTCCGGCCTCGAAGGCCGGGAGGTGCACCCACGCGAAGTCCTCGTCGAACCCCGTGCACCAGATGACGTTCTCGACGTCGAGGACGGTGCCGCCGACGACCGGCCGCCCGCCCTCGACCCCCGTGGTTCTCGGCACCATGCGCACCCCGGCCGCACGGAGTTCCGGGCGGCGCACGCGGATCAACGGCTCGGCGCGGCCGCGCTGGCGCGCGAGCATGCGGCGGCCGAGCGCGGTGTCGGCGGTCGCCACATGCAGTCCGACGAACCGTACCAGCGGGAAGCCGAAGCGGGCCGCCGCGCGTCCATGGCGGAACGGCAACTGCCCGCTCGGGCGTCCGGAGATCCAGGTGTCGTGCGACCTGGACACGTCGAGCGCGATCTCAGCAGCGGAGTTCCCGAAGCCGACGACGAGGACGCGGCCGGGCGCGAGCTGCCCGGGATCGCGGTACTCGTCGGAGTGCAGGCTCACGATGTGCGGCGCGAGCCCGGCGGCGAACGCGGGCGTCCGCGGGACCTGATGCGGCCCGGTCGCGATGACGACGTTCGACGCGACGAATCGGCGGCCGTCCGCCGTGGCGACCACGTATCGCTCGCCGAGCCGGTCGAGGGCCACGACGTGACAGCCCGTCAGGACCGGCAGCGCCTCAGCTGCGGCATAGCGCTCGAGGTAGTCCGCGAACTCGTCCTTGGTCGGGAACGCGAGTCCGTCAGGGCCGACCGCCATGCCCGGAAGCCCGTCGTACTTGGCCGGCGTGTTCAGCCGCAGCGAGGTCCAGCGCCGCCGCCACGCCTCGCCGATGCGATCATGCGCGTCGAGGATCGCGAAGTCCACGCCCCGACGCGCGAGCTCGTGCCCGATGGTCAGGCCGGCCTGGCCGCCCCCGACGACGACCGTGTCGTGCTGCTCGATCACATCGGCCGCGTTTGCGACGCGACCTGTCGTGCCCGTGGCATCCATGATCTCCCTCCGCTCCGGACCCGTCGGTATTCCGGGCCCACGCTCGTCACGCTAGAGAGCGGCCGTCCGCGCCGCGTCGGCCGGATCACCCATCGAGCCCGTCGCGCGATGGGCAGAAGGATGCAGGCGGATCGTGCGCTCGCTCGGCTCCGAGGCGCGCACGGGTCGTCGGGCGGATGGACGACGAAGGGCCCGCCGGCGAACCGGCGGGCCCTTCGTGACGAGTCAGGCGACTCAGATGGCGTTGACGTCCAGCGGGATGCCGGGGCCGAACGTGGTCGACACGGCGCCCTTCTGGATGTAGCGGCCCTTGGCGCTCGACGGCTTGAGGCGCACGACCTCCTCGAGGGCGGCGCTGATGTTCTCGTTCAGCTGCTCCTGCGAGAACGAGGCCTTGCCGACGACGAAGTGCACGTTGGCGTGCTTGTCGACGCGGAACTCGATCTTGCCGCCCTTGATCTCCTCGACGGCCTTGGCCGGGTTGGGGGTCACGGTGCCGGTCTTGGGGTTCGGCATGAGGCCGCGGGGGCCGAGGACCTTGCCCAGACGACCGACCTGGCCCATGAGCTCGGGCGTGGCGACGGCCGCGTCGAACGCGGTGTAGCCGCCGGCGACCTTCTCGATGAGCTCGGCGCCGCCGACCTCATCGGCGCCCGCGGCGATCGCGGCCTCGGCCGCAGGGCCGGTCGCGAAGACGATGACGCGGGCGGTCTTGCCGGTGCCGTGCGGGAGGATGACGGTGCCGCGCACCATCTGGTCGGCCTTGCGGGGGTCGACGCCGAGCTTCAGCGCGACCTCGACGGTCGAGTCGAACTTCGCCGAGCCGGTCTCCTTCGCGAGCGCGACGGCGTCGGTCGGGGTGTAGTACTTGCCGGCCTCGATCTTCTCGGCCGCGGCCCGGTAGGCCTTGGACTTCTGTGCCATGTTGGTTCTCCTAGCGAGAGTGTGGTCATCGCGCCTGGCGGGCGCTGCCACGAATGAGAGTTCTGTGGAGCGGATGCCGCACGGCATCCGCCGCGGCCTTACTCGACCGTGATGCCCATCGAGCGGGCGGTGCCGGCGATGATCTTCGACGCGGCGTCGATGTCGTTCGCGTTGAGGTCGACCATCTTCGCCTCGGCGATCTCGCGGACCTGGTCCGGCGTGATCTTGCCCACCTTGGTGGTGTGCGGGACGCCCGAGCCCTTGGCGACGCCGGCGGCCTTCTTGATCAGCTCGGCGGCGGGCGGGGTCTTCAGGACGAAGGTGAAGGAGCGGTCCTCGTAGACCGTGATCTCGACGGGGATGACGTTGCCGCGCTGCGACTCGGTCGCGGCGTTGTACGCCTTGCAGAACTCCATGATGTTGACGCCGTGCTGACCCAGCGCCGGACCGATCGGCGGGGCGGGGTTGGCGGCGCCGGCCTTGATCTGAAGCTTGATCAGACCCGTGACCTTCTTCTTCGGTGCCATGATTTCTCTCTTCCTGTTCGAACGCCCGGCCCGTGGCCGGGGCACTCTCCCGCAGGTCCCGGCGGTTCCGGGTTGCGGTGGTCTTGTGCTGGACGCAGCACAACCCTCCGATGATACCGGAGGGTCGCCTGCGTGCGGTCTGTGTGCGGTTAGAGCTTGGTGACCTGGTCGAAGCTGAGCTCGACGGGGGTCTCGCGCTCGAAGAGCGAGACGAGCACCGTGAGCTTGCCGCTCTCGGGCTTGATCTCGTTGATCGTGCCGGGCAGGCCGGCGAACGAGCCGTCCTTGATCGTGATCGTCTCGCCGATCTCGAAGTCGACCTCGGCCGGGATCTGGCGGGCGGCGCCGCCGGCGGCCGCACCCTTCGCGCCCTTCGCGGGGGCGACGTCCTTCAGCTCGACGAGGCTCTTCAGCATGTTGAAGGCCTCCTCGAAGCGGAGGGGGGTCGGGTTGTGCGCGTTGCCCACGAAGCCGGTGACGCCCGGAGTGTGGCGGATGACCGACCAGCTCTCCTCGTTGAGGTCCATGCGGACGAGCACGTAGCCGGGCACGCGAACGCGCGTGACCATCTTGCGCTGGCCGTTCTTGATCTCGACGACGTCCTCCATCGGGACCTCGACCTGGTGGATGAACTCCGCCATCGCCATGGTCTCGCGGCGCTGCTCGATGTTCGCCTTCACCCGGCGCTCGAAGCCGGCGTAGGAGTGCACGACGTACCACTTGCCGGGGAGGAAGCGCAGCTCGTTGCGGAACGCCTCGTACGGGTCGTGCTCCTCGTCCTCTTCGGTCACGGCCTCGGCCGCGGCCTCCGCCTCCTCGGCGGAGTCGATGTCGAGGGCGTCGTCGACGACGGCGTCGGCCTGCGGGTCGGTCGCCTCGGCGAGCGAGTCGAGCACGGCGTCGAGGTCGATCTCGGCGCCCTCGTCGTCGACCACGTGGACGGCGCGGTGCTCGGCCGGCTCGACCGCGTCCTCATCGTGCTCCTGCGTCGCGCCCTCCTGGGCCTCCTCGACCTCGGACGACTGCTCGGCGGCCGTGGCCCAATCGACGTCTTCGCGCTCGTTCCTCGACACTGTTCCTCAATCCTTCTCTTCTGCCGTGCCGCCAGAGGGCGGCGGCGGGTACCGGGCCGACGGCCCGATCAGACCCCCGGCTGCCCGAAGACGTACAGGACCAGCCAGCCGAAGACCTGGTCCATGCCCCAGACCACGGCCATCATGATCACCACGAACACCAGCACCACGCCGGTGAAGGTGAACAGTTCCTTGCGCGTGGGGGTGACGACCTTCTTCAGCTCGCCGATCACCTGCCGGATGAACAGGGCGATCCGGGCGAAGGGGTTGCGCCGTGCCGCGCGCTCGCGCTTGGCATCGGCGACGACTTCCTCGCTGGGTTCGTCGATCACTTTCCGGGCCACTCGTACACCTTTCATGGGCCGGCCGACGCCGGCCGGCTCGCAGGGCGGACAGGACTCGAACCTGCAACCTGCGGTTTTGGAGACCGCTGCTCTACCAATTGAGCCACCGCCCTATGCGCTCCGCACTTCCGGACCGCATGGAGATGAAGCCGCCGCCTCGCCGTGCCGACTATCGGGTCTCGACCCGGAAGAAGGCGCAGAAGATCTTGGCTGACTTCAGCAACCTCACCAAGTGTATGCGACGCCGGGAGCGGCACCAAACCGCCGCCATCCCGAGGGACGAACGTCCCTCCCTGCCCGGCGGCTCGCGATCTACGGTGGGGTGTACCCGATGATCGGGCGAGGGGCGGAGGCGACATCGATCGCCGAACGGCCCCGGCGGCCCGGTCCGAGAGGGATGCGCCCGTGGGGGCGGGCGCCGGCGTCGCGGCTGGGGGCACTGCCGCGGCGCCCTTCTCTGCGCACCCGCGGTCGCCATAGGCTGGTCGCGTGAACGAACAGCGCCGTCTCTCCGCCCGCATCGCCGCCATCGCCGAATCCGCGACCCTGAAGGTCGATGCGAAGGCGAAAGCCCTGCAGGCCGAGGGCCGCCCGGTGATCTCGTACGCCGCCGGCGAGCCCGACTTCGCGACCCCCGCGCACATCGTCGAGGCCGCGCTCGAGGCCGTCCGCGATCCGCGCAATCACCGGTACACCCCGGCGGCGGGCCTGCCCGACCTGCGCGAGGCGGTCGCGGCGAAGACGCTGCGCGACTCCGGCCTCGAGGTCGGGGCGAACCAGGTCGTCGTCACGAACGGCGGCAAGCAGGCCGTCTACCAGGCCTTCCAGGTGCTGCTCGACGACGGCGACGAGGTGCTCGTCCCCGCGCCGTACTGGACCACGTACCCCGAGGCGATCAAGCTCGCGGGCGGGCGCCAGGTCGACGTGTTCGCCGGCAGCGACCAGGGCTACCTCGTCACGGTCGACCAGCTCGAGGCGGCGCGCACCGACCGCACGAAGGTGCTGCTGTTCGTCTCGCCGTCGAACCCGACCGGCGCCGTGTACTCGGCCGAGCAGGTCCGCGAGATCGGCGAGTGGGCCCTCGAGCACGGCATCTGGGTCGTGACCGACGAGATCTACCAGAACCTCACCTACGCCGACGACGAGGGCGGCACTCCCCCGCGCGCGGTGTCGATCGTCGAGGCCGTGCCGGAGCTCGCCGACCGCACGATCCTGGTGAACGGCGTCGCGAAGACGTATGCGATGACCGGCTGGCGGGTCGGCTGGATGGTCGGCCCGGCCGACGTCATCAAGGGCGCCGCGAACCTGCAGTCGCACCTGACCTCGAACGTGTCGAACATCTCGCAGCGCGCGGCGATCGCCGCCCTCACCGGCCCGCAGGAGCCCGTCGAGGAGATGCGGCGCGCGTTCGACCGTCGCCGCCGGCTCATCGTGGGCGAGCTGTCGAAGATCGAGGGGATGTCGGTCCCCGTGCCGCAGGGCGCGTTCTACGTCTACCCGGATGTCACCGGCCTGCTCGGCCGCGAGTGGGGCGGCGTGACGCCGACCAGCTCGCTCGAGCTCGCCGACCTGATGCTCGAGCGCGCCGAGGTGGCGGCGGTGCCCGGCGAGGCGTTCGGCCCGAGCGGGTTCCTGCGGTTCAGCTACGCACTCGGCGACGAGCCGCTCCTCGAGGGCGTGCAGCGACTGCAGCGGCTCTTCGGCTGAGCGGGGGGCGCCGATGGATCGGGCCGCGCGTCACGTCCACGAACCGCGCAGCAGCGCCGACGTCGTCGGCGAGCACTCGCAGTTCCGGCTCGACCTCGAGCGCATCCGGTTCTCCCCGTACTTCTCGCGCCTGTCGGCGGTGACGCAGGTCATCGCCCAGCCCGGCGCCGGCCCGCTCATCCACAATCGGCTGACGCACTCGATCAAGGTGACCGCGGTCGCCCGCGCGATCGCCGTGAAGCTGACGGATGCCGCGTCGCCGGCCCGCGAGTTCGCGCTGGAGCACGGGTGCGACGCCGTCGTGGTGCAGGCCGCGGCATCCGCTCACGACCTCGGCCACCCGCCGTTCGGGCACCTCGGCGAGCGCGTGCTCGACCGGCTCGCGCGCGAGCGGCTCGGCCTCACCGACGGGTTCGAGGGCAACGCGCAGAGCTACCGCATCCTCGCCACGCTCGACGTGAGCGAGGTGGCGCCGCGGGGGCTCAACCTGACGGCGGCCGTGCGGTCGGCGGTGTCCAAGTACCCGTGGACGCGGTACCTCGACGTCGACGCGCTCGGCGACGGACCGCTGCCCCGCGGCCTGCGGCGCACGCCGGACGGCGTCGACGTGCTGAAGTTCTCGTCGTACGGGATCGACGCGGCCGACTTCGAGGAGGCGCGGCGCGGACATCCGCCGCTGCGGCAGTCGCTCGAGTGCTCGGTGATGGACATCGCCGACGACATCGCCTACTCGATCCACGACGTCGACGACTTCTACCGCGCCGGGCTGCTCAGCCAGGGCGCGGTGGCGCGCGAGTTCCGCGGCTGGATGGACTTCGGCGTGCGGTTGCGCGAGCTCGACGCCGACGGCCTGGCGGGCCGTGGGGCACCGCCGGGCAGCGCGCTTGAGGCCCTGCGCCGCAAGCTGCACCGGAGCGACCCGTGGATCGCCGACGACGACGCCTTCCGCGGGGCGGTCGCGGTCGTGGCCGACGACCTCGTCGACGGACTGCTCGCGATGCCGTTCGACGGGTCGATCGCCTCCGAGCGGGCGCTCTCGTCGTTCACGAACCGGTGGATCGACCACCTCCAGTCCTCGGTGGTGCCCGCCTCCGAGGACGTGATCCGCTCCGGTCCGGTCGCGCTGGACGTGCGGGCATGGCACGAGGTGGAGGTGCTGAAGTTCGTGCACCGGCACTTCATCCTCGACCGATCCGACATCGTGATGTACCAGCGCGGGCTCAGCCGGGTGCTCACTCGCGCGGTGAACGGACTGACGGCGTGGCTGCACGACGAGGACGACCGCGACCGGGTGCCGCAGCGGCTGAAGGAGCTCGTCGAGATCGCCACCGACGGGTACGCCGCGCTGCGCGAGACGCGGCCGGAGGGAGTTCCGGTGCCGGATGCCGCCGAGGTGCCCGCGCTCGGCGTGGGCAGAGGGGTGATCGACTACGTCGCCTCCCTGTCCGACGACCAGGCGCTCGCGGTCTCCGAGGCGATCGACGGCCGGCCCGACCGGCTGTGGGACATCGGCCAGAACCTCTAGGCGAGCAGCGCGCGTCGCGCCTCGGCGAGGACGCCCTCGGCGATCGCGTCGAGCAGCGGCGACCCGAGGTTCCACTGCTGCCAGTGGAGCGGCACGTCGACGTGCGGCCCTCCGAGGGCGACGAGTCGCCCGTCGGCGAGCTCGTCGTCGGACTGGAAGCCCGGCAGCAGCCCCCACCCGAGCCCGAGCTTGATCGCGGTGGCGAAGTCGTTCGAGGCGGGCACGTAGTGGCGCGGCGCGTCCGCGGCATCCACCCCCACCATGGAGAGGTACTCGGCCTGCAGGTCGTCGCGTCGGTCGAAGTCGACGCGGGGCGCTGCCGCGAGCGCGGCCGCGTCGGCCCCGTCGGGAGCCCACCGGGCGACCCATGCGGGTGTCGCGACGGCGGTGTACCGCATCGTGCCGAGCGGGCGCACGAGGCATCCGGCGACGGGGGCGGCCCGCGAGGTGACCGCGCCCATGACGGTGCCCGATTCGAGCAGCCCGGCGGTGAAGTCCTGGTCGTCGCGGTGCAGGTCGAACACGACCGCGTGCCGTTCGGCGATCGTCGCGAGCGCGGGCAGGAACCAGGTGGCGAGCGAGTCGGCGTTCACCGCGAGCGGCACGGCGGTGGGGCGAGCGGATGCCGCGTCGCCGCCGAACGCGGCGAGGGCGTCGTGCTCGAGCAGGGCGAGCTGCCGCGCGAGCCGGACGACCGCCGCACCCGCGGAGGTCGGGCGCACGGGCTTGGTGCGCACGACGAGGACCCGGCCGAGTCGCTGCTCGAGCTGCTTGACGCGCTGCGACACCGCCGACGGGGTGACGCTGAGCTCGACGGCAGCCGCCTCGAAGGTGCCGGCTTCGACGACCGCGGCGAGGGTGCGGGCGAGGTCGAGCGGAATCTGCATGAAGCGATGCTAATGCGCAATGAGAATCCTGAGCTGGATTTCGGATGTGTCGGGTCCTAGCGTCGACGCCGTGGACCTCTCTGTGCTCGCCGCCGGCCTCGGGCTCGGCTTCTCGCTGATCGTCGCGATCGGCGCTCAGAACGTGTTCGTGCTGCGTCAGGGCATCCGGCGCGAGCACGTCTTCGTGGTCGCCGCGATCTGCGCGGCATCCGACGCAGTGCTCATCCTCGCGGGCGTCGGCGGCATGGGCGCGGCGCTGCAGGCGGCGCCGTGGCTCGTCGGCGTCGCGCGGTGGGCCGGGGCGGCGTTCCTGGTCGGGTACGCGGTGCTCGCGGCGCGGCGTGCCATCCGCGGCGAGGAATCGGGTCTCGTGGTGGCCGACCCGCCGGCGACCGATGCGCCGGGGCGCGCGGCGTCGGGGGGCGTCGCGACGGCGACGCGCACGGCCCTGCTGCCGACCGTGCTGACGTGCCTCGCCCTGACCTGGCTGAACCCGCACGTGTACCTCGACACCGTGGTGCTGCTCGGCTCGGTCGGCGCGACGTACGGCGAGCTGCGCTGGGTTTTCGCGGCGGGCGCGATGCTCGCGAGCGTCATCTGGTTCTTCGCACTCGCCTACGGCGCGAGGCTGCTCGGGCGCGTGCTGGCGAGCCCGCGGGCGTGGCGCGTCCTCGACGGGGTGATCGCGGTCGTCATGCTCGTGATCGCGGTCTCGCTCGTCGTGCCCGCCTGACGACGGCGACGGGGACGCCGACGCCGTGGGGCTTCGGTCCCGTCGACGCGACGGCCGGTGGGCCAGACTGCCTGGATGGCCGGTGGTGCACGGATCGGAACGACGCTCGCGGTCGCGGCGGGGGCGGTTGCGGCCATCGCCGCCGTGCGGCGCGTCTCGCTGCGCTGGGGCGCGACCGACGACGAGCGGACTCGTCCGCTCCCCGGCGACGGGTTCCTTCCCCGGGCGGACCTCCAGGCGACCCGCGCGATCCGCATCGAGGCGCCGCGCGCCGACGTCTGGCCGTGGATCGCGCAGATCGGGCAGGGCCGAGGCGGCTTCTACACCTACGACCGGCTCGAGAACCTGGTCGGGTGCGACATCCGCAGCGCCGACGTCCTGCTCCCGGAGGCGCGCATCCGGGGCGTGGGCGAGACCGTCAGGCTGCATCCGCAGGTCGCGCTCGACGTGGTCGCCTTCGCGGAGGACGACCATCTCGTGCTCCGCGGCGGCGTCGGCCCCGACGGGCGCACGGAGGGCGCGCCGTACGACTTCACGTGGGCCTTCGTGCTCGTCGACGCGCCCGGCGACGCCACCAGGCTCGTGGTGCGCGAGCGCTACGGGTACCTCGAGCCGTGGGCGGCCGCGCTCGTCGAGCCCGTGCAGCTGGTGAGCTTCTTCATGTCGGAGCGGATGCTGCGCGGCATCCGCGACCGGGCGGAGGGCGTGGCGGCACGCTGACCCTTCGGCCCTCAGGGCTGTTGGGCGGATCTCGTCGACCCGTGCTACCGTGTGCGTCATCGTGAGCACCAAGTCCTGTCGCTGCTGTCGCCGCTAGGCGATCGTCTCCCCGACGATCCCAGGGCGCGATTCCTCCGCGCCGCCGACCGCAGCCCCCGTGCTCACGCCGCATCCGACGCGTCCGCGTCAGCCCAGCGGCATCCGCTCTTCGAGGCACTTCTCTCGAAACGGATGCCACGGGCCGACGTCGAAGGATGCCGGGGCCGCCTCATCGTCGGCGCACCACCCTCCCGGCACCTCGAAAGGACCAGCACATGTCCGGCATCCCCGTCCTCGACCTCTCCCTCCTCAACGGCACGCCCGCGCAGCAGGCGCAGTTCCGCGACGACCTCCGCCGCGCGACCCACGAGGTCGGCTTCTTCTCGCTCGTCGGCCACGGCGTGCCTGCCGAACTCATCGATCGCGCGTACGACGTCGCCCGCGCGTTCTTCGCGCTGCCCGAGTCGCACAAGCTCGCGATCGAGAACGTGAACAGCCCGCACTTCCGCGGCTACACCCGCATGGGCGGCGAGCGCACGCTCGGGCGCGTCGACATCCGCGAGCAGATCGACATCGGCGCCGAGCGGCCCGCGGTCGCGGTCGGCCCCGACACCCCCGACTACTGGGTCCTCCAGGGCCCGAACCTGTGGCCGGAGGCGCTGCCGGAGCTGCGCGAGGTCGCCGAGGAGTGGATCGCCCGCCTCGACGAGGTGTCGACGCGCCTGCTGCGCGCGTGGGCTGAGGCGCTCGGCGCGCCGGCCGATGCGTTCGACGCGGCGTTCGCGACCCCGTCGCCGTACATGAAGATCGCACGGTACCCCGGGGTCGACGCCGAGCAGCCGGCGCAGGGCGTGGGCGCGCACAAGGACCTGGGCGTGCTGACGCTGCTCTCGGTCGAGGAGGGCAAGGCGGGCCTGCAGGTCGAGAAGGACGGCGAGTGGATCGACGTGACCCCGCCCGCCGGCGCGTTCGTGGTGAACATCGGCGAGCTGCTCGAGATCGCCACCGGCGGCTACCTCAAGGCGACGCTGCACCGCGTGGTCTCCCCCGCGCCGGGCACCGAGCGCATCTCGATCCCCTACTTCCACGGCCCGTCGCTGGATGCCACCATCCCGACGATCACGCTCCCGCCGGCCCTCGCCGCCGAGGCACACGGCGTCACCGAGGACCCGGCGAACCCGCTTCACGCGGTCTTCGGCGAGAACTGGCTGAAGAGCCGGCTGCGCGCCCACCCGAACGTGGTCGAAGCGCAGCACCCGCAGCTGCTCGTGGGGGCCTGAGCGAGCGGATGCCGCGACCGCGCTGACCGACGCGGCCCGGTCGCGAGCACAGGACAGCCTTGTCGACGATGCCGGTGGAAAGGTATCCGGCGGATACCTTTCCACCGGCCCCGGCGGCAGGCGACCCGCACGCCGGCGCTCGGTCAGCGCTGCCGATGGGCGCCGTCCGGCCGACCCGCAGTTCAGCCGTGACGCACAGAGGGCCCCGTCAGCGGGCGCCGCAATCGAGCAGGTCTTGCGGGCAGCCCTCGCCGCCGACTCGCCCAGAGCGCCGCGAGGTCGACGGATGCTCGATGGTCGACCGTCTAGCGGGCGAATCTGGTAGCGAAGAAGATGTCTGTGATGAACGACAAAGCAGATACCGGGGCAACGCAGTGGTACCGGGGCAACGCAGTGGGCCAAGATCCTCGACAGGCCGGAGCTCGTGACGCGTCCGGGTACGACCCGCGCGGCGTTGCACATGGCCAGCGCGAAACTCGATGTGGCATTCCCGGCCGCGCTCGGCGCGCTCTACCTGCAGTCCGACGGCGTCTGGGACCGTGACGGCCAGTGGTATGTCATCTGGCCGCTGAATGAGCTTGTGGAGCGGCATGGCGACGCCGCGCGCGCACGGGGCGGGCTCGCGTTTGGCGATGACGGAACCGGCAATCCGTTCTGCATCCACGCGGACGGCAGCGTCAGCTACTGGTCCGAGATCGATGCCGAGCATACGGGGCTCGCGTCGGATCTGGAGTCGTTCTGGTCGGCCTGGCTTCGCGACGAACTGCCTCCGCACTAGTCCCGCTTAGAGGGATCGTCCGTGCGCTCAGCTGGCGAACTCTT
Source organism: Agromyces arachidis (assembly GCF_052805135.1). Lineage (NCBI taxonomy): Bacteria > Bacillati > Actinomycetota > Actinomycetes > Micrococcales > Microbacteriaceae > Agromyces > Agromyces arachidis. The sequence continues at coordinate 253,195 of NZ_JBRBDK010000002.1, forward strand.
CGGCGTGCGAACCTACAGCCGCGGCGTACCGGATTGATGCTGGCCGGTGTGAGAGCCCTATTCGCTCCTGCGGAATGGGAGAACCGTCGAGCCGTCGGTCGGTGGGCCGACGAGCATCTTGATCATCATCGCGCCGGACTGCTCGACAACATAGGCGTTCGCCCAACATCCGCCGTTGTCCCGGAAGCCCAGCGGCAAGGACCCCGGGTCCTGATACTCGGCATCGAGCTCCCACGTCGCCGCGACGTCTGCCGAGTTGCTCCAGTCGGCCTCGGAAATCCGATGGTCCGCGCCCGCGCAGAAGACCCGCTCAGGCAGGTCCGTGAAGCGCACAGTTCCGTCGGGTCTGATACTTGCCCATATCATGTTCCCGTCGACGCTCGCACTCCACTCGCCTACCAGGTCGGCGGCATCGACCTCGATCCATCGATCGCCGCAACCAGCCAGGCCGAGCGCCACGACAACGGCGATCACGGTCGCTTGCCATCGCGACGCTCGAGCAACCGGGAGCTTCCGCGAATCGGCCATGAGTCGATCTTGCACGAAACCCTCACCGACATCATTTGCGTTGAGGGATCGTTCGCGTGCTCCCGTGTCGCGAGTGGGCTGCACTCTCGTGCGATCCTAGATTGCCTGGCCGACCGCCGGTGAGGTGTCTGGTAGGTGTTCGGTGCAGCGTTGGCGAAGCGTCCGTGGAACGGGCTCCGCCGCGCGCGTGACAGCAACAGTCTTGTGCTGGGGGTGGGTTCTCGCCACCATGTACGGCGGCCGCGAGACCGGCTACAACTGGTCGAACCCCGGGACGTGGGCGATCTGCTTCGGTCCCCTCGTGATCTGGGCACGAAGCGCCTTCTTCGGGATCTACGTCAATGAGCAACGACTCAAGGTCGTGTCCTGGTTCTGGACCTACTACCTCGACCGATCGACGATCTCACGGGTGTCCGTGGTCAACTACAACGGATACGTAATCATGTGGTCAGGAGGCACCGACCTCTACAGCGCGAACGTGTCGATGATCGGCTTCGAGCTTCAATCGGGTCGAGAGCGGTTCTTCCCCGCCACGGCGATGCGGTACCAGCGAGCGAAGTCCGCCGGCGCCGAGCTGCGACACGAGCTCGGACTCGGCCCCGACCCGGACATCGGCTCGTTCCGGCGCTCTGCGCGGCGCGTGGCTGACGCCGCCTGACAGCGACGTTCGAGACCGCCCAAGAGCGCTGCGCCTCCCGCTGTCATATCTCGCATTGAGGGATCCCGTCTGGCGGAGTCCCAGCCGATCGCCTGACAGCCTCCCCCGTTCGGTAGCGTTGCGGGCACGTGTCTTCGTGGCGAGGGAGTTGCATGAGCGTTGAGTCGATGCCCAAGACCGTGATCTGGGCCGGCGTGGGCGTCGCGCTGGCTGGCGGCATCTTGGTTGCCACCGCACCGCTCGCGCTGAATGCCTGGTGGGCGCCGAACACGACGGAGTGGCTTTCGGCCATCGGCGTGCTCGAGATCGTGGTGGCGATCGCTCGGACCGTGCTCGCTCCGCTGGGCGCCGCATTGATCGCGGCCGGGCTGGTGATGGTCTACATCGACAGGCGGCTGCGCGGTGATGGGATCTCGGATCGCCCGCGACGTTGGCGGTTCCCACCGCCCCAGGACGCTTGAAGCGCGAGCACCGTCGATGAGGAAGCTATTGGTCGTGCTCGCCCTGGGAGCGGGGCTCGTCGCCTGGGCCGTCGCGTTGGTCGTTGCTCCGGGTGTCCACGTGTGGATCGTGTCCGGTTTCTGGGTGCTGATCGCCGCAGGAGTCGTGCTTCGGACCCTGAGGCCGGGTCGACCATCGCGCCAGCCCGTCGATCCAGGGCGCTTTGCGCTCTCGACGTATGAATCGAACTACCTGAACCGGGCCACGCCCCGCATCGACTGGCCGCTTGACGTGACCACGGAGACGTCAGTAACCGTCGACACGGCGACCGAGGAGATCCAAGGCCGATCGATCACCATCCATCTTGCGGATCCGCAGAAGAACGGTCCGGACGCACCGCCCACCCCGACGGCTCACTGAGGGATCGCCTGTGCGCTACCTGCGCTCCCCGCGGCCCTCGGCTGCAGTGAGAATCATGAGCCAGGTCAAGAAGCCGAACGCACTGATTGCAGCAAGCCCTGCGAGCCCGAACAACCCGATGAGGAACAGAGTTGGGGCTCCTGCCCAACGCCCTTCATCGAGCGGGACCAGGACATCCCCATCGACCGACATGTAGAGAAAGGCGGCGAACCACCACGACCCAAGTCCGATCGCAAGAATGCCGAGCATCCCAAGGGCGATGGAGAACCATGAACCACTGTCTTCCTCGCGCCGGCGTCTCACCGCTGCAGTGTATGCGGGTCGAGATGACCGCTGAGGGATCCTAAGCGGATCCGCAGTGTGGTCGCGGCTCAGATGCCCATGACGAGGCGGATGCCGTCGGCGATCTTCGTCTGAACGTAGCTCGGGAGGTGCCCGGCCGGAGACGCGTCGAGGAACTCCCGGCTCACCGGTCCGACTTGCGACACGACCGCCACCGAGTCCTTCTCGAGGCCGGAAGCCTCGACGGGTATGAGCACGTTGCCGGGGAACGCCTCCAGCGCAACGTTCGATGTCAACGGCACGACCAGGACGGTGGCGATCTGCGTGGCGAGCAGCCAATCCTCCTGCATCACGACGGCGGGACGCCGCTTCGCCGGTTCCGATCCTCGCGGTGAACCGAAGTCGACCCAGACGACGTCGCCGTGGGCGATCACCACTCAGTCGCCTCGAGCATGCGGCGCTCGGACTCCGAGAGGAACGGGCTGTCAGCCGAGGGCTGCCCGACGCGTTCGATGACCGCATCGGCCAGGGCGGTCAGCTCGGCCTCGCCCTCGAGTTCCTCGACGAAGCGGCGGCCGGCGCGTCGAAAGAACTCCGAGCGGTTCATGCCGTGCCGGGCGGCGACGCGCTCGAATCGCTCGAAGTCGCCATCCGGGATGGAGATCGCGGTCTTCATAGCCAAAGTATAACCAGTCATACCGACTGCAGAGCTGACGGATCCCGCGATCCCGACGACAGCCGCCCGTCGCTCGGAGCGGGTGTCGAAATCGGGTTCCCCCGTTCGTCGTACCTGCGTAGCGTGACCGAGAGAAGGAGACCGTCATGGAGTACGCACTGTTCTACAGCGAGGGCACCGACCCGCTGCCGTACGCCCCCGAGGCCGACAACATCGGCGACTGGGTCGACGACGTCGTGGCGCGCGGCGTCTCGGAGTACGGCGAGCGACTGCGCCCCGGCCAGGACGCCACCGTGGTCCGGGTCCGCGCGGGCGAGGTGCTCGTCTCCGACGGGCCGTTCAGCGAGGCGAAGGAGACGATCGGCGGGTTCGACGTCATCGACGTGCGCGACCTCGACGAGGCGATCGAGATCGCGTCGAAGCATCCGGTGGCGTCGTTCGGGCAGGTCGAGGTCAGGCCGTTCGTGCGTTGGCCCGACGCGGCACCCGACGCGCGGGTCGTGCCCGAAGGGTTCCCCGAGCGGCCCGCGCGCGGGCGACGCTACCTCCTGCAGGTCGTGGCCGACCCGCGTCGGGATGCGTCGGCCGACGACGAGGACGGCGCCCCCGATGTCGACGAGTGGGTCAGTGAGATGGACGGCCGCGGCGTCCGCCTGTTCGGCGAAGTGCTGCGCCGGCCCGGGGACGCCACGATCGTGCGGCGCCGCCACGACGAGGTGCTCGTGACCGACGGCGGCTTCGCCGAGGCGAAGGAATGGGTCGCCGGCTTCGACCTGATCGAGGTCCGCGACCTCGCCGAGGCGATCGAGGTGGCGTCGAAGCACCCGATGGCCCGTGGCGGCCTGATCGAGCTCCGCCCGCTGTGGCCGCTCGACGAGCACGACGACCACGTGGCACGCGACGAGCGCGAGGCGAGCGATCGCGATCGCCGCCTCGAACCCGCTGCGGCCGACGCGCTCGCGGGAGCGCACCGCTGAACGACGGACGGGACAGCGCGCCGGGTGCGGAGGAGGCCCACTCCCCCGCATCCGGCGCGGAGGATGCGCTCGCCGCCGCGTACCGCTCGGACTGGGCGCGGATCGTCGCGACCCTGATCCGGCGCACCGGGGACTGGGACGTCGCCGAGGAGGCGGCGGCGGGTGCGTTCGAACGCGCGGCGGCGACCTGGCCGCGCGACGGCGTGCCGGGGAACCCGGGCGCGTGGCTCACGACCGCGGCGAGGAACCTCGCGCTCGACCGGCTCCGCCGCCGGGGCGTCGAGGCCGGGAAGGTCGAGGAGTGGATCGAGATGGAACGCTTCGCCGGACGCGATGCCGGTCCGCCCGACCCGGCCGACCTCGTCGCCCGCGAGCCCGAGTGGGACGACCGGCTGCGGCTCGTCTTCACCTGCGCCCACCCCGCGCTGCCGATGGAGGCGCGGGTCGCGCTCACGCTCCGCACCGTGGGCGGCCTCGACACCGGTGAGATCGCGCGAGCGTTCCACGTGCCCGAGGCGACGATGGGCCAGCGCATCTCGCGTGCCAAGCGGAAGATCCGCAACGCCGGCATCCCCTACCGCGTGCCGACCGACGACCTGCTGCCCGAGCGGCTCGGCGGCGTGCTCGCGGTGCTGTACCTCGTCGCCAACGAGGGCTACCTGGCCTCGCACGGCGAGTCGCTGCAGCGGCTCGACCTCACCGTCGAGGCGATCCGGCTCGCCCGGCTCGTCGTCGCGCTGATGCCCGACGCCGACGAGGCACGCGCCCTCCTCGCGCTCATGCTGCTGCAGCACGCTCGGTCGGCTGCCAGAGCGGATGCCGCGGGCGACCTCGTGCCGCTCCCCGAGCAGGACCGCTCCCGATGGGACGCCGCCGAGATCGCCGAGGGGCTCGCGCTGCTCGAACCCCTGGCCGCGCGGCGCGACGCACCGGGCCAGTACCGCCTGCAGGCCGAGATCCAGGCGGTCCACGCCCGTGCCCGCTCCGCCGACGACACGGACTGGCCTGCCATCGTCGACCGCTACGACGCCCTCGCCATGCTCGCCGACTCGCCGTTCGTCGCGCTCAACCGCGCCATCGCTCGCGGCATGGCGTTCGGGCCGCGCCACGGGCTCGACGACCTCGCCCTGCTCGCGGCATCCGGTCGGCTCGACGGCTACCACCTGCTTCCCGCCGCGCAGGCCGACCTCCTGCGCCGCCTCGGCGACACGGATGCCGCGGCCGCACGCTACCGCGAGGCGCTGGCGCTCGTCCCAACTGCACCCGAACGCCGCTTCCTCGAGCGGCGCCTCGCCGAGCTGGGGATGCCGCCTGCCGACTAGGGTCTCGCGCCGGCGCTCCGCGCCCCCTCGAACCGTTCATCTCGGCGGATATACGATCCGGCACGCCGACGCCGGAGCCCGCTCGTCGGTGCGGCGGATCGTATATCCGCAGGGAGGGGCGGGAGGGTCCACCGATCGGTGGAGGCGGGAATCGACCGACTCACGGCTGGTGCGGAGCCCGGCGGGCGGGCAGGCTCGAGGGCATGGACCAGACCGCACCACCGGAGGCGCCCGCCATCCGCATCCGCGGGCTCCGCAAGGAGTACCACGGCACGGCCGCCGTCGACGGCATCGACCTCGACATCGCGCGCGGCGAGACCTTCGCGCTGCTCGGACCGAACGGCGCCGGCAAGTCGACCACGATCGAGATCCTCGAGGGGTACCGGCTGCGCACCGCGGGCGAGGTGAGCGTGCTCGGCGACGACCCGGCGCACGGCAGCCTCGACTGGAAGGCCCGGCTCGGCATCGTCCTGCAGTCGGCGGGCGAGCCCGGGCGGTACACCGTGCGCGAGCAGCTCGCCCACTTCGCCCGGTTCTACCCGAACCCCCGCGACGTCGACGAGGTGATCGCCGCCGTCGGACTCGAATCGAAGGCGCGCACGCGCATCGCGAAGCTCTCCGGCGGGCAGCGCCGTCGGGTGGATGTCGCGCTCGGCATCATCGGGCGGCCCGAGCTGCTGTTCCTCGACGAGCCCACCACCGGGTTCGACCCCGAGGCCCGACGCGAGTTCTGGGGCCTCATCCGCGCGCTCAAGCAGGAGGGCACCACCATCCTGCTCACGACCCACTACCTGGACGAAGCGGCGCAGCTCGGCGACCGGGCCGGCGTGATCCTCGGCGGGAAGCTCCTCGAGGTGGCCCCGATCGGCGAGATCGGCGGCGCCGAGGCGCGCGTTCCGATCGTCCGGTGGCGCGACCGCGACGGCTCGCCGCGCGAGCAGCGCACCGAGCGGCCGGCGGAGCTCGTGGCATCCGTCACCCGCGACCTCGGCGGCGAGCCCGCCGAGCTCGAGGTGATCCGCCCGAGCCTGGAGGACATCTACCTGGGGATGGTGGGCGCGGCCGGCGCCGCAGCCCCCGACGACGAGGAGGCGCTCGCATGAGCACGACGACCACGTCCGCCGAGGACACCGCCGCCCGCGGGATCCGCTCGACCACGACCGGGACGGGCGGCCCCCGCACCCGCCAGCCCGGGCGCCTCGCCGTCGGCGTCGCCCGGATCGGCCACGAGGTGCGCGGCTACTTCCGCACGCCCGATGCCGTGTTCTTCACGTTCCTGTTCCCGTTCATCATGCTCGGCATCTTCACGGCCGCGTTCAGCGCGTCGGGCGACATCCAGCCGGGCCCGGGCGCCGAGGGCGTCTCGGTCGGCGCGTACTACCTGCCGGGCCTCCTCGCCGCGGGCATGCTGCTCTCGGGCGTGCAGAACCTGGCGATCGACATCGCACTCGAGAAGTCCGACGGCACGCTGAAGCGCCTCGGCGGGACACCGCTCTCGCCGGTGTCGTACTTCCTCGGCAAGTTCGGGCAGGTGTTCGTCACGGGCCTCCTGCAGGCGGGCCTCCTGCTCCTCGCCGCGGCGACCCTCTTCGGCATCGCCCTGCCGACCGAGCCCGAGAAGTGGGCGACCTTCGCCTGGGTCTTCGTGCTCGGCGTCGCGACGTCGGCGCTGCTCGGCATCGCGCTGTCGTCGGTGCCGCGCTCGGGCAAGTCGGCGGCGGCGGTCGTCATCCCGATCCTGCTCGTGCTGCAGTTCATCTCGGGCGTCTACCTGCAGTTCTACTCGCTGCCGGAGTGGATGCAGAACCTCGCGAGCCTCTTCCCGCTGAAGTGGATGGCGCAGGGCATGCGCGCCGTGTTCCTGCCCGACGACTTCGCGGTGCTCGAGCAGAACGAGGCGTGGGACCTCGGGTGGGTGGCGGTCGTGCTGCTGGCCTGGCTCGTCATCGGCCTCGTCGTCAGCCGCCTGACCTTCCGCTGGATCCGGCGCGACGCCTGAGCGCTGTGGGAGCCTGAGCCCATGCAGAACGTGCGGTGGTGGGATGCCGCGGCGGCGGCGGTCGCGGCGGTCATCGTCGCGATCTCCCTGTTCGAGCCGCCCTACGGCCCGGACGATGCCGCGACGTGGGCCGCCGCGGGCGCGTTCCTTCTCGTCCACCTCATCTGGGGACGCCGGTGCGTGCCCGAGGCCACGGCGCGCCGGCACCTGGCGGTCGCGATCGCCTACGCGGTGCTCCTCGCGATCGGCACCGCGGTCGAGCCCTCGTTCGCGATCCTGCAGGCCTTCCTCTACCCGTTCGTCTGGTCGACCTCGCCGACCACGCGCTCGGCGATCGTCGCGAACCTCCTGATCGCGGTCGCGATCGTCGTGGGGTACGCAATCCGGCAGGGGCCGGCGGGGATCGTCGTCGGGACCGCGATCGCCGCGCTCTCGGTCGGCTTCAGCATCGCGCTCGGACTCTGGATCACCCGCATCGCGATGTACGGCGAGGAACGCGCCCGCCTGCTCGACGAACTGCAGGCCGCGCAGGGCCAGCTCGCGGCGGTCCACCGCGAGGCGGGCGTCGCCGAGGAGCGTGCGCGGGTCGCCCGCGAGATCCACGACACGATCGCGCAGAGCCTCACCGGGCTCGTGATGGTCGCCCAGCGCGCCGAGCGGCGTCTCGACGGGGTCGACGGGGCGGGCGCGGCATCCGCTCGAGGCGACCTGGAGCTCATGGAGCAGATGGCGCGGGAGGCGCTCACCGAAGCGCGCGGGCTGGTCGCGTCCCTTGCGCCGGTCGACCCCGACGCCGGACTCGGGGAGGCGCTGCGCCGGCTCGCGTCCTCCTTCGAGCGCGAGACCGGCGTGCGGGTCTCCGCGACGACGGACGGCGCCGACCTCGACCGGGAACTCGAGGTGGTGATCCTCCGCTGCGCGCAGGAGGGGCTCGCGAACGTGCGCAAGCACGCGCAGGCGACGTCCGCGCAGGTGCGGGTCGCGGCCGACGGGCGGACGGTGTCGCTCGAGGTGCGCGACGACGGCGTGGGGCCGGGCGACGCGGCGCCGGGCGATCGCGGCTTCGGGCTCGCGGGCATGCGCGACCGCGTCGCGCTCGTCGGCGGCCGCGTCGAGTTCGGACCGGGCGCGGCGGGCGGCACGACGCTGCGCGTGACCGTGCCGCGAGCCGACGCCGACGCGCCCGCCGCCGGCGACCACACGACCGGAGCCACGCCATGACCGACCCGATCCGCGTCGTCGTCGCCGACGACCACCCGATCGTCCGCTCGGGCATCGTCGGGCTGCTCGAATCCGAGCCCGGCATCGACGTCGTCGGTGAAGCGGTCGACGGCGCCGAGGCCGTCGCCCTCGCCGCGGAACTGCGGCCGGACCTGGTGCTCATGGACCTGCGCATGCCGGTGCTCGACGGGGCCGCGGCCACCGAGCGGATCGTCGCCGACGCCGGGCCCGACGGCCGCACGCGCGTGCTCGTGCTCACGACGTACGAGACCGACGACCACATCCTCGCCGCGATCGAGGCCGGCGCGAGCGGCTACCTGCTGAAGGCCGCGCCGCAGGAGGAGATCCTGGCCGGCATCCGCTCGGTGGTCGCGGGCGAGACGGTGCTCGCGCCGTCGATCGCGGCGAAGCTCGTCACCCGCGTGCGGCAGCGCGCCACGTCGGCGCGCCCGGAGCCGGCGCTGTCGCCGCGCGAGCTCGACGTGCTGCGCCTGGTCGCCGACGGCCGGTCCAACCCCGAGATCGCCCGTCTCCTCCACATCGGCGAGGCGACGGTGAAGACGCACCTCGTGAACGCCTTCGGCAAGCTCGGGGTGAACGACCGGACGCGCGCCGTCACGCGTGCGATGGAGCTCGGACTGCTCTGACCGCCTACGCTGAGCGGATGGGGGTCGTCACTGGCGTTCGGGTCGCCGCGCGTCGGGCGCGCCTGCTGCCGCCGTGGGTCAAGCGAGCGGATGCCGCGGCCGCGCGTCGCGTGAACGGATGGCACTCCCATCCGCACGTCGACCGCTTCTGGTCGCGCCTCACCGGCTTCGCCGACCGGGGCGTGCTCTGGTTCACGCTCGCGGGCGTGCTGGCCGTGGTCGGGCGCAGACGCGCCGCCGCGCGCGGCATCCTGTCGCTGGTCGCGGCGAGCGCGCTCACGAACCTGATCGCCAAGCGCGTGTTCGGCGGCGACCGGCCGGTGCTGGAGGACATCCCGATCGGTCGCCGCCTGCCCGTGCAGCCGTCGAGCCGCACCTTCCCGTCGGGGCACTCCGCGAGCGCCGCGGCGTTCGCCACCGGCGTCGCGCTCGAGTCGCCCGGCATCGGGGCGGCGATCGCGCCCGTGGCGCTCGGCGTCGCCTACTCGCGCCTGCACGTCGGCGCCCACTGGCTCTCCGACGTGGTCGGGGGCCTGACGCTCGGCGCGGGCGTCGCCGCGGCGGGCGCCGCGATCGTCCGACCGCGTCCGGGTCCGCCCGCGCCGCCGCTGCCGGCCGGCGCCGACCGCTCGCTGCCGGCGTCCCCCGACGGGGAGGGCGTCTTCCTCGTGGTGAACCGCGGGTCGGGCACGAGCGTCGTGCGGGCCGACCCGGTCGACGTGGTCCGCGAGCGGCTGCCCCGCGCCGAGGTCCGCATCCTCGACGACGACGAGGACCTGGGCACGGTCGTCCGCGACGCGCTGGCTCGACCGGCGCCGCCGCGGATCCTCGGCGTGTGCGGCGGCGACGGGTCGGTCGCCGCCGTCGCGCACGAGGCGCGAACCGCCGGGGTGCCGCTCCTCGTCGTGCCCGGCGGCACGTTCAACCACTTCGCCCGCACGGCCGGGGCGCACTCGCCGGAGGCCGCCGTCGAGGCCGTCCAGCGCGGCGAGGGCGTGCGAGCGGATGTCGCCGAGCTCGCGTTCGGCGACGCCGAGCCGATCACCGTGGTCAACGCGGCATCCGTCGGCGTGTACCCCGACTTCGTCGCTGCCCGCCAGGAGCTGCAGCGCCGGCTGAGGAACAAGTGGCTCGCGGGCATCGTCGCCGCGGAGGGCGTGCTGCGCCGGGCCGAGCCCGTCACGGTCGTGATCGACGGCCGCCGCACCCAGGCGTGGACCCTGTTCGTCGGGGTCGGCAGGAACCACCGCGACACCCCGGCCCCGCTGCAGCGGTGCGCCCTCGACGACGGCGTGCTCGACGTGCGGCTGCTCCACGCCGGGTCGCACGTGCGGGCGGTCGCGTCGCTCGCCTTCGGCCGCCGGGTCGCCGCCGTGCTGCGCCACCTGCGCCTGATGCCCGAGCGCGTCGAGGGGTTCACCGTGCGCGAGCTCACCGTCGACGTCCGCCCGCGCCGTGGGCAGTCGCCCGGCTTCGCCCACGACGGCGAGGTGGCGCTCGAGGCGCCCGCCGCGGCATCCGCCCACCTCTCGGCGCCGGGCTACCGGACCACCGTGCGCGTGCTGCCCGGCGCCCTCGACGTCTACCGACCCGCGGTGCGCACCGCATCCGGGCGATGATGGAGCATGTGATGAACCCCCTCGACGAGCGTCCCTGGCTCTCCCACTACGCCCCCGGCGTGCCCCACGACATCGACGAGCCCTCGCAGACGCTCGTCGACCTGATCGACGACGCCGTCGCGCGGTTCGGGCGGCGCACGGCGCTGGAGTTCTTCGGCGCCGAGACGACGTACCGCGACCTCGGCGAGCAGGTCGCCCGGGCCGCCGAGGGCCTGCGACGGCTCGGCGTGGTCGCCGGCGACCGGGTCGCGCTGGTCCTGCCGAACTGCCCGCAGCACGTCGTCGCGTTCTACGCGGTGCTCCGCCTCGGGGCGATCGTGGTCGAGCACAACCCGCTCTACACGGCCCGCGAGCTGCGCCACCAGTTCGAGGACCACGGCGCGACCACGGCGATCGTCTGGGATTCCGTGGCCGACACCGTGGCGGACTTCCCGCGCGACATCCGCCCCGAGCGCATCATCGCGGTCGACCTCACCCGGGCGATGCCCTTCGGCAAGCGGATGGCGCTGCGCCTGCCCATCCCGCGGGCGCGCGCCGCGAGGGCCGCGCTCACGTCGAAGCCGACCGCGCGCGGGGTCATCGGCTGGGACGACCTGCTCGGTTCGAAGACGCTCTCGAAGCGGCATCCGCGACCGGCGCCCGGCGACACCGCCCTGCTGCAGTACACCAGCGGCACCACCGGAACCCCCAAGGGCGCGATGCTCACCCACCGGAACCTGCGCGCCAACGCCATGCAGGGGCAGGCGTGGGTGCCCGGCCTCCGCGAGGGCGAGGAGGTCTTCTACGGCGTCCTGCCGCTCTTCCACGCGTACGGCCTCACCCTCTGCCTGACCTTCGCGATGAGCATCGGCGCCCGGGTCGTGCTCTTCCCCAAGTTCGACGTCGACCTCGTGTTCGACGCGGCGCGGCACTCGCCGCCGACGTTCCTGCCGGCGGTGCCGCCCATCTACGACGCGCTCGCCCGGGCCGCCCAGGACCGCGGGACGGCGCCGCTGCGCGGCATCCGCTTCGCGATCTCGGGCGCGATGGCGCTGCCGACGGCGACCGTCGACCTCTGGGAGAGCGTCACGGGCGGGCTCCTCGTCGAGGGCTACGGCATGACCGAGTCGTCGCCCATCTCGGTCGGCAACCCGATGGGCCCGACCCGTCGCCCGGGCACCGTGGGGGTGCCGTTCCCGAGCACCGACATCCGGGTGGTCGACCCCGAGCAGCCCGACGAGGACCGCGCGCCCGGCGAGGAGGGCGAACTGCTGGTCCGCGGGCCGCAGGTGTTCGAGGGGTACTGGCGCCGCCCCTCCGAGACGGCGGAGACGCTGCTGCCCGGCGGCTGGCTCCGCACGGGCGACATCGTCCGGGTCTCGGACGACGGGTTCGTCACGATCGTCGACCGCCGCAAGGAGCTGATCATCACCGGCGGCTTCAACGTGTCGCCGTCCGAGGTCGAGGGGGTGCTGCTCGGCCACCCCGACGTGCGCGGCGCCGCCGTGGTCGGCCTGCCGCGCGAATCGGGCGGTGAGCAGGTCGTGGCGGCGGTCGAGCTGCGCGAGGGCGCGGCCTTCGACGCCGGCGCGATCCGCGACTTCTGCCGCGAGAGCCTCACGCCGTACAAGGTGCCGCGGCGCGTCGTCGAGGTCGACGAGCTGCCGCGCTCGCTCGTCGGCAAGGTGCTGCGCCGCCGCGTGCGCGACGACCTGCTGGCGCAGCGCGACGCCGACTGAGCGCCGGGGCTAGAGCTCGAGCCCGACGAACACCGGCTCGGGGTGCAGCGTGATCCCGAACTCGGCCTGCACGCGCCCCTGCACGAAGCGCGCCAGCTGGGCGACGTCGTCGGCCGAGGCGCCGCCGCGGTTGGTCAGCGCGAGCGTGTGCTTGGTCGAGACGGCGGCGTGCGAGCCGGGCAGGGCGAACCCGCGACGGATGCCGCTGTGCTCGATCAGCCACGCCGCCGACAGCTTCACGAGCGGCGGCTCCGCCGCGGCATCCGTCGCCTGCTCCTCGGCCCGCTCGAGCTCGGCCTGGTGCGCGAGGAACGCGTCGAGCGGCGACTCGGCCTCGAGCTCGGCGAGCGGGGTGACCTCGTCGGGTTCGTCGGGCTCGACGTACCACCGCGGCGCGTCGGCCGGGAGGGTCCGGGCGACGTGCTCCGTCACGATCGGGTTGGTGAAGAAGGAGCCCGCACTCACCGAGTCCGCGTCGTCCGGGTCGAGCACCATGCCCTTGGCCGAACGGAGGGCGAGCACGGCCTCGCGCACGCGCGCGACGGGCACGCGGTCGCCGAGCTGCACGCCGAGCGCCTGCGCGAGCTGGGCGTACGCGACCGGGCGGCCCACCGCCTCGCCGAGCACCTCGCGCTCGGCCGTCGTGTCGTGCAGGGCGAACTCCACCGAGACGACGACGCCGCGCAGCCCCTGCTTCAGCACCGAGGTGCGGTAGCCCAGCTCGAGCTCGTCGGCGGTCATGAAGCGCGGCTCGTCGGCGCCCTCGTCGAGGAACTCGATGCCCACGAGCGCGTTCGCGAGCTCCTGGCCGTACGCCCCGATGTTCTGCACCGGCGACGCGCCCACCGAGCCGGGGATGCCCGAGAGCGCCTCGAGCCCCGAGTACCCGCGCTCGACCGTGTACGCGACGAGCTCGTCCCAGTTCTCGCCCGCCTGCGCGCGCAGGTGCACGGTGCCCTCCTCGGCACCGGGCCGCACCTCGATGCCGCGCGTCGCGATGCGCACCACGGTGCCGGCGAACCCCTCGTCGCCGACGAGCAGGTTCGAGCCGCCGCCGAGCACCATCCACGGGTCGCCGGACGACTCGGCCTCGCGCACCAGGTCGACGAGCTCGCCGGCCGTCGTCGCCGTCACGAGGCGGTCGATCGGCCCGCCCACCCGCAACGTGGTCAGGTCGGCGAAGCGGATGCCGCGCTCCTCCGTCAGCTCGTGTCCGCCGGTCTCCGGAACCGTCATCTCAGGCGAGCCCCACCCGCACCTGCGCCTTGCCGAGCACCGTGGCGCCCTCGAAGGTCACGGTGAGGTCGATGCGCGCGGCGCGGGCCTCGGCGTCGAGCTGCCCCACCTTCGCGGCGACCCGCACGTCGGCACCCGCCTCCGGGTCGACGACGACGGGGCGCGTGAAGCGCACCTGGTAGTCGGCCACCCGGCCCGGGTCGCCGACCCAGTCGACGACCGGCTGCACCGCGAGGCCCATCGTGAGCATGCCGTGCGCGAGCACGCCGGGCAGGCCCACCGACGCGGCGACGTCGTCGCGGTAGTGGATCGGGTTGAAGTCGCCGGATGCGCCGGCGTAGCGCACGAGCGAGTCCCGGGTCAGGTGGAACTCCCGCTCGGCGACCACGTCGCCCACGGCGATCGCGTCGAAGTCGGGAAGGGCGGCGGCGATCGGGGTCTCGGGCATCAGTCGTCTCCTCGCACGACGAGGGTGGAGATCGCGGTCACGACGTGGGCGCCCGCGGCATCCGCGATCACCGACTCGGCGGTGACCATCGAGTGGGCGCCGAGGGTCTTCACGCTCGACACGGTGAGCGTCGCGACCAGCTCGTCGCCCGCGACGATCGGCCGCGACGACGTGAACCGCTGGTCGCCGTGCACGACCCGCGAGAAGTCGATGCCCGCGTCGGGTTCGGCGAGCAGCTGCGCGAGCGTGTGCTCCTGCACGACCACCGCGAACGTCGGCGGCGCGACGACGTCGTCGTAGCCGGCGGCGCGCGCGGCGTCGACGTCGAGGTGGATCGGGTTGGTCGCGAACACGGCGCGCGCGAACTCGCGCACCTTCTCGCGGCCGACGAGGTACGGCGCGGTGGGCGCGAACTCGCGGCCCTGCAGCTCGGGGTTCACTGGCACCGTGACAGTCTACGCAGCGGCGTCCGGGGCGAGCGGATGCCGCGTGCCCCGACGCCGGCCGAAGGCGAGCCGCGCGTCAGCGCTTGCCGGCGCCGAGCAGGCCGCCCAGCAGGTCGCCGAGGCCGCCGAGCATGCCCCCGCCGCCGCCTCCCCCGCCGCCGAGCAGGCCGCCGAGGATGTCGCCGATGCCCCCGCCGCCGGACGGCTCGGCCCCGGCCGTGCCCGACTCCTGGCGGCGCTTGGCGAACTGCCCCGCGAGGAAGCTCAGCACGATCGGCGCGAGGATCGGCAGCAGCTTCTGGATGAGGCCCTGGTCGGCGCCGCCGGACGAACCGAGCTTCTGCACGACCTGGTCGGTGTTCGACCCGAAGACGTTGTGCACGATCCTGTCGCCGTCGCCCTCGTCGACCTCATCGAGGTCGACGCCGCCCTCGAAGAGCTGCGGCGGGTGCTGCTGCACGGCGTGCTCGAGGGACGCGGCGCCCGCCGGGTCCTGCGCGTTCGCCCCCATGCCGCCGAGCAGCGCGGGCAGGGCCTCGTCGACGGCCCGGCGCGCGGTGGCCTCGTCGACGCCCAGCCGGCGAGCGAGGTCCGAGATCGGGATGTTGGCGATGATGTCGTCGTACCGGGCCACGTGGCTTCCCCTTTCGCGCCCGTCGTCGGGCGCACACGCTCACGCTATCCGCCGCGCCGCGGCGTGCGGAAGGCGGTCCGGCTGCGAGTCAGCCGAGGAAGATCGCCCAGAGCAGCGCGAGGTAGATGAGCACGAAGATCGTCGGCGTCACCCACTTAACGACCTGCATCCACAGCGCCGACGCCGCGATGCGGCGGCCCAGCGGCGTCGCGGCCGGCAGCCCACGGAGGTCGTCGATGATCGCGAGCCCCTCGTTCGCCGCGCTCACCTGCGCCACCGCGCCGAGCACGCCCGAGGCGAGCAGGATGCCGGCGGCGGCGAGCTTCACCGGGAGGTCGGCATCGTCCATGCCGAGGAGGAGGAAGCCGATGGTCAGCGCGAGCAGGAAGGTCGGCCCGAGCTGCGACACGATGACGTGCCATCGGCTCGCCCGCCACGCCGCGATGAGATCGTGCTCCGACATGCGCCCTCCCGGTGATCGGCCTGCCGTCACGGTACCGCCGCCCCGCGGCATCCGCCCGCACGACGCACGCGATTCCGCCGGGAATCGCCGGCGCGACGACCAACTCGAACAACACTCTTGACTTATATAAGCGTTTCGTGAACTATGGTCGCATGCACGCGCTCGACATCCTGGGCGACCCGGTCCGGCGCCGGATCCTCGAACTGCTCGCCGGCGGCGAGCTCGCAGCCGGCGACGTCGGGCGCATCGTGCACGCCGAGTTCGGCATCAGCCAGCCCGGCGTCTCGCAGCATCTCCGAGTGCTGCGCGAATCGGGGTTCGCCACGGTGCGCGCCGACGGCACGCGCCGCCTGTACGCGCTCGACCCCGAACCGATCAAGGAGGCCGCGGCGTGGTTCACGCCGTTCGAGCGCTTCTGGCGGCCGCGGCTCGACGCGCTCGGAACGGAGCTCGCCCGCTCAGGACGAGCACGCCGGCTCGCGGCATCCGACTCACCGGACAAGGAGACCTGACATGGATATCGACGCCCAGATCGCGGCGGTCGACCGCGGCCTCGCCGATGGCACGCGCGACGGAGCCGCCACCCGCGTCCAGACGCTCGTCCAGACCTACCCCGCTCCCATCGACGACGTGTGGGACGCGGTGACCTCGGCCGAACGGATCCCCCGCTGGTTCCTGCCGGTCACCGGCGAACTGCGCCTCGGCGGGCGATACCAGGTCGAGGGCAACGCGGGCGGCACGATCGAATCGTGCGATGCACCGCGCTCGTACGGCGTCACCTGGGAGTTCGGCGGCGGCGTGACCTGGCTCACCGTGCGGCTCGCCGCCGTCGACGACGCGCACACCCGCGTCGAACTCGAGCACGTCGCACTCGCCGATGACCTCGACGCCGGGATGTGGGAGCAGTTCGGCCCCGCCGCGACCGGCATGGGCTGGGACGGCGCGCTGCTGGGGCTTCACCAGCACCTCACGACCGGCGAGATCAGCCCCGACAACTCGGCCGAGTGGCTCCAGTCCGACGACGGCCGGCGGTTCCAGCGCATGAGCGCCGACCGATGGGCCGCGGCGCACGAGGCGAACGGGGCGGATGCGGCGACCGCGCGCCGCGCGGCCGACGCCACCTACGCCGCCTACACCGGAACACCCGCGCCGGCCGCGGACTGACGCCCCGACAGCTTCGCCGGCCCGCGGCACCGGGATGCGGAACCGCCCCGCCGGGTGTCGCCGGCGGGGCGGTTCGCGTTCACGCGCGGAGCCGGCACGGTGAGGAGACACCGGCCCCGCACGGGCTCAGTCGGCGGAGGCCCGCGAGAGCACCTCGCCGCGGAAGAACGCGGGGCGCTTGACCGCCTGCCAGATCATGATCGCGACGCCCGTGAGCAGCACGACCATGCCGAGGATGAACACGAGTCCGACGCCGCCGATCTCCGACCCCGATCCGTAGTCCGGGTCCATGCTGTCGACGAGGGTCGTCACGAACAGGACCGACAGGATGACGCCGCCGACGAGCGGGAACAGCAGCGTGAAGAAGAACTCGCGCACCGAGCGGAACCACGTCCGGCGGAAGAACCACACCGCCGCGAACGCCGTGATGCCGTAGTAGAAGCAGATCATCATGCCGAGGGCGGTGATCGTGTCCCAGAGGACGTTCTCGCTCACGAAGCGCATGACCGCGTAGAAGGCGGATGCCACGACCGCCGAGACGATCGTCGCGTACCCGGGCGTGAAGAACCGCGGGCTCACCGTCGCGAACCGCGGCGGCAGCGCGCCGTAGTGGCCCATCGCGAGCAGCGTGCGGGCCGGCGAGACGAACGTCGACTGGAGGCTCGACGCGCTCGAGGTGAGCACCGCGAGCGACACCAGGATGGCGAGCGGGCCCAGCACCGGTCCGGCGAGTGCGAAGAACACGTTGTCCTGGATGTCGGGGTTGCCGAGGCCGAACTCGCCCTCGCCGACGCCCGCGAACGAGATGAGCGAGACCGAGATGAGCAGGTACAGCGACACGATGATGAGCACCGACAGGGTGGCGGCCCGGCCCGGGGTCTTCTCCGACCCCTTCGTCTCCTCATTCATGGTGAGGGTGACGTCCCATCCCCAGAAGATGAAGATCGACAGCGACAGGCCCGCCGCGAGTGCGCTGAAGTCGCTGACGGCGAACGGATTGAACCAGCTCAGCTCGATGGGCGTCGCGTCGAACGCGTTGCCGTTGGCGACCTCGACGAGCGCGGCGATCGAGAAGACGAGGAGCACGATCACCTGGAACCCGACGAGCCAGTACTGCAGCTTCTGCGTGGTCTGCATGTCGCGGTACGAGATCATCGTCGCGCCGAGCATGAACAGCAGGCACACGACGACGTTCACGAACGGGTTCGCGGCGATGCCGGCGATCTCGGGGTTGCCGACGATCTGCGAGATGGCGAGGAAGAGGAAGTCGACCGCGATGCCCGCGAGGTTCGACAGCACCAGGATGGTCGCGGCCACGAGGCCCCATCCCGCCATCCACCCGATCCACGGGCCGAACGCCCGCGTGGCCCATGTGAACGACGTGCCCGAGTCGGGCATGCGGCGGTTGAGCTCCCGGTAGCCGAACGCCACCAGCAGCATCGGGATGAAGCCCAGCAGGATGATCGCCGGGACCTGGGTGCCGACCTCGGACACGGTCGGGCCGAGCGCGGCCGTCAGCGTGTACGCGGGGGCGATGCACGAGATGCCGATGACGATCGCGCCGATGAGGCCGACGGAACCGGCGGACAGCCCCTTGCGGGTGATGCCGCCCTCGGGGGCGTCGATCGCCCGGGTTGCCTCCGTGAGCGGAGCGCCGGGCTGGGACTGGGGCTGGGGTTGCGTCATTGCGAGGTCTTTCCCTGGGTGGTGCGGGGCACCACGATCATCGGTGCCGGCAGCTCGCGCAGCACCTTCGCCGCGGTCGAGCCGAGGAACAGGCGCCGGGGTGCCGCGAGGCGGCTCGAGCCGACGAGCACCAGCTCGCCGTCGTGCCAGTCGAGGGCCCGCACGGCGTCCTCGATCGAGGACCCGCGGGCGATCTCGACGCTCGCGTCGAGGCCCTCGGGAAGCCTCCGGTGCGCCTCCTCGAGCACCTGCTCGGCGTGGGTCGAGCTCGTGAGCTCGGCGAGGTGCGCGTCGAGGCCCGCGGGCAGGTCGATGGGCACGAGCGAGAGCAGGCGCAGCGGGGCGCGAGTCGCTCGGGCGAGCGCGGTCGCGGCCTCGAGCTGCTCCTCCGCACCGGGGCGGGTGCCGACGCACGCCGTGATGCGGCCGACGCCCTGCGACGCCGGGATCTCGCGCGCGCCGGCGGGCGCGAGCACCACCGGCACGTCCGAGGAGTGCAGCAGCTCGTTCGCGACCGACCCCACCCGCGCGTGCGCGCGGCGGCCTCCCCCGGAGGGACCGACCACGATGAGGCTCGCGCCGAACTCGTGCGCGGCCGCCACGAGCCCCTCGGCGAACGACTCGGCGTAGCGGATGTGCAGCTTCGATGCGACATCCGCCCCCAGGTGGGTCGACGCCTCGGTGAGCCACTCTCGCGACTGCTCGCGCAGGTACCGCAGGTAGCCCTGGTCGACGGGGACGCGGGCGTTGTGCGCCTCGGAGGGCAGCACCATGACGACCTCGAGCGCTCCCCCGGCCGCCGTCGCGATGCGGTTCGCGAGGGCCAGCGCGTCTGCGCCCGACTCGTTGGCCGTGTAGCCGACGACGATCGAGACCTCGCTCATGCGAGCTCCTCGAAGATCTGCGACGCGACGAGCCGGCCCATGCGGATGGCGCCGTCGACGTGCTGGTAGCCCTTGCCCGCCATGTCGGAGCACGCGAAGCGGATCGGGCCGACCGGGGTGCGCAGGTCGGCGCCGTACCGGGCGAGTCCGCCCATGTCGAAGCTCGCGGCGTACGCGCCGCGCGTCCACTCCTCCGAGCCCCAGTCGGACTCGTAGTAGACGACCGGGTGCTTGGCCTGCTCGCCGTAGTAGTGCGACATCGACTCGAGGATGGCGGCCTTGCGCTCCTCGGCCGAGAGCTGGAACACGCCGTCGGCGGCCTCGTCGGCGACGAAGGCGACGAGGGTGCCGCGCGGGTCGCCGTGGTTGGTGTTGTCGTACGCCTCGTGCACGAGCTCCCACGGGCTGAACGCGGTGCCCGACAGCCCCTGCTCGCGCCAGAACGGCGTCTCGTACACGGCGTGCACCTTGATCACGAAGCCCATCGAGAGGTGCTGGTGCAGCTGGTGCTGTCGGCGCGGCAGCGGCGGCTCGTACGAGATGCGGTTGACGAGGATCGGCGGCACGGCCAGCACGATCTCGCGCGCGTGCACCTCGAGCTCGTCGGTCACGGCGACGACCGCGGCCTGCCCTGGGGCGGCATCCGCCTGCCAGCGCACGGTGCGCACGGGCTGGTTCAGCCGCACCCGGTCGCCGAGGCGCTCGGCGAGGCCGAGCGGCACGAGCTGCAGGCCGCCGACGACGCGGCGGTCGAGGATGAAGTCGGCGTCGACGAGGTTCGAGAACGAGCCCGCGGAGGCCGCCATGAGCAGCGCCTGCAGCGCCGAGAACGCGTGCGCGGGCTTGGTGAGCATCGCGCCGGCGATGAACATGCCGATGTTCTCGCGGGCCTCCTCGTCGTCGGTCTGCGTCTCGAGCCAGCGCGCGAACGAGACCTCGTCGAGCTCCTTGGCGCGGGGGTGCGCCCACGGCTGCTCGGGGTCGATCTCGGCGACGAGCGCGTCGAGCTTCTCGATGAGGGTCAGGATCTCCTGCTCGGTCGCGGGCGGCACCGGGAAGATGTCGCCCTCGAACCGCTTGAGCTCGCCCGTCGGCCCGATGTAGATGTTGACGCCCTCGCGGTAGCGCGGGTAGGTCTCGAGGCCGAGCTCGTCGAGCGTCTCGATCAGGGCGTCCTGGTCGGGCGAGACCCACTGGCCGCCGACCTCGAGCATGGCCCCGTCGATGACGTCGGTGTGGAGGCGGCCGCCCACGCGGTCGCGCGCCTCGAGCACGACGACGTCGCGCCCGGCCTTGACGAGCTCGGTCGCGGCGGTGAGGCCCGCGGCCCCCGCGCCGACGATGACGACGTCGGTGTCGATGCGTTGCATGGTTCGGTGCTGCTTTCTGTGTGCGAGGTCTGCCTGCTCTTCTCAGGAGTTTTCCGGCGTGTCGCCGCTGGGAGCGGCGTGTCGTCCTGAGAAACGGCCCGATTCGGGGGCCGGGTCCTGAGAAGAGGAGCAGCGAGAGAAGAGGGGGGCGGATGCCGCGACGCGGGGTCGCGGCATCCGCTCGCCCGGCGGCTAGGCCGGGATCAGCGTGTACTTCGTGTCGAGGAACTCGTGGATGCCCTCGAAGCCGCCCTCGCGGCCGATGCCCGACTGCTTGACGCCGCCGAAGGGGGCCGCCGCGTTCGAGACGAGACCCGTGTTCAGGCCCATCATGCCGGTGTCGAGGCGGTCGATCATGCGGTGGCCGCGCGCGAGGTCCTGCGTGAACACGTAGGAGATGAGGCCGTACTCCGTGGAGTTCGCGAGGCGCACGGCCTCGTCCTCGTCGGCGAACGTGGTGATGCCGAGGACCGGTCCGAAGATCTCCTCGCGGAGCAGGCGCGCGTCGGAGGTCACGTCGCCGAGCACGGTCGGCGCGTAGAACGTGCCGGCGCCGTCGATCGCCGAACCGCCGGCGAGGACCTTCGCGCCCTTGTCGACCGCGTCGGTCACGAGCTCGTGCGTCGAGGCGACCGCGTCGGCGTCGATGAGCGGGCCGATGTGCACGCCCTCCTCGGTGCCGCGCCCGACGTTCATGCCCGAGACGCGCTCGGTGACGCGACGCGCGAACTCCGCCGCGACCGACTCGTGCACGATGAAGCGGTTCGCCGCCGTGCAGGCCTGGCCGATGTTGCGGAACTTCGCGACCATCGCGCCCTCGACCGCCTTGTCCAGGTCGGCGTCCTCGAAGACGACGAAGGGGGCGTTGCCGCCGAGCTCCATCGAGGTGCGGAGGATGCCCTGCGCCGACTGCTCGATGAGCTTGCGGCCGACCTCGGTCGAGCCGGTGAACGAGAGCTTGCGCAGGCGCGGGTCGGCGATGATCGGGCCAGAGACCTTCGACGAGCTCGTGGTGGTGACCACGTTCACGACGCCCTTCGGCAGCCCGACCTCCTCGAGCAGCTGCACGAACGCGATGGTCGTGAGCGGCGTCAGCGCGGCCGGCTTGACGACCACGGTGCAGCCCGCGGCGAGCGCCGGCGCGATCTTGCGGGTCGCCATGGCGAGCGGGAAGTTCCACGGCGTGATGAAGTACGACGGGCCCACGGGGCGCTGCGCGACCACGATGCGGCCGGTGCCCTCGGGGTTCCAGCCGTAGCGGCCGGTGATGCGCACGGCCTCCTCGCTGAACCAGCGGAGGAACTCGCCGCCGTACTTGACCTCGCCGCGCGCCTCGGCGAGCGGCTTGCCCATCTCGAGGGTCATGAGGAGCGCGAAGTCGTCGGCGCGCTCCATGAGCGTGTCGAAGGCGCGGCGGAGGATCTCGCCGCGCTCGCGCGGGGCGGTCGCGGCCCACGCGTCCTGCGCGGCGACGGCCGCGTCGAGGGCGCGGATCCCGTCGGCCGGCGACGCGTCGGCGATGGTCTTGATGACCTCGCCCGTGGACGGGTCGCGGACCTCGAAGGTCTTCCCGCCCTCGGCCCCGATCCAGTCGCCGCCGATGAAGAGGCCGTCGGCGACGCGGTCGAGGAGGGCGGATTCCTGCGTTGCAGTGGTCATGCGTTGGTTGTCCGTTCCAGTCGTGCGCGGGTCTCGCGCGATCACGGGTAGAGGCCGCGGATGCGATGCGCCTCGGCGACGCGCTCGACGGCGAGCGCCGTGGCGGCGGTGCGGAGCGAGAGGTCGCGGGCCTCGGCGTAGCCGAGGACGTGACGCCAGGCGTTCAGCATCCGCTCCTCAAGTCTGCTCTCGACCTCGTCGGCACGCCACCAGTACGCCTGGTTGGCCTGCACCCACTCGAAGTACGAGACGATGACACCGCCCGCGTTGGCGAGGATGTCGGGGACGACGAGGACGCCGCGCTCGCGCAGGATCGCGTCGGCGGCGGGCGTCGTGGGGCCGTTGGCGCCCTCGACGATCACGCGGGCGAGCACGTCGCGCGCGTTGGACTCGTTGAGCACGCCCTCGACGGCGGCCGGCACGAGCAGGTCGACGTCCTGCGTCAGCAGGTCGTCGCGGTGCAGCTCGTCGGCGCCGTCGAAGCCGATGACCGACCCGGTGGCGCGCACGTGGTCGGACAGGGCCTCGAGGTCGAGGCCCTGGTCGTTGCGCACGGCGCCGTACTGGTCGCTCACCGCGGTGACGCGCACGCCGGCCTCGGCGAGGAACCGCGCGGCATCCGCGCCGACCTTGCCGAAGCCCTGCACGGCGGCGGTCGAGCGCGACGGCTCGAACCCGGCGTGCCGGAGGGCCGCGAGCGCGATGTGCGTCACGCCGCGCGAGGTGGCCGAGGCGCGCCCGAGCGAGCCGCCGAGCGAGATCGGCTTGCCGGTCACGATGCCGGGCACGGTGTAGCCCGAGTTGACCGAGTAGGTGTCCATGATCCAGGCCATGGTCTGCTCGTCGGTGCCGATGTCGGGTGCGGGGATGTCGCGCTCCGGGCCGATGATCGGCAGGATCTCGCTCGTGTAGCGGCGGGTCACGCGCTCGAGCTCGGCCGTCGAGTGCTCGCGCGGGTCGATCGCGAGCCCGCCCTTGGCGCCGCCGTACGGCACGTCGAGGAGGGCGCACTTCCAGGTCATCCACATCGCGAGCGCGCGCACCTCGTCGAGGTTCACGTTCGGCGCGTAGCGGAGGCCGCCCTTGGCGGGGCCGCGCGAGAAGTTGTGCTGCACGCGGTAGCCCAGGTACAGGCGGCTCTCGCCCGAGTCCAGGCGGAGCGGCACGGCCACGCTCAGCTCGCGTCGCGGGGTCGCGAGCATCTGGTGCAGGCCGTCGCCGTAGCCGAGCAGCGCCACGGCCTCGGAGAGCTGTGCGCGCGCGTCGGCGAGCGGGGTCGGTTCCGCGTCTGCGCGGGCGGCGGATGCCGCGGCATCCGTCGCCGGCACGGCGGCCAGGGGCGACGTCGTCGGCGCCGTCACGGGGTTCATGCGGTGCGCAGCCCTTCGGCGATGACGTCGAGGCCCTCGATGAGGAGCTCGTCGTCGATGGTGAGCGGCGGCAGGAAGCGGATGACGTTGCCGTAGGTGCCGCACGTGAGCACGAGCACGCCGTTCGCGTGGGCGTACGCCGCGAGCCGGCCCGTGAGCGCGGCGTCGGGCGCGCCGGTGGCGGGGTCGACCAGCTCGATGGCGACCATGGCGCCGCGACCGCGGACGTCGCCGATGCGGGCGTCGGCGGTGCGCAGGGCGTTGAGGCGGCCGATGAGCACGGCGCCGATCTCTTGCGCGCGCTCGATGAGGCCGTCCTGCTCGTACGACTCGATCGCGGCGAGCGCGGCGGCGCATGCGAGCGGGTTGCCGCCGTAGGTGCCGCCGAGGCCGCCCGCGTGGGCGGAGTCCATGATGTCGGCACGGCCGGTGACGGCCGACAGCGGCAGGCCGCCGGCGATGCCCTTGGCCGTGACGACGAGGTCGGGGACGATGCCGTCGTGCTCGCTGGCGAACCAGGCGCCGGTGCGGCCGAAGCCGGTCTGCACCTCGTCGGCGATGAACACGACGTCGTTCTCGTTCGCCCACTTCACGAGCGCCGGCAGGAAGCCGGGCGCGGGGACGATGAATCCGCCCTCGCCCTGGATGGGCTCGATGATGATCGCGGCCAGGTTGTTCGCGCCGATCTGCTTCTCGATCTGCGTGATCGCCCGGGCGGCCGCCTCGGCGCCGGAGAGGCCGTTGTCGCGGTACGGGTAGCTGAGCGGGGCGCGGTACACCTCGGGCGCGAACGGGCCGAAGCCGTCCTTGTAGGGGATGTTCTTCGCGGTGAGGCCCATGGTGAGGTTGGTGCGGCCGTGGTAGGCGTGGTCGAACGCGACGACGGCCATCTTCTTCGTGAAGTGGCGCGCGATCTTGACGGCGTTCTCGACGGCCTCGGCGCCCGAGTTGAACAGCGCGGAGCGCTTCTCGTGGTCGCCCGGGGTGAGCTCGTTGAGCTTCTCGGCGACGGCGACGTAGCCGTCGTAGGGCGCGACGGTGAAGCAGGTGTGGGTGAACGCGTCGAGCTGCGCCTTCACGGCGTCGACGACGCGCGGGTTCGAGTTGCCGACGCCGGTCACGGCGATGCCCGAGCCGAGGTCGATGATCGAGTTGCCGTCGGCGTCGACGATGACGCCGCCCCCGGCTGCGACCACCGAGACGGGGATGGTGTGCCCGACGCCCTTCGCGACGGCCTGCGCCTTGCGGGCGATGAGCTCCTGCGAGCGCGGGCCCGGGATGCTGGTGACGAGGCGGCGCTCCTGCGGGAGGGCGGGGCCGCCGACGGCGGTGGCCGTGGGATCGACGATGGTCATGGGTGCTCCGATGC
Source organism: Agromyces arachidis (assembly GCF_052805135.1). Classification (NCBI taxonomy): domain Bacteria; kingdom Bacillati; phylum Actinomycetota; class Actinomycetes; order Micrococcales; family Microbacteriaceae; genus Agromyces; species Agromyces arachidis. The sequence goes on from NZ_JBRBDK010000002.1 coordinate 278,432, forward strand.
GGTGACGACGGTGGCGGTGTCGGGCAATGGTAGGCAGGGGGGATCGGATGTCACCCCCGCCCGGATGTACACTCGACACCAGCGTTCTCGACGTGGCGTACACCGAGGAGGTCCCGTGAAGCCCACCGTGCGCACCCTGCTCGAGCGGAGCGACCTCGCACTCACGTCACTCGTGGACGAGTCCGCGCTCCCCGACGGCGCCCTCGACGCGCCCGTGCCGTGGGTGCACGGCTCCGACCTCGACGACCCGTCGCCGTTCCTCGAGCGGGGCCAGGTGCTGCTGACGACCGGCACGCAGTTCGGTCCGGACACCGACCACGACGACCCTGCCGTGTTCGACGCCTACGTGGCGCGCCTGGCCGGCGTGGGACTGGCCGCCCTCGGGTTCGGCACCGAGGTGGTTCGCGCGGGCACGCCGGCGCCCCTCGTCGCGGCATGCGAGCGGCACGGGGTGCCGTTGTTCGAGGTGCCCTACCGGGTGCCCTTCATCCGGGTGGCCCGCACGGTCGCCGACCTCAACGCGGCCGATGCGAACGCCCGCCAGGCTTGGGCGCTCCAGGCGCAGCGAGCGATCTCGCTCGCCGCCCTCCGGCCCGACGGCCTCGGCGCGACGCTGTCCGAGCTGAGCGGCCGCCTCGGCACCTGGGTGGGCCTGGTCGACGCCGCCGGCGCGCTCGATCGCGAGGCCCCCATCGGCGGCCTCGGTCAGCCGGCGCTCGGCGAGGTGGTCGGCGAGGCCCGCTCCATGCTGCGCCGAGGGCAACGGGCGAGCCGCACCCTCGAGGCGGGCGGTTCCGTCGGCGCGCCCCAGCGGATGACGCTGCAGACGCTCGGCGCCGGCGGCGCCCTGCGCGGCGTGCTCGCCATCGGCGAGTCCCCCGAGCTCGACCAGGCCGGGCGCGAGGTCGTCACCGCGGTCATCGCACTCGCCGGCCTCGCCCTCGAGCAGAACCGCGACCTCGATCGCGCGCGCGGCCACCTGCGCTCGGGCCTGCTGCGCTCGATGCTCGCGGGCGACGTGCACCTCGCGAGCGAGGTCTCCGCCGAGATGTGGGGGCCGCTGCCGGCCGACCCCGTGCGCGTCGCCGTCTGCGACCTGCCGACCGAGCACATCGACCGCGTCGCCGAGTTCCTCGAGCTCCGCGTCGACGAGCGGGGCGGGCGGCTGTTCTTCGGCCGCGACGGCGAGTCCGTCGTGCTCGTCATGGAGGACGCGGGCAGCGACGTGGCCGACGAGCTGGCCGGCGAGTTCGACGTGCCGGTCGGCGTCTCGGATGCGGCATCCGTCACCGAGCTCGCCGAACTGCACGAGCAGGCGCTCCGAGCGCTCGACCGCGCACGCGAGACCGGGCCGGGCGTGACCATGTTCGACGACATCAGCCGCCAGGGCGTGCTCGCCTTCCTCGCGCGGACCGACGCGCGCGCCGTCGCCCGGGCGACGCTCGCACCGCTGATCGAGCACGACGCCGCCAACGGCACCGCCCTGCTCGAGACGACCCGGGCCTGGCTGGCCAACGGCGGGCAGTTCGACGCCACCGCGCAGGAGCTCGGCGTGCACCGGCACACCGTCCGCAGCCGCATCGCGCTCGCGGAGCGGCTGCTCGGCCGCGACCTGTCCGGCTTCCACGCGCGGGCCGACCTGTGGGCGGCGCTGCTCGCGACCGACTGACCGGCGGCCGGCCGCGCGCCCGTCGGCCCTTCCGGCCCCGCCCGGGTCGGCGTACCGTGGAACGAGGACGGCACTCGTGACAGGAGGGGGTTCCGATGCAGGCCACGGTCGGAGATCGGCTGGTCATCCACGGCAAGCAGGTGGGCAGCGCCGAACGGCACGGCGAGGTCCTCGAGGTGCGCGGCGAGGGCGGCGCCCCGCCGTACGTCGTGCGGTTCGACGACGGGCACGAGGCCCTGCTCTACCCGGGCAGCGACTGCGAGTTGGAGCACGCGCACCCGCACTGAACGCGCCCGCGTGCCCCCGGGCGCAACCCCCGCCCGGTCTCGCAGCTCGCGCGCTAGCGTGGAGCGCATGCTCTTCCATTCCTACGCGGCGATCGGCGACAGCTTCACCGAGGGCGTGGGCGACGAGCTGCCCGACGGAAGCGTGCGGGGCTGGGCCGACTTCGTCGCGCTCGGGATGGCGAAGGAGGCCGCGCCGGAGCCGGTGCGGTACGCGAACCTCGCCATCCGCGGGCGCAAGCTCGGCCCCATCGTCGACGAGCAGCTCGAGGCGGCGATCGCGCTGCGCCCCGAGGTGATCAGCTTCAACGGGGGCGGCAACGACATGCTGCGACCGCGGATGCCCGAGGAGCTCGTGGCCGACCGCTTCCGGCAGGCGGTGCACCGCATCCGCGACGAGGGCATCCACGTGCTCATGCTGAGCGGCGCGAACCCGACCGACCACCTGCCGCTCGGGCGGGTGTTCGACGCGCGCGGAACCCGCCTGACCGCGGCGCTGTACGACCTCGCCTCGCTCGACGGGGTCACGTTCGTCGACAACTTCGCCGACCGCGGGCTCCGCGACATCCGCTACTGGTCGGCCGACAAGCTGCACCTCAACTCGCTCGGCCACGCCCGCGTCGCGTCGAACGTGCTCACGGCGCTCGGGCTGCCGGTGCCCGAGGAGTGGGGCGTCGCCGAGGTGGCGGCCGGGCCGGCCGGACCGCGCAGTCGCAACACGGCGGTGTACTACCGCGAGTACGTGCTGCCGTGGATCGGCCGACGCCTGACCGGGCGCTCGTCGGGCGACGGGCGCGTGCCCAAGCGCGCCGCGCTCGAACCGGTCGCGCTCGACGCCTGACCGGCGCCCTCCGGGACTCAGCCGGCCCGCACGCCCTCGACGAAGGCGCGCGTGCGACGGGCGAGGCCGTCGATCCGGGCCCAGGAATGCGCACCCGAGCGCACCTCGGCAGGCGCCAGCGGCGCGTGCAGCCGCACGTTCTCCTGGCACGAGAGGTCGCTGCACGCGTAGGTGCCGATCGAGTCGCCGTTGCGGCCCGCCTCGCCCGCCCGGCGCGCGGAGAACATCGTGACCTGGTTGGCGGGCTGCTGCGTGTGGCACAGGTTGCACATGCCGGCGCGGAACCGCGACGACGGCGGGTCGGCCGCGCGGAGCACCACCCCGACCGGCTCCTCGTCGATGATCGTGACGAGGTAGCCGCGGCGGCTCGCCCTGCGGTCGCGCCAGGCCAGCGCGTCGACGCGCTCCCAGTCGACCAGCAGGTACTCCAGCGGCAGTTCGAGCTCCTCGAGCTCGCGGTCGGTCGCGTTCACGAACGACGACCGGAGCTCGTCCTCGCTGAGCGGACGCATCCCGACCCCCTTCGACCCGAACCAGTGTAGGCCGGGCCCTGCGTACCGCCACCCGGCCGCCGGGCATGCGGGGGCGGCGCATGCAAGCCCGTCGGCGCGTGCGCGCGGCGGACGTACCATGAGAGCATCACCGCGTCGATCGGCGCAGCGACCCCGACCGAGGAGCACCTCACGACGTGACGACGACCGAGCCCGCCGAGCCCCGCCGCGACCGCATGCCCCAGACCGGCGACGCTTTCCGCCGCCGCCGTCCCGACCCGGACCCCGGGCTGCGCCTGAGCGACGTGCCCGAGCTGGTCCTCGTCTCGCCCGACGCGACCCACACCCGCTTCGACCGCGAGGACATCGTCGTCCGCAAGGGCCAGTACGCCCTCCGGAACGGGCACGCGACGCCGCAGGAGTCGATGGTCGAGGACCTCTGCGCCGTGGCATCCGCCCTCGACGACGCCGCGATCGACTTCCTGCTCGTGCGACGCGACGGCGGCCGGCCGGTCATCGCCGTCGACCGCGCCGAGCGCAAGGCGGTCGTGCGCGCGCTCGCCGCGGCGTTCGCCGACGAACCGTTCTACTCGGCCACCCTGATGCCCGAGAAGTGGGCCGACGACCCGCACGTCCTGGTCGCCGACGGCGCACTGTCGACGCACCGGAAGCCCGGCGCCGTGCGCCTGTACCGCCCCCGGATCGAACCCGTCGGCCGGCTGCGGTACGGCGCCGAGAGCGCGGTGCAGCTCGAGTTCTGGCGCTTCGGCGAGGACGTCATCGAGGCCCCCGTCGAGAACGCGCTGATGCGGCGCACGCTCCCCCGCGCCGAGGCCGTGGAGGAGACGGTGCACCTGCACGGCCGCGACTGGCGCACGCTCGAGCACATGTGGGCGCCGCTCGCCAGCGACGTCGACTTCGAGATCGACATGGTGTTCTCGTGGGTCGACGGCTCCGACGTCGAGTTCCTCCGCGAGCGCGCCCGGCGCATGCAGACGTACGTCGTCGGCGAGGGCGACGACTCCGAGGCGCGGTACCGCCAGATCGACGAGCTGAAGTACGCGCTGCGCTCGGTGCACCTGTTCGCGCCGTGGGTGCGCCGCATCTTCATCTGCACCGACTCGCGCCCGCCCGCGTGGCTCGCCAAGCACCCCAAGGTCACGATCGTCCGGGCCGAGGACATGTTCGCCGACACGTCGGTCCTGCCGACGTACAACTCCCACGCGGTCGAGAGCCAGCTGCACCGCATCCCGGGGATCGCCGAGCACTTCCTCTACTCGAACGACGACATGTTCTTCGGGCGCCCGCTCTCGCCCGACCTGTTCTTCTCCCCCGGCGGCGTCACGAAGTTCGTCGAGGCCGGCACCCGCATCGGCCTCGGCGACTCCGATCCGAGCCGCTCGGGATTCGAGAACGCGGCGCGCGTGAACCGGCGCCTGCTCCGCGACCGCTTCGGCAAGGTGACCACCCGCCACCTGGAGCACTGCGCGGCACCGCTGCGCCGGAGCGTCATGGCCGAGCTCGAGGCGGAGTTCCCCGCGGAGTTCCGCAGCACCGCCGCGAGCCGCTTCCGCTCGGCGACCGACATCTCGGTCACGAACTCGCTCTACCACTACTACGCCCTGCTCACGGGGCGCGCGGTGGTGCAGACCGACGCGAAGGTCAAGTACATCGAGACCACGCTGCGACGCGCCCTGCCCGCGATGAAGCGCCTGCTGAAGCGGCGCGACATGGACATGTTCTGCCTCAACGACGGCAGCTTCCCCGAGATCTCGGTCGAGGAGCGCACCGAGGCGGTCATCGACTTCCTCGAGCGGTACTTCCCGTTCCCGGCCCCGTGGGAGAAGACGGCGGCGGATGCCGCGGATGCCGCGGCAGCCGCCGAGGTCGACGAGCCGGCCCTGCCGCCGCGCGCCGACGACCCCGCCGCCTGAGCCTGCGGGCGGTCCGGAAGGCTAGGCGAGCAGCGGCGTCGGGCTGGTGAGCGGCGCCTCCGGCTCGCGCGCCGTCCGCGGTGCGGCATCCGGGATCGCGACGCCGTCCGCCGCGAGGCGCCGGCGGGTCTCGTCGGCGTCGACCCAGTCGAGCGCGGGCGTCTCGCCGACCGGCACGATCGAGTGCAGCACCGTGTCGGGGTAGACGTGCACCAGGTTGAACGCGCGCGCCCCGTCGCGGCCGCGGGTGCCCCCGACGGGGACGGTGAGGTCCTGGGTGTAGCAGCTCGCCGACGCGACCGAGACCGGCACCCCGGCGAACGTCGCGGTCGACGAGTAGTGCAGGTGGCCCGCGATGATCGAGCGGATGTCGCTGCCGGCGACGACCTCGGCGAGCGCGGCCTGGTCGCGCAGCTCGACCGAGACGGCGAGGTCGAGCACGCTCGGCACCGGCGGGTGGTGCATCGCGAGGATCGATCCGTGGGGCGCGGGGATCGAGAGCTCCTCGGCGAGCCAGTCGAGCTGGTCGCCCGTGATCTCGCCGTGGTGCCGCCCGGGCACGGTGGTGTCGAGCGTGATGATGCGGAGCCCGGCGACGTCGTCGACGCGGTCGACCGGGCGCTGACCGCCGGCGGCGTCGCCGAGCAGGCCGCGGCGGAACGCGTCGCGGTCGTCGTGGTTGCCCATGACCCAGAGGATGCGGGAGCCGATCCGGGCGGCGGCGGGTTCGACGATGCGCCGCAGCAGGTCGTAGGCCTCGGGCTCGCCCCGGTCGGCGAGGTCGCCGGTGAACACGATGGCGTCGGGGCGCGCGCCGGACGACTCGAACTGCTCGAACAACTCGCGGAGGTGCCGATCGGAGTCGACGCGGTCGTAGAGGCGGCCGCCGCCGGCGAGCAGGTGCGTGTCGCTGATGTGCAGCAGGAAGTGCGACGGGCGGGGGTGCTCGGCCCTGCGGGGGGTGCTCACGGTGACTCCGTCTCGTCTCGCCGATCGTCCGGGTCGGTTCGACGCTAGCGCAGCACGCCGGCCCGAACGATCAGTGAATGCGGAGTGTGATCAAGCTGAACACCACCGGTGCCGGCGGACGGCGGCGTGCGCTCAGCCCTTGTCCTTGTCGGGGCGGTTGCTGGCGCCCGGGGAGTTGCCGGAGTTGCCGGGCGACTCGTCGACCGGTTCGGTGGTCGGCTCGACCGGGGCGGTGGTGGGCTCCGGCGCGTCGGTCGCGTCGGGAACCGCCGTCCCGTCCGGGGCGGGCGTGGCGGTCGGAGACGGTGCCGGGGTCCGCGTCGGCGCGGGCGATGACGGCGCCGGAGTCGGCATCGTGAACTTCGATCCGGGACGCGGGCGATCGCCGGCCTCGGCCGCCTCGTCCTCGACCCCCGCGGGGGTCGGCGTCGCGATCATGGCCGCCGCGCCGCCGAGGGCGATGGCCGAGACGACGAGCGCGCCGCCGATCAGCACCGTCATGCGGTGCTTCGAGAGCCACGGCGGCACGGGACCTTCTCGGACGGCGGCGACCGCGGCCCGGGTCCCGGCGGCGACGCGCCCCCGGAGGGGTGCGGCCCGCCCTGCGGCCGGCGCGACCACCCGCTCGCGCGCGGCGGCGAGGATCGCCAGGGCGGCGGCGAGGACCCGGTCGAGCGGTCCGCGGGGTCCCGACGGGGGCGCGGCGTGACGGCCGCGCCGTTCGCCCGCCGATCCTGCCCGGGGCTGTTCCATTCCGTCGTCCAACATGTCTCTCAGTGCGATTGCCGGAGTGCAGCCTACCCGGCCGGACCGGGAATCGCCTCCCGAACGGGGGTCATCGCCGGGGCTTGACTTCCGGGGGTCCAATGACCCGCGCGCGGCATCCGATCGCACCTAGCCTCGGATTCCTGAGCGAGGAGGTGCCCCATGCGACCGATCGAGGTCGAGGACGTGCGGAAGGCCTACGGCTCCGTGCAGGCGGTGGACGGCATCTCGTTCACGATCGCGCGCGGCGAGGTGTTCGCCCTGCTCGGGCCGAACGGTGCGGGCAAGACGACCCTCGTCGAGATCATCGAGGGCCACCGGACTGCGGACTCCGGCTCGGTGCGCGTGCTCGGGCACGACCCGTCCCGCCGCGAGCGCGCACTGCGGGAGCGCATCGGCATCGTGCTGCAGGAGGCGGGCTTCGACGAGGACGCCACGGTGCTCGAGCTGGTCCGGATGCAACGCGGACTCTACCCGCGACGACTCGACGCCGACGCCGTCATCGAGCTCGTGGGGCTCACCGGGAAGCGGTCCGCGCGGGTCCGGACCCTGTCCGGCGGCCAGCGCCGACGGCTCGACCTCGCGCTCGGACTGGTCGGCGCACCGGAGGTGCTGTTCCTCGACGAGCCGACGGTGGGCTTCGACCCGGAGGCGAGACGGCGCGCGTGGTCCATCGTGCGGGACCTGCGCGACGCGGGCACCACCGTGCTGCTCACGACCCACTACCTCGATGAGGCGCAGCATCTCGCCGACCGCGTGGCCGTCGTCGTCGCCGGCCGCCTGGTCGCCCTCGGCACGCCCGCCGAACTCGCCGCGCGCGGGCGCGGGACGGTCATCGCCTTCCGGCTCGCGACGACGGATGCCGCCGCGGACCCGGGCGTCGACGGCGCCCCCGCCGGCCTCGCGGCGGCGATCGGCGCGCGCGCGACGCTGGAGGCCGACGGGACGGGATGGCGCGTCTCGACCGACGACGCGACCACGACGCTCCACTCGCTGACGGCCTGGTCGCTCGAACGGCGGCTGGAGCTCGGGGCGCTCGAAGTGCGCCGGCCCACGCTCGAGGACGCGTACCTCGAGCTGGTCGGCGAGCGCGCCGTGCACTCCGCGGCCGACGCGGCGGTGCCGGCGTGAGCGGCCCGGTCGTCGGCCCGGCCTCCCCCGGCCTCCTCGCGCCGACGGACGCGGGGGCGCCGAATCCGATCGGCCTCGTCGGCGGGCGCACGGTGCAGGTGCTGCGGTCGCTCTGGAGGGCTCGCACGGCGTTCGTGTTCACCTTCGGGCTCCCGCTCGTGTGGCTCGTGCTGATCGGCATCGTCGCGGGCAACGCGGTCGTCGATCCCACGACCGGCCTGCGGGTGATGCAGTTCGCCACGCCGGCCGCGATCGCGATGGGATGCCTGTTCGCGACGTTGCCGTCGATCGCGATCGGCGTGGCCGGGGATCGCGAGACGCTCGCGCTGAAACGCCTGCGCGGGACGCCGCTGCCCGGGTGGGTCTACGTGCTGGCGCAGGTGGCGGCGGTGTCGGCGCTCGGCGCTGCGGCGGTCGGGGTGGTGCTCGCGGTGGCCGTCACCGCGTACGGCGTGGAGATCCCCGGCGGCGCCGCCCTCCCGCTCGCGATCACGATCCTCGTGGCGCTGGGTTCGTTCAGCGCCATCGGCATCGCGATCGGGTCGCTGCTCCCGACCGCGCGGGCGACCGAGTCGGTGACGTTCGCCGTGGCGGTGGTGCTCGCGTTCATCTCCGGCATCTTCGTGATCGGCACCCTGCCGGACTGGATCGACACGGTCGCCTGGGTCGGACCGCTGAAGCCGTTCGTCGAGAGCCTGCAGGACCTGTTCGATCCGTACGACGACCCGTCGTGGAACCTCGGCACCCTCGCCGTGCTGGGCGCGTGGGGCGTCGCCGGTTCCGTCGCGGCCGGCCTGGCGTTCCGATGGGAGCCTCGGTTCGACCGGCGCGGCCGGCGCGGCCGTGCCGCTCCGGTCGCGGCAGCGGTGGGCTCCGCGCGCACGCTGCCCGCCCCGGTCGAGGCCGGAGCGACGGGCACGGCCGGCCGGGTGCTCGGACTGGCCGCTGCCGCCCTCCGCTCGACGCTGCGGCGGCCCGGCGACCTGTTCTTCGCCGTGGCCCTGCCCGTCGGGCTCATGTGGCTGCTCGTGACCCTGCAGGAGAACGGCGAGCGCGACGGGATCCCGATCGTCACCTCGACGGCGGCGGCGATGTGCGCATGGGGCGTCGCGGTCGTCGCCTTCATGAACACGGCGGACTGGGTGTCCCGTGCGGCCGAGCGCGGCCTGATCAAGCGACTGCGCGGCACGCCCGCGTCGACGGCCGAGCTCGGGGCCGGACGCGGGATCGCGGCGCTGCTCGTGAGCTGGGCGATCGCCGCCGCGCTGCTGTTGCTGGGCCTGCTCGCGTTCGGCCTCCGCACCACGATCGGCGGCCTCGCCCTCGGCATGGGCGTGCTCCTGCTCGCCGTCGTCTCGCTGGCCGCGTGCGGACTCCTGCTCGCCACGGCGCTGCCCGACAATCGCGCGGCGGGGGCCGCGGCGCTCATGATCCTCTTCGTGGTCGCCTTCGCGTCGGACGTGTTCCTCGTCGGCGGGCCCGACTGGCTCAGCCGGATCGGGCTGGCGTTCCCGCTGTCGCACCTGCGGATCGCGCTGCTCGAGGCCTGGCGGCCCGACGGGCCGGTGCTCGCCTGGGCCTCGCTGGGCGTGCTGGCGCTCTGGGCGGCGGCCGCCTCGGCCGCGGTCGTCCTGATCGCCCGGTCGAGGGGAGCAGGGAGGACGGACGCGACCGTCGCCCCGTGAAGTCCGGCCGGGCTCAGGGTGCCGGTGGCGTGGAGGTGCCGGACGACGCGACGACGACGGATCCGGAGCGGGCCGGGACGACCATCACCGGCCCCGCGAGGTTCATGAGCAGGTCGGAGTTCGTGCGGCCCAGCGGGAGGAATCCCTCCTCCGCGACGCGTCGCCCGGTCACGGTGAGCATCGCCCGACGGGAGACGCCGATCAGCGCGGCCGCTGCGGGATCCGCCGAGCCCCGCACCTCGATCGACAGTCCGGGGTGCATCCCCGCCGCGAGCGACGCGGCCCGCTCCCCCGCCGCAGGACGGGCCTCGTCGCCGTCCGCGTGCACGATGACCAGCGGCTCACCGAGGAGCTGCGCCTCGTCGGCGGCGAACCGCACGGCGTCGTCGCTGTCGGTCCCCCGCGCGGCGCCGACCGCGACCCCGGAGCGCCCGCGCCAGGAGGTGACCGGCACCACGACGGTCGGCGTGCTCGACACCGCCGCGAGCTGCAGGCTCCGCGAGCCGAGGGCGTGCCCGTGGAAGTAGCCCACCTTGTGCGTGCCCACGGCGATCAGCTCGGCGTCGCGGGCGATGTCGGCGAGTCGCAGCATCGGGCTGCCCACGGCGATCGTGGCCGTCGTCGTCACCGTCGGCGCGAGCCCGCGCACGAAGTCGAGCTCGCGCTCGGTGCCCCGCTCTGCGGCCCCGGTGAGCTCGGCGAGCGCGGACCCGCCGATCGTGCCCCAGCCGTCGTCGACCACGGTCGCGAGCAGGAGGTCGTCGCCGGTGCGCCGGGCTCGGTCCAGCGCCCAACTCAGCGCGGCACGACCGGCCACGCTCCCGTCGGAACCGACCACGATCGTCATGCCAACAGCATCCGCCGCTCGACTCGCGCGGGCACGAGTCTTTGGTCCCGAATCGTCCCTGCTCGGATGAGCACGGATGCTACAGTGGCGCCAAACCGCCGGAGTTGGGGGTGGGAACGTCGGAATCGTCGCCAGTGTCGTTCCCTGACGGTCCGCGGGTCGAGCTCGATCGGACGCTCAGGGAGATGATCGATCGCGCCGACGAGGTGATGCGAACGCAGGGCCGCCTCCGGGCGCTGCTCACCGCCACCCACGCCGTCGTCGAGCAGATCGAGCTGTCGGAGGTGCTCCGCCGCATCGTCGAGGCCGCGGTCGACCTCGTCGACGCCGAGTACGGCGCACTCGGCGTGCTCGCCCCGCAGGGCGGCCTCGAGGAGTTCATCCACGTCGGGGTGTCCGAGGAGAGCGCGGCGCGCATCGGCCACCTCCCCGAGGGCCGGGGCCTGCTCGGCGCGCTCATCGACCACCCCGCGCCGATCCGCCTGCACGAGATCGCCGACGACCACCGCTCGGTCGGGTTCCCGGACGGCCACCCGGCCATGCACAGCTTCCTCGGCGTCCCCGTGCGGGTGCGCGACGAGGTCTTCGGCAACCTGTACCTCACCAACAGCGCCGACGGCGACTTCTCCGAGGAGGACCAGGAGTTGATCTCCGCGCTCGCCGCGGCCGCCGGCGTCGCGATCGACAACGCGCGCCGGTTCGCCGAGGCACGGACGCGCGAGGCGTGGGCGGCGGCATCCGCGCAGGTCGCCTCCACCCTGCTCACGAGCGGCGACGAGGCCGATGTCGTCGCCGGGCTCATCGTCGACGAACTCGCGGCCCGGGGCGCCGCCGACCGCGTGGCCGTCATCGTCGAGGCCGACGAGCCCGGCGCGCTGCGGGTGCTCGACGCCCGTGGGGTCGACGCCGACGCGATCGAGGGTGCGACGCTGCCGGCCGGATCGACCCTCGCCGCGGCGACGCTCGAGGGCGGCGAGACCCGTGCGACACCGGGCGGCCGGTTCGGTGAGGCGGGCGACGCACTGGCGCTGCACGACGACGGGTACTCCGGACCCGTGCTCTTCGTCGCACTGCGCCGGTCCGCCGGGCAGAACGCGGTCGTCGCCGCGGCCCGCAAGCCGGGCTGGCCGCACTTCACCCCGGCCGAGATGCGCATCGCGGAGGACCTGACCGCCCGCGTCTCGCTCGCGCACGAGCTCGCCGAGGCGCGCGAGGCACGGCAGCGATCGATGCTGCTCGAGGACCGCGCGCGCATCGCGCGCGACCTGCACGACCAGGTCGTGCAGCAGCTCTACGGCGCCGGGCTCGACCTCCAGGCGGTGGCGTCGCTCAGTCCCGCTCCGGCGGCTGAGCGCATCGAGACGGCCGTCGGGATGCTCGACGAGGTGATCGCGCGGCTCCGGACGATCGTGTTCGCGCTCACCCCGCGGCCCGGCGCCCCGACGCTGCGCCACCGGGTGATCGACCTCGCCGGCGCGGCGTCGCGGCATCTTCCGCAGCCGGTCTCGGTCTCCTTCACCGGCCCCGTCGACGTGGTGGCGGAGGGCACGCTCGCCGACGAGCTCACGGCCACCGTCCGCGAGCTGCTCTCGAACGCGGTGAAGCACTCGGGCGCCCACTCGGTCCGGGTCACCGTCGTCGCCGCGGACGACGTGCTGGTCGCCGAGGTCGTCGACGACGGTCGCGGCATCGGCACGCCGGATCGGCGCAGCGGCCTCGACAACCTGCGCACGCGCGCCGAGCGGCTCGGCGGCGCGTTCGACCTCGACACCGGCCCGGAGGGCACGCGAGCGCGGTGGTCCGTGCCCGCCGACCTTCCGGGCCCCACGCGGCAGGAGGGAACACCGTGACCCGAGTCTTCCTCGTCGACGACCACGAGATCGTGCGTCGCGGCGTCGCCGAACTGCTCGAACGCGAGCCCGACCTCGAGATCGTCGGGGAGGCCGGCAGCGTCGCGCAGGCCCTCGCCCGCATCGAGGCGACCGTGCCCGATGTCGCCCTGCTCGACATGCGGCTGCCCGACGGCGACGGGATCGACCTGTGCCGCGAGGTGCGGTCGCGGCATCCCGGGATCGCCTGCCTGATCCTCACCGCGTACGACGACGACGCGGCGTCGATGTCGGCCGTGCTGGCCGGGGCCGCCGGGTACGTGCTGAAGAACGTGCGCGGGTCGACCATCGTGGAGGACGTCCGGGCGGTGGCCGCCGGTCGCTCGCTCATCGATCCGAAGCTCGCCGGTCGCGTCTCGCAGCGCGCCAGGAGCGAGGACGACCACGACGACCCGCGATACAGCGCGCTGAACCTCCGCGAGCGCCAGGTGCTCGCGCTCATCGCCGACGGCCTGACCAACCGGCAGATCGGCGAGGAGCTCGGTCTCGCCGAGAAGACCGTGAAGAACTACGTCTCGGGGCTGCTGTCGAAGCTCGGCTTCGAGCGACGCACGCAGGCCGCGGTCTACCAGATGGAGCGGCGCGCCCACGACCAGTGACGCCCGGCGGCGTCGGCGGGCCACGGTAGCGTGCGCGCATGCGAACGGATGCCGCGACGTGCACCGCCGTCGACGACCACGGCCGTTGCGGGGCGCCCGTCGAACCGGGCGCACCGCTGTCGCTGTGCACTCGGCACCTGCTCGCCGCGCACGACTGGGTGACCCGTGCCGAGGGGGTCTCCGACGTCCTACCCGGCACGTGCCTGGTCTGCGGTTCGCGCGTCGGGGTGCGTTACCCCTCGGGCTGGGTGTGCGCGGTGTGCGAATGGCGGGTGGGCGAGGTGCCCGACCTCGAGGTCGTGCCTCCTCGGGTCGACGTCGTCTACTACGTGCGCTGGCGCGATCGGGTCAAGGTCGGCACGTCGTCGAACCCGCGCCGCAGACTCGCGGTGATCCCGCACGACGAGGTGCTCGCGTTCGAGCGCGGCGGGCGCCTCCTCGAGCGGCGGCGGCACGAGCAGTTCGCGGCCTCGCGCTGGCCCGGGACGGAGTGGTTCCGGCCCGACCCGCCGCTTCTCGCCCACGTCGCCGAGGTGGCTGCGGGCGCCGACGACCCGTGGGAGCGCTACGAGCGGTGGCGCAGCGAGGAGCTCGCCCGGCGCACGTGAGACCCCGCCGGGCCGCGGCGCCGTCCGTCAGCGCTTGGAGTGCCGCGGCTTGCGGGCGGGCCGGTCGTCGCGGAAGCCCTCGTCGCCGCGCTCGTCGTCGCGGGGGCGGCGGTACGGCCGGTCGCCGTCGCGCGGACGGCGCTTCGGGCCGGTGTCGGGGCGCAGCTCGATGAGCCTGCCCGAGATGCGCGTGCCCGAGAGCCGGTCGAAGACCTCGCCGGGCAGGTCGGCGGGGAGCTCGACGAGCGAGAAGTCCGGCCGGATCTGGATCGCGCCGAAGTCGTCGCGCTGCAGCCCGCCCTCGTTCGCGAGCGCCCCGACGATCTGCCTCGGCTCGACCCGCTGGCGCCGGCCGACCGCGATGCGGTAGGTGGTCATCGGACGGCCGCCCGGCCGCGGACGGCGCTCCGGGCGGTCGCCCCGATCGCCCCGGTCGCGGCGGTCGTCGCGATCGAACCGGTCGCGTCCGCCTCGGTCGCGGTCGCGGTCGAACCGGTCGCGCTGCGGCCGCTCCGGCTCGGGCTCGAGCAGCAGCGGCGAGTCGCCCTGCGCCACGACGGCGAGCGCCGCCGCGACATCCGCCTCGGGCACGTCGTGGTGACGGACGTAGTGGGCGATGATGTCGCGGAAGCCGTCGATGCGCTCGGCCTGCCCCAGCGCCGCGGTGATGCGGTCGTCGAACCGGGTGAGCCGGGTCACGTTGACCTCGTCGACGCTCGGCAGCTGCATCTGCTCGATGGGCTGCTTCGTCGCCTTCTCGATGCGCGCGAGCAGGCCGCGCTCGCGGGGCGTGACGAAGCTGATCGCGTCGCCGGTGCGGCCCGCGCGGCCCGTGCGGCCGATGCGGTGCACGTACGGCTCGCTGTCGGTGGGGATGTCGAAGTTGACGACGTGGCTGATGCGCTCGACGTCGAGGCCGCGGGCCGCGACATCCGTCGCCACGAGGATGTCGAGCTTGCCCGACTTCAGCTGGTTGACCGTGCGCTCGCGCTGCGCCTGCGCGACGTCGCCGTTGATCGCGGCGGCCTCGTAGCCGCGGGCGCGGAGCTTCTCGGCGAGCGTCTCGGTCTCGTTCTTGGTGCGGACGAACACGATCATGCCCTCGAAGTTCTCGACCTCGAGGATCCGCGTGAGCGCGTCGACCTTCTGCGCGTACGAGACCACGAGGTACCGCTGGGTGATGTTCGCGGAGGTCTGGGTCTTCGACTTGACCGTGATCTCCTCCGGGTCGTGCAGGTACTGCTGCGACATCCGGCGGATCGTGGCGGGCATGGTGGCCGAGAACAGCGCCACCTGCTTCTCGTCGGGGGTGTCGGCGAGGATCGTCTCGACGTCCTCGGCGAAGCCCATCTTCAGCATCTCGTCGGCCTCGTCGAGCACGAGGTACTTGAGCTCGGAGAGGTCGAGCGTGCCCTTGTCGAGGTGGTCCATGATGCGCCCGGGCGTGCCGACGACGATGTGCACGCCGCGGCGGAGCGCAGACAGCTGCACCCCGTACCCCTGGCCGCCGTAGACGGGCAGGATGTGCACGCCGCGCAGGTGGGCCGCGTACCGCTCGAACGCCTCGCACACCTGCAGCGCGAGCTCGCGGGTGGGGGCGAGCACGAGCGCCTGGGGGGTCTTCTGCGAGACGTCGAGCCGGGCGAGGATCGGCAGCGCGAACGCGGCCGTCTTGCCCGTGCCGGTCTGCGCGAGGCCGACGACGTCGCGCCCGGAGAGCAGGGTCGGGATGGTCGCCGCCTGGATGGCGGAGGGCGTCTCGTAGCCGACGTCGTCGAGGGCCTTCAGCACCGCGCCCTCGAGCCCGAGGTCGGAGAAGGTGATCGCGGCGGGCTCCTCGGGAGCCGCGGCCTCGACGGGGGAATCCACGGAAGTCACGCTTCAGGGTAGTCCGCGCGCCTGTGCGAAGCCCGGATGCCGCGGGGCGCCCAGTCTGCGGCATCCGCCGTGGTCCTGCAAGGGGTCGCCGCGATCGGCGGGCTCGTGAAAGGTGGAGGGCTCGTGACGAGTGAAGGAGGAACGACATGCTGACTCTCACCGATACGGCGAGCACCGTCGTGAAGGAGATCGTCGACCGCAGTGGTGCCCCGGCAGGGGCCGGCCTCCGCATCGACAGCGAGGACGCGACGGGGAGCGAATTCGGCGTCGCCATCGCGCCGGCGCCCGAGGAGCACGACGCGGTCATCGAGCAAGGGGGCGCGCGCGTGTACGTCGGCGAGAAGGCCGCCGAGGCCCTCGGCGACAAGACGCTCGACGCGCACGTGGACGAGGACGGACGCGTCGCGTTCGACATCCTCCCGCAGTCGATCTGAGCATCGACGGCGAACGCCCCGGCTCCGGCACGGGGCGTTCGCCGCGTCCGGGTGGCCTTTCCGCCGTCGCGCCGGATCAGGTCCAGTCGCGTGCGCTTCGCGCCGACCAGTACGCGGCCGGATCCTCGGCGAGCGCGCCCAGCGGCTCGGTGCCCGTCGGCGCCTCCGACGCGAGGTTCCGGTCGAGTTGGGCCGGCGTGACCGCGCCGGACAGGACCACCGCGGCCCAGGGCCGGGCGCGTGCCGCGCCGAGGGCCAGCGAATCGATCGCCCGGCCGTGCACCGAGGCGACGCCCTCGGCGGTCGCCTCGCCGCCGGCCGGCGTGAGCCGCCCGTTCGCGAGCGCCTCCTTGACCACGACGAACCACCCCGCTTCCTGGGCGCGCCCGAGCGCGGGCCCGGCCGACGGCTCGAGCAGGTTCCAGGTCGACTGCACCGCCGTGTACGGCGAGTCCGGCAGTTCCCGCGCGGCGTCGAGCACCTCGCCCTGCTGCGGGCCGCTCGTCGAGATCCCCACGCGCACGCCCGATCCGGCGAGGGCGCGGAGCCGGTCGACGAGCAGCGGGTCGGCGAGCGCGGCGCTGCCAGGCGTCACCGAGTGCACGAGGTACAGGTCGGGTGCCCCGCCGAGCGCCGCGAGGGTCTCCGGCCACTGCCGTTCGAGCATCGCGGTCGAGTGCTCCTTGCGCTCGTGCGGGTCGGCGGCCATCCGCCATCCGCCCACGTACTCGTAGCCCCACTTCGACTCGATCGTGAGCGCGGGCCGCCGCCCGGGATGCGCGGCGAGCCATGAGCCGAGGAACTCCTCGGCGCGCCCGTACGATCGGGCCGCGTCGATGAAGCGGATGCCGCGGGCCCACGCGGCGTCGAGCATCGCGTGCGTGCGTGCGCGCATCGCCTCGACGCTGCGGTCGTCGCCGAGGTCGGTCGCGCGCCCCGCCGTGATGTAGGCCGGACGGCCGAGCGCGGCCAGGCCGAGTCCGAGCGGCGCGAGGGGCGTGCCATCCGTCACCCGCCCCAGCGTAGCCGCGGGTCGGCTCGGCGGGCCGACCATGTGAGTTTCCCCGGACCCCTCCCCCATTCGCGTGATCGGGCGTAGATTGCGTTATATCGCGAGTTGGCGTGGAGGTATGCCCATGGAAGTCCTGCTCTGGATCTTCGCCGTCCTGCTCGTCATCGCCGTGCTCACCGTGGTCACCGTCGTGCTCGTCATCCGCGCCGTCTGCCGCCGCATCCGCCGCAGCCGAGCGCTCGGCGGTCGCGTCCTCCGCGCACGGGCGCGGGTCACGCCCGGGCCCCGCGGCCGTGTGCTCGGCCTGCGCGTCCGGCTGGCGGACGCCCTGTCGAGCGGGGCGTCGGCGGTCGAGGTCGCCCGCACCGGAGATGGGCCCCGAGGCGAACTCGACCGGCTCTACGGCCGGATCCGGCGCGAGGGCGAGGCGCTCGACCGTCAGCTCAAGCTCATGGAGAGCGAGGTGGACGCCGCGGTCGTCGCCGACGAGCTCCACTCGGCCGAGCAGCGCGTCGAGCAGGTGGTCCGCATGGTGCGGAGCCTGCGGTCGGCCGTCGCCTCCGGCCTCGCCGACCTGACCGACGACTCGCTCGCGGCGCTCCGCAGCGAGGTCGACCACGAGGTCGCCGCACTCCACGCCGGCGTGGACCGACTGCGGACCCTCAACGGGCGGGACGCGCCCGGTGCGCGGCATCCGCAGCCGATGCGGGCGCCCGACGCACGACTCGACCGCTCACGATAAGGGGAACACGACATGAGCAACTCGTCGCGCATGCGAGACATCTTCCGGAGCAAGACCTCGCGGGCCCTCGACCGGATCGAGGACCCCCGCGAGATGCTCGACGACAGCTACGACCAGCAGGTCAAGCTGCTGCAGCAGGTGCGCCAGGCGCTCGCCGAGGTCGCCACCGCGAAGAAGCGGATCGACCTGCAGGGGCAGGAGCTCGGCGCGCGCTACGCGAAGCTCGGATCGCAGGCGCAGGAGGCGCTGCACGGCGGCCGCGAGGACCTCGCCCGTGCCGCGCTCGAGCGCCGCGCGCTCATCGAGCGCCAGGTTGCGGCACTGCAGCAGCAGTACGCCGGCATGCAGAAGCAGACCGACCAGCTGGAGGAGCGCGAGCGGCACCTCTCGGAGCAGATCGCCGCGTTCCGCATCGAGAAGGAGACGATCAAGGCGACCTACACGGCCTCGCAGGCGCAGGTGCGCGCCAACGAGGCGGTCGCCGGCATCGGCGCGTCGATCGACGACGTGGGCACCAGCCTCGACCGCGCCCGCGACCGGGTCGCCCAGATGCAGGCCCGCGCCGCGGCCACCGACGAACTGCTCGCGAGCGGCGCGCTCACCGACCTCACCGCCCGGCCCGACGCCGACATCGAACGGCAGCTCGCCTCGATGTCGGCCAAGGCCGAGATCGACCGGCAGCTCGACGCGATGAAGGGCGCCGACGGATCGTCCGGCGCTCGCGGCGGATCCGCCGGCGCGGACGACGCCGGCGAGTGGCTGAGCATCGGGCGGGGCCCCTCGACGCCGTGAGGGTCGCCCCCGGGGCGGCGCCGTCCGGCACCCGGTTGCCGGATGCCACAAGCGCGACGCGGCTTCGGCGGAGCGTCGTCGTCGATCGCGACGAATGTCGACGCACCCTCGCGCACGCGGGTTAGCCTCCGACCATGACTGATTTTCGTCCGCCCGTCGCCGACCTCGCGTATGCACTGAAGCATGTCGTGGGGTATGAGCGAATCGCAGAGCTCCCCGGCTTCGAACACGCCGACTACGACACCGTCACCGAGATCCTCGAGGAGGTCGGCGGCTTCATGGCCGAGGTCGTCGCCCCCACCAACCGCGCCGGCGACGTCGAGGGCGCCCGGCTCAACGCCGACGGCACCGTGACCACGCCCACCGGCTTCCAGCGCGCGTACGCCGCGTACGTCGACGCCGGCTGGGGCTCGGTGCCCCTGCCCGAGGAGTTCGGCGGCGGCGCGTTCCCCCGCACGATCGGCCTCGCCATCCAGGAGCTGATGATGGAGGCCAACATGGCCTTCTCGCTCGCGCCGCTGCTCACGCAGGGCGCGATCGAGGCCCTCCTGCACTACGGCAGCGACGAGCAGAAGCACGCGTGGCTGCCCAAGATGGTCAGCGGCGAGTGGGCCGGCACCATGAACCTCACCGAGCCGCACGCCGGCTCCGACGTGGGCGCCCTCACCACGAAGGCCGTGAAGCGGCCCGACGGCACCTACGGCATCACCGGCCAGAAGATCTACATCACGTTCGGCGACCACGACCTGAGCGAGCAGATCGTGCACCTCGTGCTGGCTCGCACGCCCGACGCGCCCGCGGGCACCAGGGGCATCTCGTGCTTCATCGTGCCGAAGTTCCTCGTGAACGAGGACGGCTCGCTCGGCGAGCGCAACGGCGTGCAGACGATCGGCGTCGAGCACAAGATGGGCATCCACGGGTCGCCCACCTGCGTGCTGCAGTACGAGGATGCGACGGGCTACCTCATCGGCGACGAGAACCTCGGCATGCGCATCATGTTCGTGATGATGAACAGCGCCCGCCTCTCGGTGGGAACGCAGGGCCTCGCCGTGGCCGAGCGCGCGTACCAGCAGTCGCTCGACTACGCGAAGGAGCGCATCCAGGGCCGCGCGATCGGCGCCACGCAGGATTCGCCGATCATCGACTTCCCCGACGTGCGCCGCATGCTCATGACGCAGAAGGCGTACATCGCGGCGCTCCGCCGCATGATGCTGCTGAACGCCGTGCAGGTCGACGTCTCGACCCACCACCCGGATGCCGCGACGCGCGCCCGCGCGGACGAGATCGTCGGGCTGCTCACCCCCATCTGCAAGTCCTTCGGCACCGACCTCGGCAACGAGCTGACGTCGCTCGCGCTGCAGATCCACGGCGGCATGGGCTTCATCGAGGAGACCGGCGCCGCCCAGCACTACCGCGACGTGCGCATCGCCGCGATCTACGAGGGCACGAACGGCATCCAGGCCGCCGACCTCGTCGGCCGCAAGCTGGGCGTCCGGAACGGGGCGTCGTTCCTCGAGTTCATCGCCGAGATGCGCGAGCTGGACGGCGAGCTCGCGGGCGCCGGCGACGACTTCGCGTCCGTCCGCACGCAGCTGGCTGCGGGTCTCGACGTGCTCGAGCAGGCGACGGGCTGGATGCTGCGCACGGGCGCCGGCGGGGACCCGAACTCGGTCCTCGCGGGCTCCACGCCGTACCTGCGCATCTGGGGGCTCGTGGTCGGCGGCTGGCTGCTCGCGAAGTCGGCGCTCGCGGCTCGCGACCTCGACGGCGACCCCATCGGCGAGACGCAGCTGCCCCTCGCGCGGTTCTACGCCGAGCAGCTGCTGCCGGCCGTCTCGGGTCTGGCCGCCGCCGCGACGGCCGGGTCGCGCGACCTGTACGCGCTCGACGCGGAGGCGCTCGGCGACGCGGTGCGTCGTCCGGCCCGCGTCTGACGCCGCGGGACGGAGGTCACCGGGGGTCGCGCCGATCGGCGCGGCCCCCGGTCTCGTCGGCGCCGGGGGCGACGGTGACGGATCGGGTGTCGGCGGCGACCGCCGCGACGTCGCCGGCCGGATCGGACGCGGCCGGATCGGACGCGGCCGGATCGACCGGTGGGGCGTCGCCGGCGCCGTGCGACGACTCGGCGGCCTCGCGCCGCCGCTGCACCGGCTTCTCGAGGAAGTAGGCGCCGAGCGAGCCCGCGAGCGTCGCGAAGACGACGACCGAGTAGACCGAGAGCGCCACGTGCAGGATCCGGGTGAGCGGCGAGTCGCCCTCGAGCGGCGCCCCGGTCACGGTCGCGAGCGCGGTCTGGTACAGGGCCTCGCCGTAGCTGATGCCGTCGCCGGTCAGGTAGTGCAATTGGCTGGCCGCGAGGATGACGACCGCGGTGACGGCGGCGAGCCACGAGATGCGGTCCGACAGCAGCCGTCCGGCCGACCGTGAACCCCGGACGCCGGCGGAGAGCACGCCGCCCAGCCGCGCGATCGGCGCGACCCGGAAGAACGTGAGCACGCGGAAGAAGCGGAGGAACGGCACCGCGAGGAACAGCAGCTGCCACCAGTTGCGCCGCCAGAACGCGACCGACCGGGCGACCCAGGCGCGCAGCGCGAACTCCGCCACGAAGATCGCCCAGAAGATCCAGCCCAGGACCGAGAACACGGTCACGAGCGTCGGATCCTGCGCCAGCACCTGCCCGAGCACGACGAACAGGAAGACGATGCCGAGGATCCCCATCGGCTTGTCGAGGCGTTCGGCGAGCTGCTCCGCGGCGTTCATGCGCTCCGCCTCGGGGCGCTGGCGCGCGTCGGCGGCCGCGCGCGCCTCCCGGCGGGTCGGGGCGGGCGCCGGCGTGCGGACTGCCGCGGCCGCCCCCTCCGAGCGGGGTGCCTCCGGCGCATCCGTCGCACGTCCACCCGTCGCCGGCGGGCGGTCGAGGTCCTTCTGCACGTCCATCCGAGCGCACCTCCCCCACCACGGTAGGTCGGGCGACGGGTCGGTCGCAGGTGGTCGACGCGGGGCGCTCCATCCGCTAGCGCCGGGTCGAACCGCGCTCGCTCAGGCGCCGGCGGCGGGCTCCGCCTGCTCCGCGGGCCGGTGCTCGATGTCGTCCACCCGGGCGCGCGGCATCGCGATCGCGCCGCCGATCGTCGCGACGGCGGCGATCGCCACCCCGGTGAAGACCGCGGCGGAGGCATCCTGGATCGCGGCGGCCGAGTGCGGCCCGAGCCCGGACCGGGCGATCACGTCGTTCGCGACGGCGCCGAAGACCGCGACGCCGACGGCGCTGCCCATCGATCGCAGGAACATGTTCGCGCCGGTCACGACCCCCCGCTCGGACCACGGCACCGACGACTGCGCGGCGATGAGCGTCGGCGAGGCGACGAGCCCGAGCCCGAGCCCCACGACGAAGCACGCGAGCGCGGTCGTCAGCGGATTCGGGACGATCGTGGCGGCGATCAGCCCCGCCGCTCCGAGCACCGCGACGGCCAGCCCGACGAACGCCGTGTTCCGGAACCCGATGCGCAGGTAGAGCCGCCCGGACTGCGACGCGGAGATCGGCCAGCCCAGCGTGAGGGCGGCGACCGCGAGCCCGGACACCAGCGGCGACGTGCCCGCCGACACCTCGAGGAAGGTCGGCACGTAGGACGTGAGGCCGATCAGCACCGCACCGACGCCGAGCGAGACGAGCGACGTGGTGATGATGAGCCGTCTCGAGAAGAGCCAGAGCGGCAGCACCGGCTCGGCCGCCCGACGCTCGATCATCACGAACACCGCGAGGAGGAGCGCCGCGACGGAGAACGCGCCCAGGCTCTGCCAGGAGGTCCACGCCCACGCCTGGCCGCCCTCGAGGATGGCGAGGATCAGCAGCGTGAGCCCGACCGTGAGCACGGCGGCGCCCGCGAGGTCGATGCGGTGCCTGCGCCGTTCGACGGTCTCGTGGTAGTTGCGGACCAGCATCCACGCCGCGATGAGGCTGAGCGGGATGTTGACGAAGAAGATCCACCGCCACGTCAGGTACTCGGCGAACAGGCCGCCGAGCGAGGGTCCGATGACGGATGACGCCGCCCAGACGCTCGCGATGTAGCCCTGCACCCGCGCGCGCTCGCGCACCGTGTAGATGTCGCCGGTGATCGTGATCGAGACCGGCAGCACGGCGCCCGCGCCGAGGCCCTGGATCGCGCGGAACACGATGAGGGAGGTCATGTCCCAGGCGAAGCCGGCGAGGATCGAGCCGACGAGGAAGGCGCCGATGCCCACGAGCATGATCGGCTTGCGCCCGACGGTGTCCGCGAGCTTCGAGTACACGGGGACCGAGACCGCCTGGGCGAGCAGGTAGATCGAGAACAGCCAGGGGAACTGCGCGAATCCGCCGATGTCGGCCACGATCGAGGGCACGGCCGTCGCGAGGATCGTCGCCTCGATGGCGACGAGACCCGTGCACAGCATGAGCGCGGCCAGCACGGGTCCGCGCTCGGAGCGCAGCCCGACGGCGGTCTGCTCGGTCACGTGTCCTCCTCGCCGGGGCCGGCCGGCGAGCGTGCCCCTGCCTGAGGCCAACGCGTCCGCGGCGCCGGCATTCCCGACCGGGCCGGCGGCGTCGACCCGGGGCGGGAATGCCCCGAAGACGCGGAACGGCTCGGATCCGCGTCGGATCCGAGCCGGAGATGTGTAGCGAGGGCGGGACTCGAACCCGCGACACCACGATTATGAGCCGTGTGCTCTAACCACCTGAGCTACCCCGCCGCGAGGCTTCCCCGGCCGAGCCGGAGGAACCAGAGCCCCGAGTCAGGATTGAACTGACGACCCCTTCCTTACCATGGAAGTGCTCTACCACTGAGCTATCGGGGCAGTGCCGCTCTCGCGGCAACCACACGAGGATATCACCGCCGGGCGCGTGCAAGAAATCGTGCGTCAGATGCCCGATCCCACGCCCGACGAGGCGCCCGCGGCGGTGATCATGAAGACCAGCAGGAGCACGTAGAGCCCGATTCCGAGCACGATCAACGCGGTCAGCGCGTAGCCGATGATGAGCCCGGCGAGCGCTGCGGGACCGCCGGCCTCGCCGCGCTCGGCGATCTGCCGCCGGGCGAGGTGACCGCAGACGATCGCGGGGATCGTCGCGAGCAGCCCGAAGAGGACGCCGCCGATCGCGAGTCCGAACGAGACCCACGCGAGCACGTTGTGCGGGGGCGCGGGCGGAGCCCAGGCAGGGGCCACGGCGTAGGGCGACGGGACGCCCGGTCCGTACGCGGCGACCTGCGTGGCGACGGAGTCGGGCGATCCGTCGGGCCGGGTCGCGCCGAGCGGCAGCGGGAGCGTCGGCGACGGGGCGGGCGGAACGGGTGCAGGGGTGTCCATGGGGGCTCCGAGGGGTGGGGACGGGAACGCGGGGGCGAGCGACATGCTAGCGCCCGAGACGACGGATGCCGCGTCGCGGGCGACCCGCGCGCGGCATCCGTTCGCCGGAACCGGTGGCTACTTCACGGCGCCGGCGGTGAGGCCGCCGACGATGTACTTCTGCAGGTAGAGGAAGAGCAGCACCACCGGCAGCGCCGCGATGACCGCGCCGGCCGAGAACGCCGCCCAGTCCGCGTAGCGCGGGTTGGAGACGAGCTTCACGAGGCCCACCGCGAGGGTCTGCTTCTCGGTGTCGATGAGGATGACCGACGCGACCACGTACTCGTTCACCGAGAAGATGAACGACAGGAGGGCGACGACGGCGAGGATCGGTGCGACCAGGCGCAGGATGATCGTGAAGAAGATGCGCGCGTGGCCGGCGCCGTCGATCTTCGCCGCCTCGTCGATCGACGACGGGATCGTGTTGAAGAAGCCGTACATGAGGTACGTGTTCACGCCGAGCGCGCCGCCGAGGTAGACCATGATGAGGCCGATGTGCGTGTTCAGGCCGATCGCTGGGAACCAGTCGCTGATCGCCGTCATCACCAGGAAGATGGCGACCACGGCGAGCATCTGCGGGAACATCTGGATCACGACGATCGAGATGAGCCCGAACCGGCGGCCGGTGAACCGCATGCGCGAGAACGAGTAGGCGGCCAGCGCGCCGAGGAAGACCGTCAGGATCGCCGTGACGCCCGCGATGATGATCGTGTTCGCGAACCACGTCGTGAACGGCACCTGCGGGTTGGTCAGGATCCGTGCGTAGGCGTCGAAGCCGATCTGCGAGAAGAGGGCGTTCGAGCCCGTCAGCGTGCCGGTCGGATTGAGCGACGACGAGATGACGAACACGATCGGGAAGAGCGCGAACGCGACCATGACGAGCCCGACCAGGTGGCGCCATCCGGTGGCCTTGAACCAGCGCGCGAGGTTGAAGGGACGCTTGGGCGTGACGGTGCGCTCGAGCTCGGGGTCGCCGCCGGCCTTGACGGCGGCGCGCTCCTCGACGATCTCGCCCTCGAGGAGGCCGGTCTCGGTGCCGGGGACGGGACGCTGGTCGGTCATCAGTTGATCTCCTCGAGCGACTTGGTGCGACGGAAGGCGATGATCGAGATCACCGCGACCACGATGAAGATGATGATCGAGTACGCCGACGCGAGCCCGTAGTCGCGGGTCTGGCCGGTGAACGCCACCTTGTAGACCATCGAGATCAGGATGTCGGTGAAGCCGACCGGGATCGGGGCGCCGGTGTCGCGCGGGCCGCCGTTGGTCAACATGTAGATGACGTTGAAGTTGTTGAAGTTGAACGCGAACGACGCGATCAGCAGCGGTGCGACGCTCACGAGGAGCAGCGGCAGCTTGATCAGGCGGAACACGTTCCACGAGCTCGCGCCGTCGACCGTGGCGGCCTCCTGCACGTCGTCGGGGATCGACTGCAGCGCGCCGAGGCAGACGAGGAACATGTAGGGGAACCCGAGCCACAGGTTCACGATGAGCACCGAGATCTTCGCGACGAACGGGTCGGTGAGCCAGGGCACCGAGGCCCCGCCCAGGAGCACCTGGTTGATGAACCCGAAGCTCTCGTTCATCATGCCCGCCCACACCAGCGCCGACAGGAACGACGGGATGGCGTACGGGAGGATCATCGCGATGCGGTAGGCCTTGCGGCCCCGCATCCGCATGTCGTTGAAGGTGATGGCCAGGAACAGGCCGAGGAAGAACGTCGAGGCGACCGAGATGAGCGCGAACGCGAAGGTCCAGAGCGTGACGTACACGAGCGGGCCGGCCAGGCGCGGGTCGGTGACCGCGCGGATGAAGTTGTCGAACCCGACGACGATCTGCCAGCCGGGCCGCAGCTCGTCGCCGTCCTCGGCGACGAACGCGCCGGTGCCGATGTCGGAGTAGACCGTGCCGGTGGAGAGGTCGGTCATGGTGCCGGCCGCCTCGTCGTACTCGAGGTTCGAGGTGTACAGGTAGCCGTTGGAGCCGTCCGGGGTGCGGAGGGCGCCGTCGTTGGGATCGTCGGAGGCGGGCACCGCGAGCTCGGTGATCTCGTCGGTGCGCTGGATGACCTCGCCGAAGCTCAGCGTCGTCCACCCCTCGGTGGCGACGGCCTTGCCGCCGTCCATCTCGGCGTCGACCTCGGCGAGGGGCTGCTCCATCGTGCCGAGCTGCACGTCGCCGTCGGGATCGGTGACCAGGAGGCCGAGGGTGCCGAGCTGGTCGACCACGGTGACCTTGTAGGTCGGCGAGTCGGGCACGCGCTCGAGCGATGCGGCCATGAGAGAGCTCACGGCCTGCTCCTTGGAGCCGTTGTGGCCGGTGCCGTAGTTCGTGAAGGCGACGTACCCCGTGTAGAGGAGCACGAACACCTGGAAGAGCGAGAGGAAGATGATGCCGGGCGTGAGGTACTTGGCGGGGAGGCGCCGGCGGGAGAAGTAGATCCAGTTGACGATGGCGGTGACGGCGACAATCACGCCGAGCACGAGCCACTCGCGCTGCATGGCGAGGATGAACACCGCGTAGACCGCGATCGCGTCGACGAGGCCCATCAGCACGAGCTTGACGATGAACGCCTTCATGCTGCCGGATGCCGCGTCGGCGATCCCCGCCGCCTGGCGCTGCCGTTTCGTCGGCTTCTTCGTGGCCTCGGCGGTGGCCGTGACGTCCTCGTCGATCATGCTGCCCATCCTGCTCGGTCCTCCGGTGGAACGGGAGTGCTCCGGGCCGGATGTCGCGTGGACGTCCGGCCCGGAGCGCTCATTCGCTACTTGGCGTCGATCGCAGCCTGGACGTCGGCCGTGAGCTTCTCCCACGTCGCGGCCGGGTCCTCGCCGTTGATGATCGAGGCCTCGGCGATGCCCCAGTACTGCCACACCGAACCCATGGCGGGGATGGCGGGCATCGGAACGGCCTCGGCACCGACGGCAGCGAAGCCCTCGATGATCGGGTCGCTCGACGCGGTCTCGGCAGCGGCCGAGAGCGCGGGCAGGATGTTGCCGGCCTCGAACAGGTCGAGCTGGACCTCTTCGGTGCCGATGTAGTTCACCAGGAAGTCGTTCGCGGCGACCTTGTTGTCCGACTCCGAGCTCACGAAGAAGCCCTTGACGCCGGCGAACGGCGAGGCGGGCTCACCGGTCGGGCTGGGGATCGTGTCGATCGCGACGTTGATGCCCGCGTCGGTCGCAGCGCTGAGGTTCCACGGACCGGTCAGCCAGAAGGCCGCGGTGCCGTCGAGGAACGACTGCTTGGCGATGTCGCCGTCGATGTCGGTGTTGAAGTTGCCGGCGCCGTTCTTGCCCTGGCTGCCGAGCCAGTTCGCGAACTCGACGCCGCCCGCGCTGCCGAGCTGGAGGTCGGTGGGGTCGTAGCCCTCGTCGTTGGTGCCGAAGACCGGGGCGCCGAACGCCGTCTGGAACGGGTAGA
Source organism: Agromyces arachidis (assembly GCF_052805135.1). NCBI lineage: Bacteria > Bacillati > Actinomycetota > Actinomycetes > Micrococcales > Microbacteriaceae > Agromyces > Agromyces arachidis. The sequence goes on from NZ_JBRBDK010000002.1 coordinate 305,807, forward strand.
GGTGGTAGGGGTTGCCCTCGGCGCCCTGCTCGACCACGAACGGCTTGTCGAGGCCGGCGGCCTGGCCCTTGGCGATCATGTCGTCGAAGTTGGCCGCGGCCTCGGGGACGAGGTCGGCGTTGCGCAGGATCGCGATGTTCTCGACCGCGTAGGGGAGCATGTAGACGGTGCCCTCGTAGGTCGCGGCGTTGATCGCGACATCGAGGTAGTCGCCGGCGGAGTCGCCGAGCTCGAGCGGCGCGACGACGCCGTTGGTCGAGAGCTCGCCCAGCCAGTCGTGCGCGCCCATGGTGATGTCGGGGCCTTCGCCGGTCGGGACCTGCTGGATGAAGTCGTCCTTGATCGTGGCGACGTCCTTGCCGACGATCTCGACCTCGACGCCGGTCTCCTCGGAGTAGGCGTCGGCGGCCGGCTGGACCGCGTCGACGCGCTCGGCGTCGACCCAGACGGTCAGCGTGCCGCCCTCGGCCGAAGCTCCGTTGTCGCCGTTGTCGGCGTCGCCGCTCGCGCAGCTCGCGAGACCCAGGGTCGCGACGACGGCGACGGCGCCGGCCGCGAACAGGCTCTTCTTGTTCACCCGCATTGGTGTGTGCCCTTCTCAGTGTGCGTGAGATCGGCGCCTTCGCCTGGTGACTCGCACCGTGCTCGAAAGGCCGTTCTTCCGTTGGATGTCGCTCGCATCGTGATTGCAAGCGGTTTCAGGTATACCCTGTCAGCGTCGCATTGACAACTCGGCGTTATCGCTTCGATACCGTTTACACAGGAATGCGCGGGCTGCTGCAGTCTGCAAACGCTTTCAGAAATCCCCCAGCTGACTTAGGATCGTTCCTCATGACTTCCGAATGGTGGCGCACCGCCGCGATCTACCAGATCTACCCCCGGTCGTTCGCCGACGCGAACGGCGACGGCATGGGCGACCTCGCCGGCATCCGCTCCCGGCTTCCCGAGCTCGCCGACCTCGGCGTCGACGCCGTCTGGCTCTCGCCGTTCTACGCCTCGCCGCAGAAGGACGGCGGCTACGACGTCGCCGACTACTGCGACGTCGACCCCCTCTTCGGCACGCTCGCGGACTTCGACGAGATGCTCGCCGAGGCGCACCGGCTCGGCCTCAAGGTCATCGTCGACCTCGTGCCGAACCACTCGTCCGACCAGCACATGTGGTTCCAGCAGGCCCTCGCCGCCGCACCCGGCAGCCCCGAGCGCGCCCGCTACGTCTTCCGCGAGGGCAGGGGCGCGCACGGCGAACTGCCGCCCAACAACTGGCAGTCCGTCTTCGGCGGGCCGATGTGGACGCGGGTCGTCGAACCCGACGGCACCCCCGGCCAGTGGTACCTCCACATCTTCGACAGCTCGCAGCCCGACTTCGACTGGACCAACGAGGAGGTGCGCGAGGAGTTCCGCCGAATCCTCCGGTTCTGGCTCGACCGCGGCGTCGACGGCTTCCGCGTCGACGTGGCGCACGGCCTGATCAAGGCCGACGGCCTGCCCGACTACACCCCGCCCGCCGACGCGGGCTCGATGGGCGGCAACGCCCACGGCCTCGAGGCCGGCGTGCCGCTCGAACCGGAGATCCACGACGAGGGCGACGGCGCACCGTACTGGGGCCAGGACGGCGTGCACGAGGTCTACCGCGACTGGCGGGCGCTGCTCGACTCGTACGACGGCGAGCGCATCCTCGCCGCCGAGGCGTGGGTCGACCCGCTCACGCGCGTCGCGAAGTGGGTGCGGCCCGACGAGATGCACCAGGCGTTCAACTTCGCCTACCTCGAGACGCCGTGGGAGGCGGCCGCGCTCCGCGCCGTCATCGACCACTCGATCGAGACCTTCGCTGCGGTCGGCGCCCCGTCGACCTGGGTGCTCTCGAACCACGACGTGATCCGCCACGCCTCGCGCCTGGCGTTGCGCGCCGACAGCCTGCAGGGCCACGGCATCGGCCCGAAGAGCCCCGGCCTGCCCGACCCGGTCGTGGGCCTCCGCCGCGCCCGTGCCGCGACCGCGGTCATGCTCGCGCTGCCCGGCTCGGCCTACATCTACCAGGGCGAGGAGCTCGGCCTCCCCGAGGCGATCGACCTGCCCGACGAGGCCCGCCAGGACCCGACCTGGTTCCGCACGGACGGCGAGCGCTACGGCCGCGACGGATGCCGCGTGCCCATCCCCTGGGAGGCCGACGCCCCGTCCTACGGCTTCGGTCCGACGGATGCCGCGTGGCTGCCGCAGCCCGCGGAGTGGGCCTCGCTCGCCCGCGACCGGCAGCGCGGCGTCGACGGTTCGACGCTGGAGCTCTACCGCGCCGCGCTCCGCATCCGCCGAACGGAATCGCTCGCGACCGGCGCCGTCGTGTGGCTCGACGGCTTCGCCGACGACGTGCTCGCGTTCCGGAACGGGTCGGTCGTCGTGATCGGCAACACCGGCTCCGACCCGATCCCGATGCCGGCGGGCGACGTCCTGCTCGCCAGCGAGGACGTCTCGGGCGGCGAACTGCCGGGCGACACGACCGTCTGGCTGCGCACGTAGCCTTCGCGCACGGCGAGGGGGGGCGCATGCTGCGGCATCCGCCCCCCTCGCGTTGCGCCGCCCCGTCCCGCCCCGCTCGCCCGTGCCGCGCGCCCGTCCCGCCCCGTTCGCGTTGTGCCGCACCGTCCCGCCCGTCCCGCTCGCCCCGTTCGCCCGGCCAACGGGAGGTTTCTGCGCTCGCGGGAACTCTCAGACCTCACTCGGGCGCAGAAACCTCCCGTCGGGCGGGACGGGACGGGATCGCGCGCGGCGAGCGTCGCGGGCGCGCCGAGTCTGGATGCGACGGGCGCACTGCGGTGGGCACGGGCGCGCGGCGGTGGGCACGGGCGCGCGGCTCGGCGGCGGGCACGGGCCCGCGGCATCCGTCAGTTGGTGTTGGCCCAGAGCCACTCGAGCGGGTCGACCCAGTATCCGCCGACGCCGCCGATACGGATCTCGAAGTGCAGGTGCGGCCCGGTCGACATGCCCGTGTTGCCCGTGTTGCCCAGCACGTCGCCCACCTCGACCACGTCGCCGACCTCGACACGGCGCGTGCCGTACTGCATGTGCGCGTACACGCTCGTGATGGTCTGCCCGTCGATGACGTGGTCGACCATCACCACGGCGCCGAGCGATCCACCGGAGTCGGTGGAGACCGACACGACGCCGTCGGCGATCGACTGGATCTCGGCGCCGTCGCCCGGGTTGAAGTCCTGGCCGTGGTGGTTGGTCGAGCAGCCCGCGCAGTTCCGGTACCCGAAGCGGTCGCCGATGTGCACGCCGACCGCGAAGGGCCACTGGATCGTGCCCAGCGGGTTGTTCGTGAAGGTGGCCTCGGGCCGGATGCCGGCCGCGCGGGCGTACTCCTCGATCGTCTGCGCCTGGTAGTCCTCCCGGCCGATCATCGCCGTGGCGCTGTCGCCGGTGATCTCGACGCGCTGGCCGTCGATCGTGACGGCGGTGGTGTCGCCGAGCGCCATCGCCTGGACGTCGGCGGGCGAGAGCAGCGAGAGCGACGGCACGGATGTCGCGACCGCGAGCAGCGCCACGAATCCCATGGCGACGGTGCTGGCGAAGCGGCTCGTGAGCGCCCGGCGGAGCGAGCGCCGCCGTGCGGGGCGCGATGCGGCCGCGGCCGCCCCGGCGGGGCGAGTCGCAGGCGCGGGGTTCGCGCGGCGCGGGACCGGCGGCGTGGCGGCCGGAGCCGCCGATGCGGGCCGGTCGGCCGGGCGGTCCGCGACGGCCGGGCGGTCCGCGACGTCGGCCGGCGTGCGGCGACCGGGCGCGCGCTGCTCCTGCGGCCGCTGCGGACCCGGATCCGCGGCGACGGCGCGGGGATCGCGCTCGGTCTGACGCGCTTCCGGGGCCGAGTGCCGGCGGCCGGCGGCCGCGTCGGCGCGCGCGGTGCGATCCTCAGGGGCGTCGCGTCGAGGGGTTCGTGCGGGCGCACGGGTCGGCTGCGGCTCGACGTCGAACTCGCGGTACTCGTGCCCGGCCGGGGCGTGTGCGGCGTCGACCGCGGCGGCGAGCACCGCGGAGAGGTCGGCGGTGGAGTCGGCGCGCGGGTCGCGCGGCCGGTCGGCATCGAGGGCCTCCGCGCCGCGGGGCCGGCGCACGGACTCGGGCCGGGGCTGCCCGGCCGTGGGGTGCGACTGCGACTGCGTGGGCCGACGCAGCTGCGGCTGCGGCTGGTCCTGCGGCAGCGGCTGCCGGCGGAGCGGCTCCTGCTGGAGCGGCTCCTGCTGCTGCAGCTCGTGCGGCAGCGGCTGACGCTGGTGCGGCAGCGGCCGCGCCTGGACGGAGGGCGGGGACGGAACCTCGGCACGGCGCTGCGGCTGCTGCGGACGGGACGCCTCCGAGGCGGGCGCACGGCCATGGGGCGCCGACGGCGGATTCGCCGCGCGGTTCCACTCCCGCGCGGGCTGGCCATGCTCGGCCCCGACCTGCGAGTGCGGCGCCGGCGCGGAGCGCGGCCGGATCGAGGGTTGCGACGGCACCTGGCCGCCCGACTCCGGGCGCGGCGATCCGGCGGGCGGTGCCGCCGGAGCGATTCCGCCGGTCTGCTGCGCCGGATCGCGGCGCAGCCGGCGGGGGGTCAGCTCACCGGTGTTCGAGGCCGGGGCGGACGCGGCCGGCGGCCGCGCCGCGGAAGCGGCGCCCGGCACGGGCATCGCGTGCGAGTCGGACGGCGCCCGGCGGTCGCGCGGACGGAGCGGGCCCGTGGCATCCGCTCGCGAGGGTGAGACCGGCGCGGTCGAGGACGACGTCGGCGAAGCGGGTGCCGGTGCCACGCGCGGCGGCAGCGGCGTCGACACCGGCGACACCGGCGCTCCCACGCCCCGCGCCGGCAGCAACGATTCGAACGACCTCGTCCCGGAGACGCCGACGGCCGAGTCGCTGCCGGCTCGGGGGCCGGCCGGCTCGGCCGGAGGAGTCGTGCGGTCCCGCAACTCGCGACGCGTCAGGGGTCGCTCAGGCCGCGAATGGGCCTGGGTGCCTGGCGTGGATTCGTCGGGCACGAGGGGGAACTCGGGCACGTTGGGGGCTTTCGGCTCGGGTTTCGGGGGACGAGTTGGCCATGAGTCCCGGCCGCCGGCCGAGGTCACGGATCGGTAAAGCGTAACCGGTCCATGGCCGGTTCGCCACGTCCGGCCCGGTCCGGGCGCAGATCGCATTGCCGGCCGGGCCGCCGCTCAGTCGGCCGGCACGCCCGCGTCGCGCAGCAGCGCGTCGAGCGCGTCGTACAGCGACGGCGCCGCCGCGAGCACCAGTCGTTCGCTCTCACGGCCGCCGTCCGGCCCGCCCACGCGGCCGCCGGCCTCGCGCACGATGAGCGCTCCGGCGGCGTGGTCCCACGGGTTCAGGCCCTGCTCGTAGAACGCGTCGAGCCGGCCCGCCGCGACTGCGGAGAGATCGAGCGCGGCCGAGCCGATGCGGCGGATGTCGCGGATGCGCGGCAGCACGTGCAGCAGCGCCGCCGCCTGGCTGCGACGCCGCTCGACCGAGTAGCCGAAGCCGGTCGCGACGAGCGCGTGCGACAACGCCACGTCGTCGTTGACCCGCAACGCGCGGTCGCCCAAGTGGGCCCCTCCCCCGGATGCCGCGGAGAACACCTCACCGGAGACCGGGTTCACGACGACCCCGGCGAGCGCGTTCCAGTGCGCCGGATCGGGCGGCCCGTCGACGACGCCGATGCTCACCGACCACGCCGGGATGTCGTAGAGCAGGTTCACGGTGCCGTCGATCGGATCGACGACCCAGTTCAGGCCGCTCGTGCCGACATGGGTGTCGTCCTCCTCGCCGAAGATGCCGTCGTCGGGTCGCGCATCGAGGATCATCGACCGGATCCGCTCCTCGGTGTCGCGGTCGACCGCGGTCACCACGTCGGTCGGGGTCGACTTCGTCGCCGTGACCTCGATGCCCCGCCGTCGCTCCTCCAGGGCGGTCTCGGCGACCGAGAGGGCGATGCGTCGCGCGATCGAGAGCAGGTCGGCGGATGCCGCGTGGCCGGCGTCAGGCGTCATGCCCCCACGCTACGCCCCGCAGACGACGGAAGCCCCGGCGGACCGGGGCTTCGCGATGTGGCGAGTGAGGGATTCGAACCCCCGAAGTCGTAGACAGCTGATTTACAGTCAGATCCCTTTGGCCGCTTGGGTAACTCGCCGTACACCCGGCCACGTTGTTCACACGACCGGGGGCCACACAAGGATACCCAAGCGACGGCGTGTCGAGAAATCGAGGCGAGCGGATGGCGCAGGGCCCGCGCCCGGGCGTCCGGTCGCCGCGTCGCGGCAGCCCGCAGCGCGGCATCCGCTCACAGGTGGATCGGCATCGTGTCGTTCGGGCCGAGCTCGTCGCGGCGTTCGTCGCGGACCTGGTCGGGGTACCGGACCGGGGGCCGGAACGCGCCGGGGGCGACGGCCGGCTGGGGCTGGGTGGCGTTGCGGACGGGCCCGCGCAGGCCCGCGCGGGCGATCACGCGCTGGATGGTGAGGTCGCGTTCGTTGGGCGCGCCGACGTACCGGATCTCCTTCAGCCCCTGCGTCTGGGCCGCCGACTCGAACACGAAGTGCCCGAAGCCGAACACGCGGCCGAGCACCGGCCGGTGCACCGAGATGTCGAGGATGCGCGCGAGCGGCATCGTCGCGATGTTCTGGGTGAGGATGCCGTGCACGCGGAACACGCGCATGTTGGTGATGACGAAGCGATCCATCTGCGCCTGCAGGATGCGCCACATGCCCCAGCCGGCGAGCACCAGGGCGGCGAGCGCCGGCAGCCACCAGGCCTGGGGTGGGACGAAGAACGCGATGAGCAGCACCGGGATCGCCGCGACGAGGAGCATCACCGGCTTCACGATCGCCGCCCAGTGCTTGGCGACCTCGTCGACGATCACCTCGCCCTCGTCGGCGATGAGGAACCGCTCGACCCGCGGGTCGAAGAGGCTCCGTGCGTGCGGCGTCACCGGCGGCATCCGTTCGCCGTCACGCCGCCGCGAGCGTCGTGAAGAAGCGTCCCACCGCCTCGACGCCGTTCCACACGGCTTCGACCGCCCCCTGCACGGCGTCGGCCGCGTCCTCCGGGCGTGTGACCATGTAGAAGAGGGCGAACACGATGGCGAGCCCCACGAGGATGCGCTTGACCCACTTCACGCGGTCTTCCCTTCCATTGCGTCGGTGGGCGAGCCTGCTCCCCCGACCGGACCAGCCCTGAACCCTGCTTTCCTACCCCAGTACGCGGGGCACGGCAATGCGCCACTCCGGGCGGCGATAGGATCGGGTGCCGCCGGCCTGCATCCCGGGCAGTCCGCGGCGGGCGAGGAGCGATGGCCGGCATCGAGGAAGTGGCGAAGCTCGCGGGGGTCTCCACCGCGACGGTCTCGCGTGCCCTGAGCGGGCGCGGCCACGTCTCCCCCGCCTCGAAGGCGAAGGTCGAGGAGGCGGCGGCGCTCCTCGGCTACGTCGTCTCGTCGAACGCGTCGAGCCTCGCGTCGGGGCGCACGCGCAACATCGGCGTGGTGATCCCGTTCCTCAACCGGTGGTTCTTCTCATCGGTGCTCGAGGGAGCCCAGCAGGCGCTGCTGCGCCGGGGCTACGACCTCACCCTCTACAACCTCTCGGGCGACGGCCGCGAGCGGTCGAGTGTCTTCGAGCACTTCCTGCTGCGGCAGCGGGTGGACGCGGTGATCGCCGTCTCGCTCGAGCTCACCGAGCACGAGGTCCAGCGCCTGCACGACCTCGGCAAGCCCCTCGTCGGGGTCGGCGGGCCCATCCCGGGCGTGCGCACGCTGACGATCGACGACGTCGCGGTGGCACGACTCGCGACCGAGCACCTCATCGCGCTCGGGCACCGGCGCATCGCGCACATCGGCGGCGACCTCGAGTTCGACCTCGACTTCCACCTCCCCACCAACCGTCGCCTCGGCTACGAGGCGGCGCTCCGCGACGTCGGGGTCGAGCCCGACCCGTCGCTCTTCGCTCCGGCCGACTTCACGATCGCCGGCGGGTACCACGCGGCCAAGCAGCTGCTCGGGCGCCCGCACGACCGGCCGACGGCCATCTTCGCGGCATCCGACGAGATGGCGATCGGGTCGATCCTCGCCGCGCGCGACCTCGGCCTCGTGGTCCCGCGCGACGTGTCGATCGTCGGCATCGACGACTACGACCTCTCCGACTTCTTCGGACTGTCGACGGTGGCGCAGTTCCCGCGCGGGCAGGGCGAGATGGCGGTCGAGATCCTGATGGAGCAGCTCGAGCCCGGTCCGGATGCCGCGCCCGGCGCCTCGACCACGCAACTGCCCTTCGAGCTGCGCGTGCGCTCGTCCACCGCGACCCCTCCCGAGGCCTGACGCCCGCCTCCCGCCTCTCTTCCTCCTCCTTTTCCCGGTCTTCCTCCCTCCTTCCGCCTCGAAGTGAGGTTTCTGCGGTCGAGGCAGCTCTCGTACCTCACTCACACGCAGAAACCTCACTTCGAACCGCAGGAGTGCGAGCGAAAGGGGCGGCGGAAGGGGACGCGCGGCGCGCGGCGCGCGTCAGGCGGGCAGGCGCAGGCGCGCGAGCGCGCCCTGGATGGCGACGGCCGCCGCCACGCGTGCCCACGAGCCGAATCCGGCGTCGTCGACGTGCACCGTGACCGGGGTCGCCTCGGGGTCGCGGTCGGCGGCGAGCGCGGCGAGCGCCGTGCCGCCCGCGACCTCCCACAGGCGCACCCCCTCGCCCGACAGCACGAGGCGGCTCGGGTGGACGGCGCAGGCACCTGGCGCGTGTTCTGGCAGATCATCTTCCCGCTGCTCATGCCGATGAACGCGACGGTCGGCATCCTCACGTGCGTGTGGGCGTGGAACGACTTCATCATGCCCCTCGTCGTGCTGACCGACCCGGCCTGGCGCACGCTGCCGCTCGTGCAGTACGTGTTCCAGGGCCAGTTCAACGTCGACTACACCGTCGCGTTCGCGTCGTACCTCATGGCGATGGCGCCGCTGCTGATCATCTACATCTTCAGCCAGCGGTGGGTCATCTCCGGCGTGACGCGGGGCTCGATCAAGTAGGGCCGGATGCCGCGGGGCGGGCGCGTCGCGCACACCGCCGCCCCGCGGCATCCGCTCGACCGTGCCGCCCCACGGGTGCCGCTGGTTCCAAGCGAGGTTTCCGCGTCTGAGTGCGACACGGAACTTTCGCTCAGGCGCAGAACCCTCGCTTCGAGCGGCGCGTGCTCACCTCAGCGTGATCAGGCGGACGGGAGCGCGGACCACGGGAAGGCCGGCCGCGACCAGCCGCGCGCGGAGCGGTTCCCTCGACCACATGTCCTTCCAGTCCCAGCGCGCGAACCCGCGAACCGCGCGCCGGATCGCGTCCTCTCGCTGCTTCTCACGGATGACGCTCCTCGCCGTGGCCGCGACATCGCCCGCGCCGAGGTACTTGCCGTCGCCGTCCGCCTCCGCCGCGACGTCGTGCCGGGGCCAGTAGAAGTCGAGGTCGGCGTGCCGCCCGAGATCCGGCAGCTGAACCCGATGCTGGAGCACCGGGATCGGGAAGCCGAACTCCTCGATGACCAGACGGCTCATGGTCTCGAGCGGCGACTCGGCGTCGGTCACGGCCCGGGCGAGCACCGCGTCGACGCGGCGGCACCCCGGATACCGCCCGAGCCGCTCGTGCTCGGCGCGGAGCGCGTCGAGGGTGGTGAGGGGCGCGCCGGCCTGGGCGCCACGCGGGACGTGGAGCGCGGCATCCGTCGCGACGAGCGCGGCCGCCAGCGGCGCCTGCTTCGCCAGTTGGATCAGGGTGAACTCGATGGCGGTCGTCGCGCAACCATCGGTCGCTCCGACATCGAGCTCGGCAGGACGTCCGACGGACACGACGCCGGGTCGCCGGCTCCCGAGGCCGTCGCGGGACAACACCACGACGTGCGACGGCCACGGCCCGACGATGGGGAGTCCTGCGAGGGCCGCCGCGGAATGGCCTGTGAAGGTCGGGCGGTGCAGCGCCTCGGCGGCAGCGTGGACCGACGCCCGATACCGGAGTGCGGCGACCTTCGATGCGGGCATGGATGACTCGGAGGGGTCGGGCACGCGGTAGGCCCCGCGACGAACGCGCTCGAGCGAGCCGGCCCGGACGGCCGCGTAGAGCTCGGCGTCCCGCCCGGCGGCGCGCAGGTCGCGGGCGAGGACGAGGCCGTGTTCAGTGCTGGGGAGCGGATCGGTCACCCCTCGATCATGGGACTCGACCCGCCCCGCCCGGCGGGTGCTCCCGCCCCGGTGTGGTGAGACGTACCGCGCTGCCACCGGTGGAGGACCGGTCGCGGGCGCGAACCGCCCGCCTCCAAGTGAGGTTTCCGCGCCTGAGGTGGCTCTCGGACCTCGCTCGCACGCGCAAACCTCCCTTCGAGGCGTGGAGGGAGGGAGGGAGGGAGGGAGGGAGGGAGGGAGGGAGGGAAGGATCGGGCAGAGCCCGCCCCGTGGCATCCGCTCGACCCGTCGCTAGACTGGCGCGCATGGCTGATTCGACGTTCGACATCGTGAGCAAGGTCGACAAGATGGAGGCGGAGAACGCCGTCAACCAGGCCCGCAAGGAGGTCGAGCAGCGCTACGACTTCAAGGGCGTGGGCGCGTCGGTCGAGTGGTCGGGCGAGAAGATCCTGCTGAAGGCGAGCTCCGACGAGCGCGTCAAGGCGGTGCTCGACGTGGTGCAGTCGAAGTTCATCAAGCGCGGCATCTCGCTGAAGTCGCTCGACTCGGGTGAGCCGTACCCCTCGGGCAAGGAGTTCCGGATCGAGATCGCCCTGAAGGACGGCATCTCGCAGGAGAACGCGAAGAAGATCGGCAAGCTCATCCGCGACGAGGCGCCGAAGTCGGTGAAGTCGCAGATCCAGGGCGACGAACTGCGCGTGTCGTCGAAAAGCCGCGACGACCTGCAGGAGACCATCCGCCTGCTGAAGGCCGCCGACCTCGACGTCGACCTGCAGTTCGTCAACTTCCGCTGACGACCGCGCCGGGGGCGTCGACCCTCGCGGTGCTTGCGCGTGATCCCGTCGCCGCCCATCATGAGGCCATGACGGCGCACGAGGAGTTCCTCGCCTGGGTCCACGGCCCCCTCACCGATGCCGAGCGTGCGCTCCACGACGGCGACCCCGAGCCCCGGCGCGCGCTCTGGTCGCGCACCGAGCCGGTGAGCGTGCTCGGCGCGTGGCGCAACGCGATCGGACTCCGCGAGACGGACGAGCTGTTCGACTTCCTGGGCCGCAGCATGTCGGACTGCCGGCGCTTCGAGATCGAGGTCCTCGCCTTCGACGTGAACGGCGACGCCGCCCATACGGTCGCGTTCGAGCACACCGCGGTCTCGGTCGACGGGGTCCCGCGCTCGTACACGCTCCGGGTCACGCAGGTGTACCGGCGCGAGGCGGGCGGATGGCGCGTCGCGCACCGGCACGGCGACACGGCGGCCGAGTAGGCGTCGCGGTCGCGACCCGCAGCAGGGGCCTCGGCGCGCACGCACCCGAGCGGCCGACCGTCACCGCCCGCCCGGCCGCCGCTCACGGCCGGCGCTCTCGCCCGCGCCCGAGCGGCGAACCGGCGCAGCTTGGTCCCCACTCACGGCCGCGCGCTCGGCGCGTATCCGCGCAGCCAGCGCGTGATCGCCGCGTACGCCTCCGCCCGCGCCGGCTCGCGCGAGAGGAAGACATCGTGCAGCGCCCCCTCGATCCGCGCGACGGTGACCTCCGGCCCGAGGCGCAGCGCGCGCTCGGCGATGTCGTCCACCACCAGCACGGTGTCGGACGCGAGCATCGCGTCATCCCACCGCGCCTGGAAGGTCGACCGCTTCGAGAGGAGCGTCAGCACGGGGGCGCCCACGTCGATGCCGGCCTTGACGGTCGCGTGCCCGGCGAGGATGGCGGTCAGCCAGGCCGGCTGCAGTCGGAACCCCCGGTCGGGGCGCATCACGCGGTCGTACTCCCATTCGCCGTCGAGGTCGCGGGCGATCGAGCGCGCGTAGAAGCCGCGATCGATGTTCGGCAGCGGCGTGGACGGCGCGACCCGGGCGTGGAAGCCGAGCACGGGCGAGATCGCCTGCCGCGCGAGCGAGCTGAGCTGGAACTCGAGCCACGGGCTGTTCAGCACGAGGGCGGCGAGCCGGCCGGGGTTGCGTGCCGCCCAGAGGCTGACGGTCAGTCCGCCCGTCGAGTGCGCCATGATGATGAGCGGACGGTCCCCCGAGTCCATGACCGCGAGCGCGGCCTCGAGGTCGGCGTCGTACGTCGCGAGGTCGCTGACGTACCCCGGGGTCTGCCCTTCGCGCAGGCTGCGGCCGTACTTGCGCAGGTCGAGCGCGAAGAAGCGGGCGCCCGCGTCGGCCCAGTACCGGGCGATCTCGGGGTTGAAGAAGTAGTCGCTCCAGCCGTGCACGTAGAGCACGTCGGCGCCGGATGCCGCGGGCGGGGCCCCGGGCATCGGAGCCGACGCCCACGGCCAACGCCACCGCGGTTCGCGCCGCGGCTCGCGCGGTGCCGGGAGGTGCCGCACGAGCGTCGCGACGACCTCGCCCTCCTCGTCGTCGCCGAGCGGCAGGACGAGCTGCTCGAAGTCGGGGCCGAGGATGTCGGGTGTCCAGCCGATCGCGCCGGTTGCGCCGGGGCTCGGGGCGGCCGCCGCGGCGGCCGCCGTTGCCTCGATCGCGCGTTCCCCCTCCATGCCGCCAGCCTAGGCGCGGATGCCGCGGGCGGTTCCGCGCTCGACCGTCAGCCGCCGCTGAAGGTGTCGAGCATCTGCCGGATCGCCGGCGTGAGGATCACGATCAGCAGCACGGGCAGCAGGCAGAACACGAGCGGGAACAGGATCTTGATGCCGACCTTCTGCGCCTGCTCCTCCGCGCGCTGGCGCCGCTTGAGCCGCATCTCGCCGGCCTGCACTCGGAGCACGTCGCCGAGGGCGATGCCGTAGATGTCGGCCTGCACGACGGCCCGGACGAACCGACGGAGCTCCTCGACGTTGGTCCGGAACTCGAGCTGGTGGAACGAGTCGCGCCGCGTGCGCCCGAGGCTCATGTCCTGGAGCACGCGGATCATCTCCTCGGCCAGCGGCCCACTGCCGCCTCGCGCGGCCTTGCCCATCGCGGCGTCGAAGCCGAGCCCGGCCTCGACGGCGATGGTCATCTGGTCGAGCGTGTCGGGCAGGGTGCGGCGGATCTGCTCCTGCCGTTCGTGCGCGCGGCCGTAGATGCGCACGTCGGGGAAGAAGAACAGGATCAGCGTGAGGGCGATGGCGAGCAGGAGCTTCAGCGGGTGGAAGCCAGTCATCATGATCAGCAGCCCGACGACGATCCCCACGATGCCGAGGATGATCTTCGTCCGCAGGATCTTCGCGGCGGTCAGGCCCACCGGCCGGCCGGCGTAGGCGATCTGCTTCTCGAACCAGCCGATGTACCCCTCGGGCGCCGCGGTGACGAGCCGCCGGCCGATCGACGACTGCTGCACGAGCGGGCCGCCGTCGGTGCCGGTCTCGTCGCTGACGGGCGCTCGCCCGGGGAACAGGAGGAACACGAAGACGGCGATGCCGATCGCGACGCTGAAGATGCCGATGTACGCGACGATGCCGAACTCCATCAGAACTTCACCTTCACGACGGCCGAGATCCAGATCGTCCCGATGATCAGGAGGATGATGGCCACGACGAGCGCGACCAGTCCGAGGATGGTGCCGAAGAACGTCGGGTAGAAGTTCGGCTGGACGAAGCCGAAGACGAAGAACATCACGATCGGCAGCGCGACGAGGATGATCCCCGAGAGACGCCCCTCGGCGCTCAACGCCCGCACGTGCCGCCTGATCTGGTTCCGCTCCCGGATGGTGCGGCCGACCTGGTCGAGCACCTCGGCGAGGTTGCCGCCGGTCTCGGCGTTGATGGCCACGGCCTGGGCGACCCATTCGAAGTCGTTGCTCTTCATCCGCTGCGCGGCGATCGCCAGCGCCTGCGGGAGCGGCCGGCCCAGTCGCGCCTCGTTCACGACGCGTGCGAGCTCCTCGCCCATCGGCGCGTCGGCGTCGGCGGCGATCGAGGCGACCGTGCGCGAGAGGCCGTGCCCCGCGCGCAGGCCGCCGGCGATGAGCTGGACCACGTCGTCGACCTGGTCGGCGAACTTCGCCTGCCGGGAGCTGGTCCGGAAGATCAGCACGACCTTCGCGATGACCGGGGCCAGGATGGCGAAGAACAGCGCGAGGAAGATCGACGTGCCGTTCAGCAGCCCGAGGATGGCGCCGATCAGCGCGAGGAAGCTCGCCGCCGAGATGACGTAGATCGAGAACTGCGACGGCGTGGCCTTCACGCCGGCGAGCTCGAGCTCGAGCTCGCCGAACAGGCGTCGTCGCCCGCGCGAGAGCGCCTCGTCGACCGCGCCCGTCGCCTTGGTGGAGGCACGGCTGAGGAACGTGGACCGCTCGACGCCCGGCGCGGTCCTCCGGTCGGCGGAGATGCGCGGCGGCGGCGGGGCGATCACGAGGAAGAGCAGCGCGAGGACCGCCAGGAGGCTCAGGACGATCCCGGCGATCATCACGACGGGGTTCACCGGATCTCTCCAAGGACGTCGTCGTGCTGGACGTGGAACAGCGACATCGGCAGCTGGATGCCGTGGTCCGCGATCCGCTCCGCGAAGCGCGGACGCACCCCGGTCGGCTCGAGCCGACCGCGGAGGCGACCCTCCGAGTCGAAGCCGCGGCCGTAGTCGAACACGAAGGCGTCCTGGAGCGTGACGACCTCGCCTTCCATGCCGTGGACCTCGGTGATGTGCGTGATGCGGCGGACGCCGTCCTTGTGGCGGCTGATCTGCACGATGAGGTCGATGGCCGACGCGATCTGCTCGCGGATGGCGCGGAGCGGCAGGTCCATGCCCGCCATGAGCACGAGGGTTTCCATGCGGGAGACCGCGTCTCGCGGCGAGTTCGCGTGGATCGTCGAGAGCGATCCCTCGTGGCCGGTGTTCATCGCCTGCAGCATGTCGAGGCTCTCCGCGCCGCGGACCTCGCCGACGACGATGCGGTCGGGGCGCATGCGCAGCGAGTTGCGGACCAGTTCGCGGATGGTGATCTCGCCGCGCCCCTCGATGTTGGGCGGCCGCGACTCGAGCCGCACCACGTGGTTCTGCTGCAGCTGCAGCTCGACGGCGTCCTCGATGGTGATGATGCGCTCGTCGCCGGGGATGAAGGCGGAGAGCACGTTGAGCATCGTGGTCTTACCGGTACCGGTTCCGCCCGACACCAGGATGTTCAGCTTCGCCCGGACCGCCGCGTCGAGCACGGTCGCCGATTCGCGGGTGAGGGTGCCGAACGAGATGAGGTCCTCGAAGGTGTACGGCGTCGCGGCGAACTTGCGGATGGTCAGCGACGCGCCGTTGACCGCGAGCGGCGGGATGATGGCGTTCACGCGCGAGCCGTCCTCGAGGCGCGCATCGACCAGCGGGGACGCCTCGTCGATGCGACGTCCGACGCGGGAGACGATGCGCTCGATCACGCGGCGGAGCTGCGGCTCGCCGGTGAAGCGCAGCGACGACTCGAACAGGCGTCCGTGGCGCTCGATGTAGATCTGGTCGTGGCGGTTGACCATGATCTCGGTGACGGCGTGGTCGGCGAGGAGGGATTCGAGGGGCCCGTACCCGAGCACGTCGGCACCGATCTCGTCGATCAGGCGGTTCCGCTCCGAGGTCGTGAGCGCGAGCTGCTCGCCGGCGACGATCTCGCCGAGTTCGCGCCGGGCGAGCTCGTGCAGCTGCTCCTCGGTCATCGTCGGGTCGTTCAGGCGCGTCCCGATGCGGCCGAACAGCTCCTGGGCGGCCTTCTCCTTGACCGCGGCGAGCGGGTCGAATGCCGACACGGGCTCCTGCCGCGGGGGCTGGAGGATCGGCGACGGCGCCTGGGGAGCCTCCGCCCCCCGGCCGGGCGTGGCCGACTCCGGGTCGGGCGCGGGCGCAGACGTGGGCGCGGGCGCGGGCAGCTCCGTGGTCTCCACGGGCACCGGCGCGATCGCGGTGTCGAGTTCCGCTGCGGTCGGCGTCCGCAGCGCCTTCAGACGATCATTGAGGCTCAAGGATCCGCCTCCTTCGGGTGATTCGGCTTCGTTTCGGGGCGTCCTCGCGGGCGACGCGGGCGACGAGCTCCTGGATCGCCTTCGACGCCGGGTCGCGGGGATTGTCGTGGAGCAGCGGCTTGCCCCGGTTGCTCGCGAGGACGACGGCGGTCGACCTCGGCACCTCGACGTCGATCGGGGTGCCGATGATGCTCGCCGCGTCCTTCGCGGTCAGTCCGGCCATCCGGTCGGTGAAGTTCAGGACCATGTGCCGGTTCGCCGGCAGGAGCCCGAGCGTGGTGAGCAGGGTGAGCTCGGCGCGCACCGCGCGGAGGCTCGCGACGGCCATGTTCGAGACGAACACCGCGTCGGTCACGTGCTCGAGGACGTTGAGCGTGTGCTCGCCGAGCCCCGGGGTGGTGTCGACGACGACGTACCGGAAGATGCCGCGCAGGCGCTCGATCAACGCCCCGAGGGCGTGCGGCTCGATGCCGTCGCCGAGTTCGGGCGAGGGTGCGCTCGCGACGACGAAGAAGCCGGCGGGATGGTGCGTGAGCGTCGTTTTCAGGACGAGCTCGTCCGCGACGGACTCGGGTGCCACGGCTTCGACGATCGTGCGCGACGGCTCGAGGCCGAGGGCCACCGTGATGTCGCCGAACTGGAGGTCGCCGTCGACGAGGACGACCGAGTTCGGGGCGATCTCGGCGAGGCCGGCGGCCAGGTTGATCGACACGGTCGACTTGCCCTGGCCGCCCTTCGGGGCGACGACGGCGAGGGCCTCGCTCCGCACGCTGGGGTCGAGGGGCGGGAAGAGCCACTCGGGCCCCTCGGGCTCGGGCTCCTCCTCTTCCTCGGCGGCGGGCGGCTCCGCGTCCGCGTCGGCGTCGGCGTCCGCGTCCCCGTCGGCGTCCTCCTCAGCGTCGGCGTCCGTGCCGTCGTCCTCGTCCTCCTCGGCGTCGACGTCGGCCGCGCCCGATTCGTCCTCGTCGTCCGGCGCCGTCTCCTCCGGCTCCGGCTCGATCTCGACGGGCGGGGCGTCGAAGTCGGAGCGCTCCGCACGACCGTGCGTGACGAGCCAGTCGGCGAGCCGGTCGAGCAGGTTGGCCGTGGTCTCGTCGCTCGCGAGCGGGCTCAGCACGGCGTGGACCGACATCTCGTCGACCCAGTCCTCGAGATCGGAACGCTGCTCGCGGACCACGATCAGCCCGACGCCCGGGTTGCGCTCGCGGAGCCCGCGAACGAGGTCGCGCGTCTCCTCGAAGTTGAGCACCGGTCCGAGGAGGGCGATGCGCGGCGTCCCGCTGAGGCGATCGAGCGCCGCGTCGGCGCCGAAGGTGAGGAACTCGCCCGCGACCGTCTCGAGTCGGGGCCCGAGCAGCGACAGGAGCCTCGTCTCGTACTCGGACGATCGGCTGACCAGCACGTACGCAGCCATGGCTACCCCGTGAAGATGTTGTCGCCGAATCGAGGTGCCGATCCGTTCAGGTCGGTCGTGTCGGATTCGAGCGTGAGCCAGATCCCGCCGTTGCCGTCCTGCTGCTGCTCGGCGCCGTAGACGAGCTTCTCGACCTGCGGGGTCGTGGCGGCGAAGGTGACCATGATGGTGTTGACCGATCCGGAGGTCTCGGCCTCGCCCGTCGACACCGTGGTGCCGGGGGTCACGCGCGTCACGAGCATCTGGCGGAACATGAACTGCGTGACGGCGATGCCCGAGTTCGGCTGGATGCGATTCGTCCCGGTGGTGTACACGACGCCGACGGTCGAGCCCGGTGTGACGATGCCGCCGACCACCCGCTCGACGGGCAGCGCGATCGTGACCTCCTGCAGCCCCTCGGGCACCGGCACCTCGCCCTGCGCCGCGAGCACGGCCGGGTCGGCGAACCGGGAGTTCAGCAACTGCTCCCCCGGGAGGACCGGCGCGAGCGCGACGAGCCCCTCGAGGTCGGCGAGCTCGGTGACGCGGTCCTCGTTGAGGTTCCTCGCCGGGACCTGGTCGACGCGGACGAACTCCTGGACCTGGTCGCCGGAGGTGCCCTGGGGGATCTCCTCGTCGACGATGAACACATCCTCGAGCTCGGCTCCCTCGGCGGCTCGCACGTCCGCTCCGCGGACGTAGGTCACGAGGACGAAGGCGCCGACGACGGCCAGGACCAGCGCCAGGATCGCGCCGATGATTCGGGTCTTCATACGGTGGTTGTTCCTCCGGAGGTAGGGACGGGTCTCAGCCAGAGAGGCGGACGATCATGAGCCCCGCGTCGGGGGCCGGTCCGAGCTCGAACTCCTCGCCGAGCTCGACGTATTCGACGAAGAACCCCTGGATGCCCTTCGCGTTCTGCTGGCTGAAGGCGGGGAGGTTCGAGTAGTTGCCGCAGTACGTGGCGGGCCCACCGCTGGTCTTGTAGGCGGTCACGACGAAGGCCGCGAAGCGCGAGATCGTGTAGGTGCCGCCGGCTCCCTGATCGGTCGTCGAGGTGTACAGCGGAATGAGGTGGGTCTTGCAGAGGATCGCAAGCCAGTCATCGTTCGTGCAGCCCGTCTTGTTGACGTTGGGCTGGATGCCCGTGATGCCGTCGACGACGCCGCCCGCCTGGATGGTGGCGACGCAGTCCTCGGAGTCGAGCCAGCCGAACCCGCCGGGGTACCCGTTGTCGCACTGGTTCACCGGCACCTGGTTGCCGTTCGTATTGCTCGTGCCGTTGTTGATCAGCAGCTCGACGACATCCGGATTCACCGTGTCGGCCGGCTGCGCCGGCATGTCGTCGAACTCGCAGTCGGCGATCGTCAGCGGGAAGGTCGACCCGGCGATGGGCGCGCCCCACTCCGCCGTCGCCTCGGCCGTGACGGTCGTCTCGCTCGGGACGAACAGCGAGGCGAACGGATGGCGCACCGTGACGCCCTCGTCGTTGAGCGTCGACGATTCGACGGTGACCGATCCGCTGCTGGCGTTGACCTGGAGGTTCAGGATCGCGGCGTTCGCCTGCGTGTCGTTTGCGTTGTCGCCCGACATGCCGGTGGCGATCCCGTTTGCGACGCCCGTGCAGTTGGTCGGATCGGTCGCGCACTCCTGCGCGACCGCGAGCGCGGCGGCATCCGCGCCGTTCTGGAGCTGACCCTTCTCCCAATAGAGGAGACCGACGTCAGCCACCACGGCCACGAAGACGATGAGCGGCAGGATGGCGAACGCCACCCAGACCGCGACCGCCCCGCGCTCGCCCTCGCCGCGCCTCATCCGCCGCATCGCATGCTCCCAACTCCGCTCATGGTGACCCCGCCGGTGATGGCGGTGAGCCATCCGGTGAGGTCGTTCATCGGCGCCTCGACGAGGACGGTGACCTCGTCGTCGCTCACGTCCTCGCTGCAGGTGGACGGATAGGTGATCGTCACGCCGGCGCCGGCGATCGACGTCACCCGGGCCTCCGCCGTCGCGACCTCTCCCGGGTCGTTCGCGTGGATGGCGATGTGCCGCGCACCCTCGCGGGCCGCCTGGGTGAGCGTGAGCTGCTGGTTGAACACCCAGCCGAGGTCGAGGATCGCGAAGAGGATCAGGAGCAGGAGCGGGAGCACGAGCGCGAACTCGACCGCTGCCACCCCACGCTCATCCGTTCGCACGACGCCACCTCGAATCCTCACGCCCAGACACACCTCTCCACAACGACGGCTGTCCCGGCCGCGCCCTCGACGGACCCGGCCGGGACGAACTGATCGCAGCTCTACAGCTTCGCGATGATGTCGTTGTTGATGAAGTCGGTGATGGGCTGAACGAGCAGCACGAGCGCGGCGATGATGAGCAGCGAGACGAGCCCGAGGATGAGCGCGTACTCGACCGACGTGACGCCGTCCTCCTTCTCCTGCAGCGTCTCGAGGCGCTTGATGAGGCGGGTCTGGGCCTTGGCGATCAGCTTGTTCATGGTGGTGCACCCTTCGGGTCGGCAAATACAGGGACCGCCTGCTCGCAAGCGGTGTCCCGAACGTAGCGGCGTGCCCAGCCTGCGGCATACGCCCCATTTCGGGGCACCCCCTCTTTGGGGGTGACACATGCTCGCTTCGTGATCGGGCCGTTACCGCCGCGCTGCTAACCTTTTCGCCCGGTTTCGGATGAGCCGGTCCGGATCCGGCCGATGATCAGGCGGAACACCGCGTTTCAGCGACCCAGCACCATCACGGCGACGAGCGCTCCGGCGAGCATCGACGGCCCGAACGGCAACGCCCCGCGCAGCGACACCCGCCGCAGCGCGAGGGCCACGAGCGAGACCACGCCGCCGACCGCGAAGCCGGCGAAGACGCCCCAGATCCACACCCACCAGCCGAACCACCCCAGCACCAAGCCGAGCGGCGCGGCGAACTTCACGTCGCCCATCCCCATCGCCGACGGCGAGATCAGGGCGAGCAGGAGGTAGAGGGCGAACATGCCGGCGCATCCGGCGAGCGCCCACAGCAGCGGCAGCCACTGCCCCGAGAGCGCCGAGGCGAGCACGAGCAGCACCGCCAGCACGACCAGGGTCGGCAGCAGCACCGCGTTGGGCAGCCGGCGCTCCGTGAGGTCGACGATCGAGAGCACCACCCCGGTCGCGGCGAGCGCGAGCAGCGCCGGGAGGACCGGGTCGAGCCCGAACCGCCAGGCGAGCAGGCCGAACGAGACCGCGGTCGCGAGCGCCGACCAGACGCGGAGCCGGCGCAGCGGCATCCGCTCATCGGCCGGAAGGTGGATCGACCGATCGGCCCAGGCGGCGAGCGGGAGCCAGCCCAGCACCCCGCCGACGAGCGACGCCGCCGCGACCAACAGGATCGCGGCGGCGTCGGACGGCATGGAGTGCAGCGTAGCGGAGGGGCGTCAGACCTCGCCCCGCGAGATGCCGACCATCTCGTCGCGCGGCACGACCTTGATGCGGGCGCGCTCCTCGGCGGCGCCGAGCGCCTGCTCGTGCTCGTCGAGGCGGTGCCATCCGTCGAGGTCGGTCCAGCGGATGCCGCGGGACTCGAGCAGCTCGACGACCGACTCCTCCGACGGCGACTCGGGCCGCCACCAGTTGCCGAGGTCGTTGATGAGGTGCTTGATGGTCTCCATCGCGTCGGACTTCGTGTGCCCGATGAGCCCCACGGGGCCGCGCTTGATCCACCCGGTCGCGTAGACGCCGTACATCTGGCGCGACTGGCCCGACTCCTTGTCGCGGATCAGCACCTGGCCCTCGTGGTTCGGGATGACGCCGAACTTCTTGTCGAAGGGGATCCCGGGCAGGGGCGAGCCGAAGTAGCCGACCGCGCGGTAGAGCGCCTGCATCGGGACCTCGCGGATCTCACCGGTGCCGACGACCCCGCCCTCGCCGTCGGGCGCCGTGCGCTCGTACCGCAGCGCCGCCACGTGGCCCGACTCGTCGCCGACGACCTCGAGCGGCTTGGCGAAGAAGTGCAGGTGCAGTCGCCGCGAGGCCTGCCCGGTCTCGCGCTTGCGCCACTGCTGCAGCACCTTGTCGATCACGAAGACCTGCTTGTTGCCGGCCACCGCCGCGCGCGCCGCGTCGTCGTAGTCGAAGTCCTCGTCGTGCACGATCATGTCGACGTCGCGCAGCTCGCCCAGCTCGCGCAGCTCGAGCGGCGTGAACTTGACCGACGTCGGGCCGCGGCGGCCGAACACGTGCACGTCGGTCACGGGCGACGCCTTCAGGCCCTCGTACACGTTGGCGGGCACCTCGGTGGGCAGCAGGTCTTCCGGGTGCTTCGCGAGCATGCGGGCCACGTCGAGCGCGACGTTGCCGTTGCCGATGACGCCGACCGACTGCGCCTCGAGCGGCCACTCGCGGGGGTAGTCGGGGTGCCCGTCGTACCAGCTGACGAAGTCGGCCGCGCCGTAGGAGCCCTCGAGGTCGATGCCCGGGACGTTCAGCGACGCGTCGCGCACCGCGCCGGTCGCGAAGATCACCGCGTTGTAGTGCTTCTTCAGGTCTTCGAGGGTGAGGTCGTCGCCGAAGCGCACGTTGCCGAAGATGCGGATGTCGCCGCGGTCGAGCACCTCGCGAAGGGCGGTGATGATGCCCTTGATGCGCGGGTGGTCGGGCGCGACGCCGTAGCGCACCAGCCCGTAGGGCGCGGGCAGGTGATCGAACAGGTCGATGGAGACGTCGAAGTTCCGCTCCGACTTCAACAGGATGTCGGCGGCGTAGATGCCGGCGGGGCCTGCGCCGATGATCGCCAGGCGCAGCTTGTTCCTCGTCACCAGGTCGTTCCTCCAGTAGTCAACTCGTGCGCTCCACGATCGTGTCGGCGAAGCGCGTCAGCGCCTTCTTCACGCTGCCCTCGGGCAGCGGTGCGAGCGCCGCGACCGCGTCGCGGGCCCACCGGTGGGCCTCAGCGAGCGTAGCGCGCGTCGCGTCGTGCTCGCGCAGCTCGTCGACGAGGGCGTCGATCGTCGCGCGCGAAGGCACCACGCGCGAGGCGCCCGTGTTCGTGTCGAGCGGGTCGGGGCGAACGGATGCCGCGTCGGGCGGCAGCACGTCGCGGCGGATGCGCTCGAGCAGGTCGGCGGCCCCGGCGTCCGTCTTGGCCAGCTCTTCGAGCCGGAGCAGCGGCAGGGTGACGACGCCGGCGCGCAGGTCGGTGCCCGGCACCTTGCCGGTCTCCTCCGGCTGCGGCGACAGGTCGATCACGTCGTCGATGAGCTGGAACGCGACGCCGATCCGCTCGCCGAACTCGACGATCGGCGCCTCGAGGGCGGGGTCGGCGTTGCCGAAGATGATGCCCGACTGCGCGGCCGCGGCGATGAGCGAGCCGGTCTTGTCGGCGAGCACCTGGATGTAGTGCTCGATCGGGTCCTCGTCGGCGTCGGGCCCGACGGTCTCGTTGAGCTGGCCGAGCACGAGCCGCTCGAACGTGTCGGCCTGCATGCGGATGGCGCGCTCCCCCAGCTTCGCCATGAGCTGGCTGGCCCGCGCGAACAGCAGGTCGCCCGTGAGGATGGCCACCGAGTTGCCCCACACGTTCTGCGCCGTCGGGACGCCGCGGCGGCGGTCGGACTCGTCCATCACGTCGTCGTGGTACAGCGAGCCGAGGTGGGTGATCTCGATCGCCATGGCGGCCGTCACGACGTCGTCGACGACCCCGTCGCCGAGCTGCGAGGTGAGCAGGGTGAGCATCGGACGCACCCGCTTGCCGCCGGCCTCGAGCAGGTAGCGTCCGGAGACGTCGGCCAGCGTGTCGGCGAAGCGGACCTCCTCGACGAGGCCCGCCTCGACGCGGTCGAGGCCGTCGTCGATCGCCCGCGCCATGGCCCGGTCGGCCGACGACGCGAACACGCGCTCGCTGAGGCCGAGGTTGGCCGCGAGCTTCGACCCGCGACGGACGACCGGATGGCTCGGATTCACGGAGCCAAGCCTACCGAGAGGCAGCCGAACGGATGCTGCGAGCTTGTCGAACGCCCGCCGCTCAGGTCGCCGCGGCGTCCAGCGGCTTGCGCGCCCGGTGCAGCGCGACGATGCCGGCCGTGAGGTTCCGCCACGCGACCTCGCCCCAGCCTGCCTCGCGGATCCAGCCGGCGAGCGTCGGCTGGTCGGGCCAGGCGTTGATCGACTCGTTCAGGTACTCGTAGGCGTCGTCGTTCGAGCTCGACAGCTTCACGAGCGGGGGCATCACCACGCGCTGGTAGAAGTCGTACCCGGCCCGCACGACCGGGGCCGGCGGGTGCGAGAACTCGCACACCACGAGGCGGCCGCCGGGCCTGGTGACTCGCAGGAACTCGGCGAGCGCGACCTTCGGCTCCTTCACGTTCCGCAAGCCGAACGAGATCGTCACCGCATCGAACTCGTCGTCGTCGAAGGGCAGCCGCATGGCATCCGCCTCGACGAACACGAGGTTCGGCACGTGCGCCTGGCGGCGTCGGCCGACCTCGATCATGCCCGGCGAGAAGTCGGCGGCGACGATGCTCGCGCCGGACTTCGCCAGGCTCGCGCTCGAGGTCCCGGTGCCGGCCGCGACGTCGAGGATCCGCTCGCCCGGCTGCGGCGCGACCGCGCGGGTGGTGGCGACCCGCCAGAGCGCGGCGTTGCCGACGGAGAGCACGGTGTTGGTGCGGTCGTAGCGCGCGGCGACGCGGTCGAACATCGCCGAGACGTCACGGGGGTCCTTGCCGAGGTCGGGGCGCGTCATGCTGCGAGTCTACGTTTCGCGGGCTGGGCGGCGGCGGTGAGCGGTCGCCCGGGGCCGGCCGATCCTGCGAGTCCGCTGGAGAATGCTGGGCATTCCCATGCAATGGGATGGATCCGTCCGCGAGCGGCGTTGGCTCCGAACGACGGTTGCGGCGCACCCTGCCGCCGCACGAAGGAGGAGCACCCATGAAGGCCATCTGGAACGGCACGGTCATCGCGGAGTCCGACGACACGGTCGTGGTCGACGGCAACCACTACTTCCCCCGGGAGGCGATCCGTCCCGAGTACTTCAGCGACAGCGACAACCGCAGCGTCTGCCACTGGAAGGGCACCGCGAAGTACTTCCACCTCGAGGTCGACGGCCGCCGCAACCCGGACGCCGCCTGGTACTACCCCGAGCCCTCCACCGCCGCCGCCGGGATCCGCGACCACGTGGCGTTCTGGCGCGGTGTCGACGTCGTCCCGGCGTAGCCGGCCCCGGGGCGCGGCGTAGGCTGGTCCGGTGACGCGAACGGATGCCGCGGCGCGCCCCGCCGCCACCGACACGAGGCTGCGCGTCCGCACCGTCGCGGTCGACGAGACCGCGCCCCTCGTGCCCCGGCTCGACCCGCGTCATCCGTTGCTCTGGATGCGGCGCGGCGAGGGCATCATCGGCCTCGGCGAGGCGCTGCGGATCGAGACCCGCGGCCCCGACCGCATCGAGGAGGCCGCGCGCGCCTGGCGACGACTCGCCGACGCGGCCGACCTCGACGACCGGGTCGGGCTGCCGGGCTCCGGGCTGGTCGCGTTCGGCGCGATCGCGTTCGCCGACGAGTCCGCGGCCACGAGCGTGCTGGTCGTGCCCGAGATCGTGCTCGGCCGGCGCGAGGGCCGCGCGTGGGTCACCCGCATCGAGGTGCTCGACGCGGCATCCGCCGGCCCCGCTCCCCCGGTCGAACTCCCGGAGCCGGCACCCAAGCGCCAGGTGCCGCGCGTGCGCTTCTCCCCCGGCGCCCTGCCGCCGGAGGCGTACACCGCCGCCGTCGACGAGGCCGTGCGTCGCATCGACGACGCCCGGTTCGAGAAGGTCGTGCTCGCCCGCCAGCTGGTCGGCGAGCTGCACGAGGGCGCCGGGCTCCGCGCCGCGCTCGCGAAGCTCGCAGACGACTACCCCGACACGTGGGTCTTCGCCGTCGACGGCCTCATCGGGGCGAGCCCCGAGACCCTCGTCCGCGTCGACCACGGCACCGTCTCGGCCCGCGTGCTCGCCGGCACCGCGTCGCGAGGCGCCGATGCGGCATCCGACCGCGACCGAGCCGCACGCCTCGCCGCCTCGCACAAGGACCTCGCCGAGCACGCGCTCGCCGTCGAGAGCGCCGTCGCGACGCTCGCACCGCACACCGCGCGGCTCGACGCGAGCCCGGAGCCGTTCACGCTCCAGCTGCCGAACCTGTGGCACCTCGCCACCGACCTCAAGGGCACGCTCGGCGACGGATCGAGCTCGCTCGACCTCGTGCGCGCCATGCACCCCACCGCGGCCGTGGCCGGCACGCCGCGCGAGGTCGCGCTCGCGACGATCGCCGAACTCGAGGGCTTCGACCGCGGCCGGTACGCCGGGCCGGTCGGCTGGATCGACGGCGACGGCGACGGCGAGTGGGCGATCGCGCTGCGCTGCGCCCAGGTGCACCCCGACGGGCGGGTCGAGGCGTATGCCGGGTGCGGCATCGTGCACGACTCGGTGCCTGGCGACGAGCTCGCCGAGACCGCGATGAAGTTCCGCCCCATCGTGGAGGCCTTCGGGGGCCCGCCGCCCTCGCCGCCCGTCCCGTGACGCCGAGGCGCGGCGGCGCTCAGCCGACCGAGAGCCGGGCCCGCTGCTCCTCGATGTCGTAGTCGGCGAGCGGCCAGTCGAGCTTCATCCCCTCGAGCGCGTCGATGAGCAGGTGCTGCACGGCGAGGCGCGCGTACCACTTCCGGTCGGCCGGGATCACGTACCACGGCGCGTGCGGCGTGGTCGTCTGCTCGAAGACGAGCTGGTAGGACTCGCGGTACTTCGGCGCCAGCATCCGCTCGTCGATGTCGCCGGGGTTGAACTTCCAGTGCTTGTCGCGCCGGCGAAGGCGCTTCAGCAGGCGCTCCCGCTGCTCGTCCATCGAGATGTGCAGCATCACCTTGACGATGGTGGTGCCGGATGCCGCGAGCTCGGCCTCGAACTCGTTGATCGCGTCGTAGCGTCGCTCGATCTCCTCCGGAGACGCGAGTTCGCGCACGCGCGCGATGAGGACATCCTCGTAGTGGGAGCGGTCGAACACGCCGATCATGCCCGCCTCCGGAACCCGCTTGCGGATGCGCCAGAGGAAGTCGTGCTCGAGCTCCTCCTCCGTGGGCTTCTTGAACGTCGCGAGCTGCACGCCCTGCGGGTCGACCGCGCTCATGACGTGCTTGACGATGCCGCCCTTGCCGGCGGTGTCCATCGCCTGGAGGACGAGGAGCACCCGTCGGGGGTCGTCGCCCATCTGGTTGCCCGCGAACAGCTGCTCCTGCAGGTCGGCGAGGATCTCGGCGCCGATCTCGAGCGACTTCTTCCCCTCCTTCTTGCCGCCCTCGAACCCGGGCTTGCCGTGCGGGTCGACGTCGGCCAGCAGGAAGTCCTGCCGCACGCGGAGGACGTCCATCGGATCGCTCGCCCAGTACTTCTCCAGCCCCACGATGCTCCTCTCACGGCCGCGTCCGCCGCGGCGCCTCCCCATCATCGGGGGGCGACGGATGCCGCGGCAAGGGGGTGGCGCGACGCCGCGCCCCGACCACTCCAGCGGATATACGATCCGGCGCGCCGCCTTGTGCCTGAGCGGCACGGCGCGCCGGATCGTATATCCGCGGGTGTGAACCACCGGCAGGTTCGAACGGCAGAGCAGGGCGGATGCCGCGGCGCGGCGACCGGGCCACGCTCAGCGCGGCAGCGGCACCTCGAGCAGGGTCGGGCCGGTGACCGCCGTGCCGAGCGCCTCGTCGAGCTCCCCGCGCGTCGTCGCCCGGCGGTACTCCCAGCCGTAGGCCGCCGCGAGCTGCGCCAGGTCGACGTGCTGCGGCGTGTACTGCACCCGGTCGAACGCGGCCGCCGGCGCCGAGCCGGCCACCTCGAGGGCGTCGAAGATCGTGCCCCCGCCGTCGTTGCCGACGATCACCAGCACGCGCGGGCGCACCTCGCCGTCGCCGAGCAGCAGCGAGCCCACGTCGTGCAGCAGGGTGAGGTCGCCGATGAGGGCGCGGGTCGTGCCGTACGCGTGCTCGCCGGCCTGGCTGGCGACGGCGATGCCGATCGTGGTCGCGACCGTTCCGTCGATGCCGGCGAGGCCGCGGTTGGCGTGCGCCCGGATCCGCCGGCCGGGCACGGCGCGGTCGGCGTCGCGGATCAGCCGCGACGCGCCGAACACCAGCCGGTCGTGCGGCCACGTCGCCGCCCAGAGCGACTCGACGAGCATGCGCCGGTCGACGGGCTGCCGGATCCGCGCGAGCTGGTCGCGGAGGTACGCGCGCTGCGCGGCGAAGTCGCGCACGTGCCCCGTCTCGTCGACGCCGTCGCGCATCCCGCCGTGCGCCGCGGCGGCGCTCGCCTCATCGACGAGCATGCGGCTCGCGCGCACCCACCGGCCGGTCCACGCGCGCTCCTCGGCGGTCGGCTCGCGGGGTTCGACGGCGACCGCCCGCTCGAAGCGATCGACCGCGTGACCGGGATCGAACCACTCGATCCCCCACGGCGCGACCGCCACCGTCTCGACGCCCTCGCGCTGCACCAGCGCCGGGACCTCCCGCGACAGCGTCGGGTGGCCGAACACGATCGCGCGCTCGACCTCGTCGCCGAAGCCGGGCTCGCGCAGCAGCTCCCGGTACGCCACGACGAGGTTCGGGCCGAACCGCGCTCCGCTCGTGACCTCGGCGAGCAGCGGCCAGCCGCCCGCCCGGGCGAGCTCCTCGGCCGCGGGCCCCGATCCGGCGCCCGCGATCACGACGGTGCGGGGGCCGTGCGCCAGCGTGGCGACGTGCGGGTGCGCCGCGCCAGGCGGCGCGAGGGCGGATGCCGCGGCATCCGCCCTCGGGACCTCGGCGTCGCCGAGTTCGATCGCCGTGGACAGCGGCTCGCGAAGTTGCAGGTTCAGGTGCACCGGGCCGGGCCCGGGCTTCGGCACGAGCACGCCGTCGGCGTCGAGGCCCAGCGCGGCGCGGTACGACTCGCGAGCGAGGGCCGCAGCGGCATCCGACTCGCCGGGTCGCCCGTCGGGCGCGTCGACGTCGCGTTCGAGCCGCATCGCCCCGGCGAAGATGCCGGGCTGCATCGTGGTCTGGTTCGAGCGGATGCCGCGCAGCTCGGCCGGTCGATCGGCCGTCGCGACGATCAGCGGCACCCCGGCGTGGTGGGCCTCGAGCACCGCCGGATGCAGGTTCGCCACGGCCGTGCCCGACGTCGTGACGACGACCGCGGGGCGCCCGGTCTCGACCGCGAGCCCCACCGCGAGGAATCCGGCGCCGCGCTCGTCGATGCGCACGTGCAGGCGGATCGCGCCGACCCGTTCGAGCTCGGCGGCGACGAGCGCGAGGGCCTGCGACCGCGACCCCGGCGCGACGACCACGTCGGTCACGCCGAGGCGCACCAGTTCCGAGAGCAGCGCGAGCGCCGACGCCGTCGCCGGGGAGGCGACGGCGCGGGCCTCACGCATTCGGGCGGCCCGACCCACCCGGCTCGCCGGGGCTGCCGGGGTTCTCGGTGCCGTCGGGACGGCGGCGGTCGGTGCCGAGCGTGTCGTCGCCGCGCCCGCCGTCGGCGGGGGCGTCCGAGTCGAGCTCCGCGAGCTCCTGCTCGAGGCGACGGATGCGCTCCTCGTGCTCGGCGTCGTCGCGCAGCCGGCGCAGGAACTCCGGGTCGTCGTCGGGGGCGTTGGTGCGTCGTCCGCCGCCGCTCCGACCGAAGCGCAGCGGGCGGCCACGGCCCACCAGGAACCAGAGCAGGCCGCCGATGATCGGCACGAGCAGGATGACGACGATCCACCATCCGCGCGGGAGCCCTCGGATGCGGGACCGGTCGAACAGGGCGCAGTCCACCATCGCGTAGATCGTGAACACCACCACGGCCACGATCGCGATCACCCAGAAGCGGACCATTCCCCGATTCTAGGCGCGACGGGTCACGGTCGGCTGGGAGCGCGCACCCAGATTCGCCCTTCTACACTGATCGCGTGAAGGCCCTCCCCGTCTGGCTCCGGTACACGCTGCTGCGCGTGCTGCTGTTCGCGGCCCCGCTCGCCGTCCTCCTGATCGCCGGGGTGACCCCGTGGATCGCGGTGCTCGTCGCGGCGCTGTTCGGCTTCAGCGCGTCGCTCATCTTCCTGCGCCGCGACCGCGAGCAGCTCGCGAGCGACCTGTACGCCGCCCGC
Source organism: Agromyces arachidis (assembly GCF_052805135.1). Taxonomy (NCBI): domain Bacteria; kingdom Bacillati; phylum Actinomycetota; class Actinomycetes; order Micrococcales; family Microbacteriaceae; genus Agromyces; species Agromyces arachidis. Next base: position 335,383 of record NZ_JBRBDK010000002.1, read on the forward strand.
CACCGCGAGACGGCGGTCGGGCGCGACGACGACGAGGCGGAGGACGCCGCGATCGACGCCGCGGGGGCCGCCGGCGCGCCCGGGGCGACTTCGGCCGCCGACGAGGCGGACGACGCCGGGGACGCCGACGCCGAGCCGTCGACCGGCCCGGGCGCCCGACGCACGGCCGAGTAGCGGCATCCGCCGCGTCGGGTCAGAGCGCGAAGACCAGGCCGAGCCCGACGCCGTACGCGAGCGCCGTGAAGCTCGCGAGCTGCAGCGCCGTGACGAACTCGCGCGGGGTGCGCCCCCAGCCGACGATGACCGCCGCCGGGATGGCCGCGAGCAGGGCGAACAGCACGAGCAGTGCCGTCGGGTAGATGAACGACCAGAACACGACCGCGCCGAACGGCAGCAGCAGGAACACCCCGAACAGGATGCGCGAGGCCAGCGGGCCGACCCGCACCGCGAGGGTGCGCTTGCCGGCGGCGCGGTCCTGCTCGAGGTCGCGCAGGTTGTTCGCCATGAGCACCGCGCACGCGATGAGGCCCACGCCGGCGCCGCCGGTCCACGCCTCGAGGTTGACGGTGAGCGCCTGCACGAACGCCGACCCGGCCGTGGCCACGAGCCCGAAGAACACGAACACGAACACCTCGCCGAGACCGGCGTAGCCGTAGGGCCGCCTGCCGCCGGTGTAGAACCACGCGGCGACGATCGCCGCCGCGCCGACCGCGAGCAGCCACCACTGGGCGGTGAGCACGACGAGCACGAGCCCGGCGACCGCGGCGATGCCGAAGAACACCAGCGCGACGGCGAGCACGCGCTTGGGCGGCACCAGCCCGGAACCCGTCAGGCGCGCGGGGCCGACCCGGTGGGCGTCGGTGCCCCGGATGCCGTCGGAGTAGTCGTTGGCGTAGTTCACGCCGACCTGGAGGCCGAGCGCCACCACGAGCGCTAGTGCGAACCGCCACGGATGCCACGGCTCGTCGGTGAACGCGAGCGCGAGCACGCCCGCGCCGGTGCCGAGCGCGACCGGCGCGATCGCCAGCGGGAGGGTGCGCAGGCGCGCCCCGCCGACCCAGTCGCGCCACGTGATCGGACCGCGCTGCGCGACGGGTGCCGCGGCGGCCTTCGCCGGGTTGCCGGATCGGCCCACGGTCCGCGACGCGGAGCGGCCCTTCGACGAGATCTTGGCGGACGGGTTCATGCGCTGGGGTCTGGGGCGTGCCACCCCGACATCGTATGCGGCGAGCGCCGGCCGCCCCAGACGGAATCCGCCGGCGCGACCGCTCCGTCCTATCCGTCGGAGGCGGGCCGGGCTGCGGCTCGGGCGAGGGCGGACGCCGCGACGCGGTCGGGCTTGCCCGACGCGAGCCGAGGCAGTTCATCGACCACGAGGAGGCGAGCGGGGCGGCCGGCCGGCGGGAGACCCGCGGCATCCGTCGCCGTGCGCAACGCGTCGAGGGCGCCGTCGCCCAGGGCGGTGCCCCCGGTGGTCACGACCGCGGCGCGCTCGCCCCACTGCGGGTCGGGCACGGCGACCACGACCGCGTCGCCGAATCCCTCGACGCCGTGCACCGCACGCTCGACCTCGCCGAGCACGACCTTGACGCCACCCGAGATCATCACGTCGTCGGCGCGGCCCGTCACCCGCAGCCGCCCGTCGTCGTCGAGCGCGCCGAGGTCGCCGGTCCGGTACCAGCGCCGTCCGTCGTCGTCGAACGCGAAGGCGAGCCGGGTGCGCTCGGGGTCGTCGAGGTAGCCGTCGGCGAGCATCGGCCCGGCCAACTGCACCTCGCCGTCGACGGTGCGCACCTCGACGCCGTTCAGCGGCCGGCCGTCGTAGACGCAGCCGCCGGCGGTCTCGCTCGAGCCGTAGGTGCGGTGCACCCGCGCCCCCAGCGCGCCCGCGCGCTCGACGAGACCCGCGGGGGCGGCCTGGCCGCCGAGCAGGATCGCCTCGAACGCGCCGAGCGCCGCACGCACCGGACGATGGTCCTCGGCCGCCTCGACCAGCCGCGCCAGTTGCACGGGCACGAGCGAGGTGAACCAGGGGCGGTCGGGATCGAGCGTGCGAGCCGTCTCGACGAACGCCTCGGGGGTGAACCCGCCCGCGGGCATGACCGCCGGTTCGGTGCCCGCGACGAGCGATCGCACCAGCACCTGGATGCCGGCGATGTAGGTGCCGGGCAGGGCGAGCAGCCACTGCCCGTGCGTCCCGCCGAACCACTGCGACGTCGCCCTCGCGCTCGCGCGCAGCGCCCTGCCGGAGAGCACGACCCGCTTCGGGGCGTCGGTCGACCCGCTGGTCTCGACGACGAGGGCGACGTCGTCGTCCACGAGCGCCTCGATCGGATCGTCCGGCTCGTCGACTCCGGCGATCGGCAGCACGGCGAGCCCGTCGAGCAGCACCGCCCCGCGCAACTGCGCCGTCAGGCGCGGGACGTCGCCGGCCGGAACCCTGATGAGGGGTTTCATCGCGACCCTCGGAACCGGCTGGTCCGGTGTCGCCGGGCGGGCCCGATCGCCGAGGTCAGTAGTGCCACGGGTAGGGCCCCCAGTCGGGCTCGCGCTTCTCCAGGAACGCGTCGCGACCCTCGACGGCCTCATCGGTCCCGTAGGCGAGCCGCGTCGCCTCCCCCGCGAACACCTGCTGCCCCACGAGCCCGTCGTCGACGGCGTTGAACGCGAACTTCAGCATGCGGATCGCCGTCGGCGACTTCGTCAGGATGGTGCGCGCCATCGCGATCGCCTCGCGCTCGAGGTCGGCGTGCGGGACGACCCGGTTCACGGCGCCCATCTCGTACGCCCGGTCGGCCGAGTACTCCTCGGCGAGGAAGAACACCTCGCGCGCGAACTTCTGCCCGACCTGGCGGGCCATGTACGCCGACCCGTACCCGGCGTCGAAGCTGCCGACGTCGGCATCCGTCTGCTTGAACCGGCCGTGCTCGCGGCTGGCGATCGTCAGGTCGCAGACGACGTGCAGCGAGTGGCCGCCGCCCGCCGCCCACCCCGGGACGACCGCGATGACGACCTTCGGCATGAAGCGGATCAGCCGCTGCACCTCGAGGATGTGCAGCCGTCCCGTCGCCGCCGCGGCCGCCGGGTCGCGCACGACCTCGCCCTCGGCCGCCGAGTACTGGTAGCCGTCGCGGCCCCGGATGCGCTGGTCGCCGCCTGAGCAGAAGGCCCATCCGCCGTCCTTCGGACTCGGCCCGTTGCCGGTCAGCAGCACCACGCCGATGCGGGGGTTCGTGCGGGCGTCCTCGAGCGCGCGGTACAGCTCGTCGACCGAGTGCGGCCGGAAGGCGTTGCGCACCTCGGGCCGGTCGAACGCGATGCGCGCGATGCGGCCGTCGGTCGAGTGGTGGTAGGTGATGTCGGTGAACCCGCCCGACCCGGCGACGGATGCCGCGGCATCCACCCACACGCTCGCATCGAACAGTTCCGACACCTCGACCGCCATGTCGTCCAGCCTAGGACTTCAGGGTCGGTCAGATCGCGGTGCCGGGCGGTGCCGCAGGTCCGCCGGTGAGCAGCGACACGACCGCGGCGTAGAGGAGGGACCCCGCCCAGACCGCCCCGTAGACGAGCGGCACGAGCGCGGCGAGGACGACCACGAGGCCGATCACGGCGATCACGACGTTGCGGCCGACCGGGTCGCGCACCTCGACCGGCTCGACGCCGAGCGACTCCAGCCCTTCCGTCGTCTCCTCCGGATGCACTGCGACCGCGCCCTCGACTGCCATGCCCTCCAGCCTACGTCGGCCGAGCGCGCCGCCCCGCGCCGCGGGCACCGGCGGATGGCAGACTCGGGGCATGAGCGACGTCGCCCTGCCGCCCCTGTCCGACCTGCTCGCGACCGCGCGGGTCGTCGCGCTGCCGCTCGTGACGCGGTTCCGCGGCATCGACGTGCGCGAGGCGGTGCTCTTCGAGGGCCCCGAGGGCTGGACCGAGTTCGCGCCGTTCGCCGAGTACGACGACGCGGAGGCCGCCTCGTGGCTCTCCGCGGCGATCGACTTCGGATGGCAGGCGCCGCCGCCCGCGCTGCGCGACCGCGTCCCGGTCAACGCGACCGTCCCGTCCGTCGACGCCGACGAGGTGCGGGCCGTGCTCGAGCGGTTCCCCGGATGCCGCACGGCGAAGGTGAAGGTGGCGGCATCCGACCAGACCCTGGCGCAGGACGCGGCGCGCGTGCGCGCCGTCCGCGACGCGATGGGCCCGGAGGGCCGCATCCGCGTCGACGCCAACGGCGGATGGAACATCGACGAGGCCGAGCACGCCATCCACGAACTCGCGCCGTACGACCTCGAGTACGTCGAGCAGCCGTGCCCCACCGTCGACGAGCTCGCCGAGATCCGTCGCCGCACGAAGTACATGGGCATCCCCATCGCGGCCGACGAGAGCGTGCGCCGCGCCGACGACCCGCTCGCCGTCGCCGAGGCCGGTGCCGCCGACCTGCTGGTGGTCAAGGCCGCGCCGCTCGGCGGCATCCATCGCGCGCTCGAGATCGTCGCGCGCGCCGGGCTGCCGGTGGTCGTCTCGAGCGCCCTCGACACCAGCATCGGGCTCGCCATGGGCGCGCGCCTCGCGGCATCCGTTCCCGAACTCGAGTACGACTGCGGGCTCGGCACCGCGTCACTGCTGGCGGCGGATGTCACGCGCGACCCGCTGCTCCCGCGGGACGGCGCGATCGACGTGCGCCGCGTCACGCCCGACCCCGCACTGCTCGACCGGTACGCGGCGGATCCGGACCGCACCGCCTGGTGGCTCGCCCGCCTCGAGCGCTGCCACGCGATCCTCGAGGCGGCATGATCACGCGGCGACGACCGCGAACCTGAGGATTGTCCCCGGAACTGGGGGCGGCGTCTGGGACATGTCCGGGAGAACCCTGAGTGCATCGATGCCCGACCCGGGCATCGTGTGGTGCGGCGCCCGATCGGCGCCGCGCAATCGGATGGAATGGAGCACGCATGTTCTCGAGAACCGCGAAGAGCATCGGCGCCGGCGTCGGGCTGGCCGCCGCGATCACCTTGGGCAGCGGCATGGCCGCCTACGCCCACGACTGCTACAACCCGAACCGATCCCAGCAGGGGAACGAGGGCGTTTCGCACTCGGCCGCCTGGTTCACCCTCTACGTCAGCGACGCGCTGGCCGACGACGTCGAGCGAGGAATCATCACGACGGATCAGGCCGAGTGCATCTTCGACCTCTACACCGCCGGCGGCGGGCCCGAGGTCGTCTCGCTCATGGTCAAGGGCGCCGCCGGCCAGGGCGGTCTCATCGGCGCGAACAACCCGAACGACTGGCTGATGTCGGACGGGAAGGGGATCGACCACTTCTTCGACACGTACGGCGGACTCATCTTCGGAAGCTACGAGGAGTGCGGCGCGACATTCGGAGGCGAGTCCTGACCGGCACGTCCACGACGACGATGCCCGGCGCGTAGGGGGAACCGCCGGGCATCGCCTCGTACGCGGCGCGGCGCCCGGGCGGGGGGACCCGGGCGCCGGCCGCGCGGCCGGGCGGAGCGGCGCACACCCGCTCCGCCCGGACGCATCAGGCCCGGCTGCGCGCGCGCCGCACGTGCGGCGTCGCGACGACCATCGCCGCTCCGAGGAGCGCCGCCGCGAGGAGCCCGGCGAGCGCGGCCTGCAGGCCGGTGAGCCCGATCGAGTTCACCGCGGTGAGCTCCGCGACCGCCTCGGTGCCCGACGCGATGCCGATGAGCCGGATGTGGTGGTCGCCGAGCTCGGTGCCCTGCGGGATGCCGATCTCGAACGCGACCGAGCCGTCCGCGGCGGCGGGTTGTGCCTCCATCAGCGTCGGCGTCGACTCGAGCCAGACCTGGACGAGCTCGCCCGGCGCGAACCCGCGGCCGGACACGGCCAGCGTGGAGCCGGCCGTGACGGAGGCGGCGTCGAGGCGCACCAGCGGCGCCGCGGCATCCGTCGTCGTCGCCTTGGCGGCGGGCTTGCCGCTTCCGGCTCCGGTCGACGGCCCCGTGGACTTCTGGTCGTCGACGAGCACCGCGGCCGTGCGCGCCGGGATCGTCAGCGTGCCGGTCTTCGCCTTCCACTTCGTGTCCTTGACGACCTCGTCGACGCCGGTCTGCAGCGGCTTCGCGAGCTTGAAGTCGCGGCCCGCGAGCCCGTCGATCGCCTCCGTGATCGGCTCCCCCGAGGCGTTGAACACCACGAGGGCGCCCTCGAGCTCGGGGTCGACATCATCGCCGACCAGGTCGTCGATGAGCATCACGATGAGCCCGTCGGTGGCATCCGCCCCGCTGTTCGGGAACGACACCTTCTGCTCGATGAGCTCGGCCGAGCCCAACTTCAGCAGGTCGACGGTCGAACGCACGCGCAGCAGGTCGAGCGCGGCGGCCTCGGCGGAGGCGATGTCCTCCGCGGTCGGCTTCAGCGCCGGGTCGGCGAGCCGCTCGGCCATGACGGGCCAGTGGTCCTCGTTGTCGGACTTCATCGGCAGGCCCGACCCGAAGGTCGACTCCTGGCCGGTCCAGTCGATCCGGTTGAACCAGTCGCCCGAGTTGTAGCTGTTCCGGTCGAGCGACTTCGAGCGGAGCAGCTCGGTGCCGGCGTGCCAGAACGAGGGGCTCTGCGAGAACGTCACGGTCGCGAGCGACAGCGTGTTCATGCGGACCCGGTCCGCCATCGGCGTGTCGGCCGGCAGCTTCAGCACGCCGAGGTCGAACAGCGTCTCGTTGTCGTGCGCGTCGACGTAGTTGATGACCTCCTCGGGGTGGTCGGCGTAGCCGGCCGGCGACCCGCTGTAGTCGACCTCGGCTCCCGACTTCGTCACGCCGTCGTACCCGGTGAACTCGAAGTCGCGCAGGTTGCCCGCGAGGCCGACCTTCACCAGGTCGGTCTGCTGGCCGAGGTTGCGGATGCCGTCGCGCACGGGCAGCCCGTTCGGCTCGCCCGCGAGCCCGGTGCCGAAGCCCTGCTCGTACTTCGAGTCACCCGAGACCGGGCTCCCGCCGTGCACGCCGTCGCGGAGACGGTCGTTGAAGGTCGCGATGCCGGTTCCGCCGAGCTGGCCCTGCGAGGCCTGCACGAACCGGGCGTTGTTCGCGACCTCGCCGAAGTTCCAGCCCTCGCCGTAGAGGAACACCTTCGAGCCGTCGACGCCGTCCTCGGCGAGCGTGAGCTCGTCGAGCGCGTCGCGGATGGCGAGCAGGTTGTCCTTCGAGTGGTGGCCCATGAGGTCGAACCGGAAGCCGTCGACCTTGTACTCCTTCACCCAGAGCACGGTCGAGTCGACCATGAGCTTCTCGGCGACGGCGTGCTCGGTCGCGACGTTCTGGCAGCACGTCGAGGTCTCGACGCCGCCGGTCGCGTTCAGGCGGTGGTAGTAGCCCGGCACGACCTTGTCGAGCACCGACTTCTCGCCCTGACCCGACTGCGCGGTGTGGTTGTACACCTCGTCGAGCACGACCTGCAGGCCGGTGGCGTGCAGGGCGCCGACCATCTCGCGGAACTCCGCGACGCGAGCGCCGCCCTCGGGGTCGACCGCGTAGGAGCCCTCGGGCGCCTGGAAGTGGTACGGGTCGTAGCCCCAGTTGAACCCGTCGAGGTCGCGGATCGCCTCGATGCAGGCCTGCTGCTCCTCCGACGCCGGGCCGAAGGACTCGAGGTCGCAGTCGGGGGTCGCCTGCTGGTCGCGGCGCTCCTCGATGGTGGCGATGTCGAAGGTCGGCAGCAGGTGCACCGTGTTGATGCCGGCCGCGGCGAGCTCGCGCAGCTGCGCGGTGCCCGCGCTGTTGCGGGTGAACGCGCGGTACGTGCCGCGCTCCTCCTCGGGCACCGTCTCGTCGGTGATCGAGAAGTCGCGCACGTGCAGCTCGGTGATCGCACGGTCGACCTGGCGCTCGACGAGCGGCGCGGGCGTCTCGGCCCACAGCTCGGGGGCGAGCGACGGGTCGTCGAGGTCGACCACGACGGTGCGGGCCGAGTTCACGGTGAGCGCCGCCGAGTACGGGTCGGTCACCGAGTTCTGCTCGACCTGCCCGGTCGAGGGCGCGTAGACCTCGACGAGCCAGCGGTACTCGTCGCCGGCGTCGACGCCGTCGACGACCGACCAGATGCCGGATGCCGCGTCGAACGTCGCCGGCACGACGGCCGGGTCGCCGGTCGAGCCCGACTCCCAGACCTGGGCCGAGACCGACGTCGCGGTCGGCGCCCAGACCGAGAGGGTCGGCTCGCCGTCGTCGAACGAAGCGCCGAGCGAGGCGGATGCCACGCCCTCGGCGTACAGGTCGTCGAGCACGCCCGGCAGCTGCACGCCGGTCATCGCGCTGAGCGAGTCACCGCTGCGCTGTGCGACCTGCAGTTCGCCCGTGACGAGCTCGGCGATGGCCTCGCGGTCGAGGCCGACCGGGCTGAGGGCCACGTAGCCCGCGAGGTGCGGGAAGCGCGCGGCGAGCTCCTCGCCGATGCCGCCCGGCACGGCCTCGAGCTCGACCGACTGGTCGGCGCCGGTCACGGCGCCGTCGGCGCTGCCGAGCCCGCCTTCAGCGGCGAACTCCAGCGTGTAGCCGAGGTCGGCCGCGTTCGCGCCGCCGAGGAGCGACGCCGGCCAGGCGAGGGTGTCGGCGTCGAGCCAGTAGGCGCGCTGCTGGCCGGTGCCGGCGAGCGGCGGGTCGGCGACGACGACCTCGAGCACGTGGGTCTCGAGCGTGTAGCGGAAGGTGACGAACTCGCCGTCCTTCGCGATGACGAACGGGATGTTGCCGCCGTTTCGGACGCCGTCGACGCCGTAGTTCTCGTCCCACGAGAGGCCGTGCGCGACCTTCACCTCGTAGGAGCCGGCCGGCAGGCCGTCGGTGGAGAACTCGTAGACGCCGTCCTTGTCGCCGTCCTGGGCGAAGGTGACCATGCAGCCGGGCTGCCAGTCACCCGGGCACCCGAGTTCGGACTGCAGGTTGCCGGGGAGGGTCACGATCGGGCCCTCGGCCGTCGACGAGAACACGTTCGTGCGCGGGTCCCAGTAGAACGTGACCGGGCCGCCCTCCGTGGTGTAGGTGACGTTCGGGCCGTCCTGGGCGCCGTTCAGGCCGTAGTTCAGCGCCCAGCTGCCGTTGATGGCGACCTTGTACTCGTAGGTTCCGGCCGGGATCTCGAACGTGCCGGCGTAGATGCCGTCGGCGCGCTTCGTGAGCTTCGCGGCCTCGCAGCCCGGCTGCCAGTCGCCCGGGCAGCCCATCTCGGAGTTGTGGTTGCCCGGCACCGTCACGAGGTCGATCTCGGTCTCGGGCTCCTCCTCGACGACGAGGTTGACGGCGTTGCCGACCGAGGCGTAGGTCGAGGCGGCGGCGCGGTTGCCCGCGGCATCCGTCGACACGGCCCGGTACTCGATGAGCGTGCCGTTCGCGAGGCCCGCGGTGTCGTGGAAGACGCGCGGGGTGGTGTCCTCGGCGGTGCCGAGCGACGACCACTCGGTCGATCCGGCCACGCGCCAGGCGAAGCTCGTCTCCTGCCAGGTCGCGTCGGCGACGTCGGCCGAGACCGGGGCGAGCCCGGTGACGCCGGCGCCCGCGACGGGCACGTCGACGGCGATGGCGGATGCCGCGTCGGGCGCCGTCACCGGCCGGTCGGCCTTCCAGACCACGGCGCCGAGCGCCGGGACGGTGACGGATGCCACGCCGTCGGCGTTCGCCGCGAGCGCGGACGCGTCGCCGTAGAGCACCTCGAACGCGCCATCCGCCGTCAGCGTCGGCACGTCGACGGTCTTCGCCTCGTTCGCGTTGTTCACCGCGACCAGGTACTCGACCTTCTCGTCGCGGTCGACGCGGCTGAAGGCGTACACGCCCGCGCCGTCGGCGACGAAGCGCTCGATCTGGGCGCCCTGCTCGAGCGCCGGGTGCGCCTCGCGCAGCTCCGCGAGGGCCGCGATGTGCGTGTAGAGCGGTGCGCCAGTGTCGTAGCGGTCGACGCTGCCGGCGTTCTCGCCCGTGACGAGCGGCTGGTTCACGTACTCGTCGACCTGGCTCGCGAAGAGGGTCTGGCGGGCGTCCTTGTCGCCGCCGGTGCCCGCGAAGCCCTGCTCGTCGCCGTAGTAGACGACGGGCTGGCCGCGCGTGAGGTACATGAGCTCGTGCGCGAGCTCGTCGCGCTGCACGGCCGTGCCGCCCGAGTTCGCGAGGAAGTAGCCGACGCGACCCATGTCGTGGTTGCCGAGGAACGTGGGCAGCGCCGTCGCCGACGAGTCGGGCGTCGTGTAGTAGTCGTCGCCCGCGAACAGCGACTGCAGGTTCTTCGCCGAGTTGCCGGCGGCGAACGCCACGGCCTGCGACTGGAACGTGAAGTCGAGCACGGAGTTCATGTCGGTCTTGCGCACGTAGGGCGACAGCTTGACCGGGTCGGCGTCGTAGACCTCGCCGAACATGAAGAAGTCGGGCTTGCCGGCCGCATGCGCGTAGTCGAGGACCTCGGTCGACCAGGTCTCCCAGAACTCGAAGTTCACGTGCTTGGCGGTGTCGATGCGGAACCCGTCGATGCCGAGGTCGATCCAGTCCTGGTAGACCTGCACGAACCCGTCCACGACGGTCGGGTCCTCGGTCATGAGGTCGTCGAGGCCCACGAAGTCGCCGAAGGTGACCGACTCACCCGACCAGGTCGAGTCGCCGCGGTTGTGGTACACCGTCGGGTCGTTGAGCCACGCCGGCACCTTGACGTCGGCCTCCTCGGCCGTGATCGTCGGCGTGTAGGGGAAGCTCGTCGCCGGGTCGAGGTCGGGGAAGTCGGCGCTGCCCGCGATCGTGCTCGGGTCGAACACGTTCCCGGCCGCGTCGCGGTACGGCGAGGCGGCCTTGTCGATGTACGAGTACTGCCCCTCCTCGTACGAGATCACGTCGGCCGTGTGGTTCGTGATGATGTCGAAGTAGACCTTGATGCCCTTGGCGTGCGCCTCCGCGATCAGGGCCTCGAGCTCGGCGTTGGTGCCGAGGTGCGGGTCGATCTGGGTGAAGTCGGTGATCCAGTAGCCGTGGTAGCCGGCGCTGGCGTTGTCGCCCTCGCCCTGCACGGGCTTGTTCTTGAAGCTCGGCGTGAACCAGATCGCGCTCGTGCCGAGGCCGTCGATGTAGTCGAGGTGGTCGCGGATGCCCTGGATGTCACCGCCGTGGTAGAAGCCCTTGTCGGTGGGATCGAAGCCGTGGTCGAGGCGGTCGCCGGCGATGCCCGCGGTGTCGTTCGACGGGTCGCCGTTGGCGAACCGGTCGGTCATGACGAAGTAGAAGTTCTCGGTGCTGCCGGGCTGGCGCACGGGCGGCAGGGCCAGTGCGGCATCCGCCTGCTCGTCGTACGCCCCGCGCGCGCTCAGCAGTTCGAGGCCGACGCGCTTCTGGGTGTCGTCGAAGACCACGCGCACGTCGGTGTCGCCCGCGACGGTCAGCGGGATGTTGTCGCCGCCGCCGTTCAGGCCCCAGCTCGCGTCCCACGTGTCGTTCGCGGCGACCTTGTACTCGTACGAGCCGGCCGGAACGGTGAACTCGGCGGCGTAGACGCCGGCGGTGTCGGTCGGGAGCAGGTGCGTGGCCTCGCAGCTCGGCTGCCAGTCCTCCGAGCATCCCAGCTCGTTCTGCAGCGAGCCGACGAGCGCGAACGTGTCGCCCTCCTCGGCCGCGGCCCCGATGGGTGCGACGGCGAGGACGGATGCCGCGACGGCGCCCGTCACCCCCAGTGCCAGCAAGCTGCGAGCGCGCGCTCGTTGCGTCATCTTCGACTCCCGATTCCCCGGCACGACGACGTGCCTGAACGACATTGCGTGCGACGCTATCGCGGCGGTGCAGTTAATGCAAGCGTTTGCAACTTCCGATGATGTTCATCGTGCATCACGTGTCCGCATCCCTTGTTTCAGGCCGATCCGAGCCGCGCATCCGTGGAAACGTTCTCAATCCGTGACCCTCGTCTGCGGGGGTTCGGCCGCACCGCGACGCGAGCCGGACACGGGCCTCAGCAGGCCGGCCCCGACGAGCGCGCCGGGCTCGGCGCATCACGCTCGTCGACCCGACTGAACTCGCCGAAGTAGTCGGGGGCGTCCGGGTCGCCGGCGATGACCTGGAGGTACATCGCGCCCGTCGGACTCTCGACCGTCTGCCACCAGAGCCGGAGCGTCCGGCCGTCGGCGCAGGTCAGCTCGAGCTCCTCGGACGGAACGTCCCACACGCCCTCGCCGGAGAGCACCTCCGGAAGGCCGGGCTCCGCGGCCGGCCAGCGGTCACTCCACGCCGCTTCCGAGGGGACCCCGGCGACGACGGCCGATCCATCCGGCCTCAACTCGATCGTGGCCGTGCCATCCGGCGATTCGGTGGTCCATGAGCCCGTCAACTGCTCGGGCGAGGCGTCTGCCGACGACCGCCACCCGACCATGAACCAGGCGGTCCCGGCGAGGGCGGTGAGGACACCGGCCGCGCACCAGATCGCGATCGTCGTCATCAGCGCCGAACGGCCATGCTGACGCGCCTGCCGGATCGTCCAGACCACGAAGAGGATCGTCACCCCGACGGCGATGAGGAGGGAAGGGGAAGGCGAGGATCAGCACCACGTACGAAGGGTAGCCGCGCGATCCGCGCCCGCCCGACCGGCGGAGGGATCAGAGCCCGGAGTACGCGTGCAGCCCCTTGAAGAACAGGTTCACCACGGTGAAGTTGAACAGCACCGCCGAGAAGCCGATGATCGCGAGCCACGCGGAGCGGGTGCCGCGCCAGCCCCGCGTCGCACGGGCATGGATGTAGCCGGCGTAGACCACCCAGATGATGAAGGTCCACACCTCCTTGGTGTCCCAGCCCCAGTACCGGCCCCACGCCTTCTCGGCCCAGATCGCGCCCGCCATGAGCGTGAAGGTCCAGAGGATGAAGCCGATGATGTTGATGCGGTACGCCAGGTTCTCCAGCGCCGCGGAATCGGGCAGCGTGGCCAGGAACGACTTCTTCACGGCATCCGCCGTGGCGGTGATCGCCTCGCGCCGGGCCTGCATGAGCTGCACGACCGAGAGCGCGAACCCGAGGGCGAAGAACCCGACGGCCGACGTCGCGACGAACACGTGGATCACGAGCCAGTACGACTGCAGCGCCGGAGGCAGCGGCACGACGCTGACGTAGAAGTTCACCGTCGCGACGCCCAGCGAGACCAGCACCAGGCCGGTGATGAACGTGCCGAGGAAGCGCAAGTCGGTCTTCCGCGAGAACGTGATGACGACCAGGAACACCGTCGTGATGACGAGCGTGCCGGTGAGCGCGAACTCGTACATGTTGGCCCACGGCACCCGCTCCGCGGCGATGCCGCGCAGCACCGTCGCCGTCAGGTGCAGCACCCAGGCGATCACCGTCATCGCGACTGCGACGCGCAGCGACGGCGAGCGACCGTAGTCGACGGATGCCGGCTTCGCGGGGGCCTTCGCCCGCTGCACGGTCTGCACCGCGCCGCCGCGCGAGGCGGAAGCCGTGGCATCCGTCGTCGCCGTGGACCCGGCCGCGAGGTCGTCGGCCGCCTTCGCGGACGCCGCCGACCGCTTCGCGAGGTCGATCGAGTAGGCGATGAACGCGATCGCGTACACGGCCATCGCCGAGTACACGGAGAGGATGGAGATCTCGTCGAGCGTCACTGTTCCACCTTACGTCGAAGGATTCTCGGGATTCCGCGGGTGCGGGCCGCCGTGGGCGTCGGCGAACTCCTCGACGGCGCGCTCGAGGCCCGGGTCGTCGCCGCGGGCGAGGCCCGCGTACTCGAGCACCGTCGAGCCGTCCGCCCGCTGCACCGCCTTCACCCACATCCGGCGGCGCGGGACGAAGAGCGAGAGCAGCAACCCGCCGAGGATCAGGACCGCGAACACGAGCACCCACCCCTGCGACGGGTCGTGGTGCACGTCGAACGAGGCGAACCGCGGCACGCTCTGCGAGAAGTCGTCGCCCGCGGCATCCGGGGACGCGTCCTCGAACTCGACCGTGCCGAGGCCGTTCGGCAGCTCGGCCGACTCCCCGGGCATGAGCTCGATCGAGTCGACGCCGGTCTGCCCGCCGGTCAGCTGCTCCATGCCGCTCGTGTCGAGCTGGTACACCGAGCGCGGGGTGCCACCGTCGATCCCGAGGTCGCCCTGGAAGACGTTCAGCGTCAGCACCGGGAACACGAGGTCGGGGTAGGACGAGGTGAACGCGCCCGACGGCAGCGTGGTCTGCGTCGGGTAGAAGAAGCCGACCATGCCGAGCTGCTCGTCGAGCCCGTCGGGCACCTTCACGACCCCGATCGAGGTGAGGTTGGCGTCCTGCGGCAGGAACGGCACCGCGTCGGTGAAGACCACGTCGCCGTCGGCGTCGCGCACCGTGATGGTCGGCGCGTAGCCGTTGCCCAGCAGGTACACGTCGGTGCCGTACTCGTAGAGCGGCTCGTTGACCTTCACCTGGCGCGCGTCCGCGCCGCCGTCGCCCGTGATGGTGACCCGCGCCGTGAAGTCGATCGGCTGGCCGAGCGCGTCGCGGTTCTCGGTCTCGTAGACCGCCTCGAGCTCGTCGAGCGTCAGGCGGTACGGCGTCAGGGTCGTGTCGTCGAAGAAGCGGCCCGGGTTGAACGAGTCGTACGCGGCGAGCGTGTTCACGAACGACTGCCCCTCGACGATCACGCGCTGGCCCGAGAAGCCGAACCCGCCGCCGATGCCGACCGTCACGAGCACGCCGACGAGGGCGGCGTGGAACACGAGGTTGCCGGTCTCGCGCAGGTAGCCGCGCTCCGCCGAGACGGATGCCGCGCCGCGCGCGTCGTACCGCTCGACGCGGTACCCGGCGCGCTTCAGGTCGGCCGCGGCGCGCTCGATCGCGGCATCCGGGGTCTCGGTCTCGGCCAGCGGGCGCTCGGTGTGGGCCGGGAGCCGCTCGAGCCGGGCGGGCGTCTTCGGCGGGCGCGCGCGGAGGGCCTGGAAGTGGTGCTTCGTGCGCGGCACGATGCAGCCGATCAGCGAGACGAACAGCAGCAGGTAGATCGCCGAGAACCACACCGAGGTGTAGACGTCGAACATCTGGAACGAGTCGAGCACCGGCGCGAGGTCGGGGTTGTCGGCGAAGTACTGCACGACGCCGTTCGGGTCGCTCGAGCGCTGCGGAACGAGCGAACCCGGGATGGCCGCGATCGCCAGCAGCAGCAGGAGCAGCAGGGCCGTGCGCATGCTCGTGAGCTGCCGCCACGCGAACCGCAGCCACTCGACGGGGCCGAGCCTCGGGGCGGTGACGGATGCCGCCGGGCCGGCGTCGGCCGCGCCGGCGGCATCCGTGCCGTCGTCGTAGTCGGAGGGGCGCAGCGGGTCGACGCCCGCCGGACGCGCTGGCGCGGCATCCGCTCGCTCAGCCTCAGATCGCCGGGACGAAACCACTGATCACCGCCTGCAGGTCGTACATCCAGATGGTCCAGAGGCCCGACACCATGAGCACGCCGATCACGATCAGCAGGGCGCCGCCGATGAGGTTGACGGCGCGGATGTGGCGCCGCACGAACGAGAGCGCGTTGGCGGCCCAGCCGAAGCCGAGCGCGACGAGCACGAACGGGATGCCGAGGCCGATGCAGTACGCGAGGCCCAGCAGCGCGCCGCGTCCCGCGGAGGCGGAGTCGGCGCTGAGGGCGAGCACGACCGCGAGCGTCGGGCCGATGCACGGCGTCCAGCCGAGGCCGAACACGACACCGAGCAGCGGCGCACCCGCGAGCCCCGTCGCCGGCCGCCACGACGGCTTGAACGTGCGCTGCAGGAACGTGAACTGGCCGACGAAGACGAGGCCCATGGCGATCAGCACCACGCCGAGGATGCGGATGATGAGGTCGGACCAGCGCGCCAGCCACGCCCCCAGCACGCCGAACGCGGTCGTGAAGACGAGGAACACGAGCGTGAACCCGGCGATGAACAGCAGCACGCCGAGCAGCAGCCGGCGCCGGGCGCGGCGCTGCTCCTCGGCCTCGGCGCTCGCCTCGGCGAACCCGCCCAGGTAGCCGAGGTAGCCCGGCACGAGCGGCAGCACGCACGGCGAAAGGAACGACACCAGCCCCGCGGCGAGCGCGATCGGCACGGCGACCAGCAGTTGGCCGCTGAAGACGATCTCGCCGAGGTCCATGTCGTGCGCCGGTCCGCCGCTACGCCGCCGCGGCCTCGTCGACGAGGTCGCCGACGATGGTCGAGAGGATCGACGCGTCCTTCACCTGACCGAGGATGCGCGCCGCCACCCGGCCCTCGGCATCGAGCACGAGGGTGGTCGGCACGGCCGCCGGCGGCACGTCGCCGGCGAAGGCGTACTGCACGGCGCCGTCGTTCACGTCGATGATCGACGGGTAGGTGATGCCGTAGTTCTCCTCGAAGGATGCCGCGGTCGCGGCCTGGTCGCGCACGTTCACGCCGACGAACGACGCGCCCTCGCCCTCGAACTCCTCGGAGACCTCCTGCAGCAGGGGTGCCTCGGCGCGGCACGGCGCGCAGCCGGCGTACCAGAAGTTCACGACGACGACCTCGCCGGCGAGGTCGGCCGAGTCGATCGCCCCGCCCTCGATGGTCTCGCCCGCGAACGCGACCGGCTCGCCGCGCTGGTCGGCGGGGAATTCCGAGATGGTGCCGTCGCCGGCGATGTAGCCCTTGTTGTCGCCCGCGCGGTACTGCTCGGCGAGCGGGTCGGTCGAGCACCCCGCCAGGGCGAGCACGGATGCCGCGGCGAGCGCGGCGGCGGCCGCGAGCGTGCGTGCGCGCATCAGACCGCCCCCACGTCGGTGGCCTGCGCCGAGAGTCCGGAGGCCGGGTCGCGGTACCCGATCTCGACGAACCGGCCGTTGCGCCGCTCGAAGCTGGTGATGCTCGAGAGGGCGCAGCGCCGTCGCCGCGGATCGTGCGCGAGCGACTTGCCGGTCACGCGTCGATGCACCATCCAGATCGGCAGCTGGTGGCTGACCATGACGACGTCGCCCTCGTCGACGGAGTCGGCGGCATCGGCCATCGCCTCGAGCATGCGGTCGGCGATCGAGCGGAACGGCTCGCCCCAGCTCGGCTCCCACGGGTTCACGAGGTACGACCAGTTGCGCACGTCGCGCAGCGCCGACTCGCGTCCCGTCATCCGCTTGCCCTCGAACCGGTTCGTCGGCTCGATGATGCGCTCGTCGAGCTGCACCTCCAACCCGAAGCGCGCGGCGACCGGCTCGGCCGACTGCTGCGTGCGCTGCAGCGGCGACGACACGATCGCCGAGACCGGGCGGCGGTGCGACTGCAGGTCGGCCGCGGCGGCGTCCGCCATGCGACGCCCGAGGTCGCTCAGCCCGAACCCGGGGAGTCGGCCGTAGAGCACGCCCTGGGGGTTGAAGACCTCGCCATGGCGCACGAGATGGATCTGCTCGGCCGGCACGCCTCCAGTCTACGAAGCGCTTCCCTTTGAAAGCGCCGTGCGCGCCCCGACGAGCGAGCGGGGCCGGTCGGGCGGCGAAAGGGCGACCGGTAGGATGGCCTGTCGTGAACACGCGCACCCTCGTCAAGCAGCTCGCCGCCCTCCCCGACGGGCCCGTCACGGTCTCGGGCTGGGTCGAGACGGTCCGCGACCAGAAGAAGGTGCAGTTCATCATCCTGCGCGACGAGTCGGGCGCGGTGCAGCTCGTGAACCCCGCCGTGCGCGAGCTCGACCCCGAGGGCGTGAGCGTCGGCGCCGCCGAGGCGCTCGCCCTCACCGAGCAGATCTCGGCGCTCGGCCACGGCACGTTCATCACCGTCACCGGGCAGCTCAAGCACGACGAGCGCGTCAAGCTCGGCGGGCTCGAGGTGAAGATCGCGACGCTCGAGGTCGTCACCGAGGCCGAGGAGACGCCGATCGCCGCGGACTCGAGCCTCGACAAGCGCATGGACTGGCGCTTCCTCGACCTGCGCCACCCGAAGCAGAACCTCATCTTCCGTATCCAGACCACGTTCCTGCACGCCCTGCGCACCTACTGGGTCGAGCGCGACTGGATCGAGATCCAGACGCCGAAGCTCATGGCCTCGGCGTCCGAGTCGCGGGCCGAGCTGTTCGAGCTCGGCTACTTCGAGGGCAAGGCCTACCTCGCGCAGAGCCCGCAGTTCTTCAAGCAGATGGCCCAGCCCGCCGGCCTCGGCCGCGTGTTCGAGGTCGGCCCGGCCTTCCGCGCCGACCCCTCGTTCACCTCGCGGCACGCGACCGAGTTCACCTCGATCGACGCCGAGATGAGCTGGGTCGACTCCCACGAGGACATCATGAAGATGCACGAGGAGCTCCTCGTCGCGGGCTTCACGGCCGTCGTGGCCAAGCACGGCGACGAGGTCCGCGAGCTGTTCGGCATCGAGCTGGCCGTGCCGACCACGCCGTTCCCGCGCATCCCCCTGGCCGAGGCCAAGGAGATCGTCGCCTCGCGCGGCTACGTCGTGCCGCGCGCCGACGCCGACATGGACCCGGAGGGCGAGCGGCAGATCTCTGCGTACGTCAAGGAGACCTACGGGCACGACTTCGTGTTCCTCACGGACTACGCCTCGAGCATCCGGCCGTTCTACCACATGCGCCACGAGGGCGACCCGTCGCTCACGAACTCGTACGACCTCATCTACAACGGCGTCGAGATCTCGACCGGCGCGCAGCGCGAGCACCGCATCGACGTCCTCGTCGAGCAGGCGAAGGAGAAGGGCCTCGACCCCGAGGAGCTCGGCTTCTACCTCGACTTCTTCCGCTACGGCGTGCCCCCGCACGGCGGCTTCGGCATGGGCCTCGCCCGCCTGCTGATGCTCATGCTCGACGCGCACTCGATCCGCGAGACGACGTACCTGTTCCGCGGCCCGACGCGCCTGCTGCCGTAGGCGCCGCCCCGCCTGCCGTCGCGGCACGTGACGGGCACGCCGTGAGGGGGGCAGACTGGCGATCGTGGACGCCCTGCTGCTCTCCTTCGCGCTCGTGCTGCTCGCCGCGATCCTGATCTCCGGGTTCGCGCACCGCACGGTGCTCTCGACGACGGTGCTGTTCCTCGTGGCCGGGTTCCTGCTCGGCAGCGGCATGCTCGACGTCGTCGTGCTCGAGGCGACCGACCCCGTCGTGACGACCATCTCGTCGCTGGCGCTATTCGTGGTGCTCTTCACCGACGGCCAGGAGATCGGGCTGCGGCAGCTGCGGTCGGCGTGGAAGCTCCCGGGCCGGGCGCTCCTGCTCGGGATGCCGCTGACGTTCGCGATCACGACCCTGCTCGGCGTCGCGCTGCTCGGGCTCGACTGGGGCGAGGCCGCCCTCGTCGCCGCCGTCCTCGCCCCGACCGACCCGGTGTTCGCCTCGGCGATCGTGGGGCGCGGCGAGATCCCCTACCGGGTGCGGCACCTGCTGGGCGTCGAGTCGGGACTGAACGACGGACTCGCGCTCCCCGTGGTGCTCATCCTGATCGCGACGGTCGGCGGACCGGAGGTCGAGCCGATCGTGCTCGCCGAGGAGCTCGGACTCGGCATCGTCGTCGGCGTGGTCGTGCCGCTCGTCACGACCTGGCTCGTGCGCCGGCCCGTCTTCAGCCGGACCCCGCTCTACGCCTCGCTCACGCCCGTCGCGGTCGGGCTCATCGTGCTCGGGGTCTGCACCGTCACGCACGCCAACCTGTACCTCGCCGCGTATGCGGCCGGCATCACGATCGCGACCGCCGCGCCCGAGATGCGCGAGGCGTTCACCGAGTTCGGCGGCCAGTTCTCGGAGCTGATCAAGCTGCTCGCCATCCTCATGTTCGGCGCGCTGATCTCGCCCGAGCTGCTCACCGACGTGCCGTGGACGGGCTACGTCTTCGGCATCCTGCTGCTCGTGTTCGCCAGGCCCGTCGCCGTCGAACTGGCCCTGGTCGGCAGCCGCCTGCCGTGGGAGGAGCGGGCGACCGCGGCCTGGTTCGGGCCGAAGGGGTTCGCGTCGGTGCTCTACGGCATCCTCGTGCTGCAGAGCGCGGCACCGCGCTCCGAGTACATGTTCCACGTGATCGTCGTGGCGATCGTGCTCTCGATCGTGGCCCACTCCTCGACCGACGTGCCGATCGCGGGGTGGTTCGCGCGGCGCGAGCAGGCCGAGCGCCGGGCGCACGCCACCTGGCTGGACCCGGCCGAGCGCACGGGCACCGTCGAGCGGGAGGCGGGCCGGGCCGACGAGGCGTGACGATCCGGTCTCAGCGGTCGTCGGCCACGACGCTCGTCGCCGCTTCGCCGCCCGTGGCCGCACGGTCGGCCTCGCCGGCGTCGCCCTCGGCCGTCGCGCTCGACCGGGCGGCGCGGAGCACGACCTCGAGCGGCGGCGCGTCGGCGCGCGCGAGGTCGGCGATCGCGGGCCCCTCGATGCGCCGGCCGCGGTGGTCGAAGCGCGAGGCGTGCAGCGGACAGTCCCAGGTCGACTCGGCGGCATTCCAGTGCAGCACTCCGCCGAGGTGCGGGCAGACGGCCGAGACCTCGCAGGTCGCGCCGCCCACGGTCGACACGCCGACCGGCCGGAGGCCCCGGCGGGCGATGCCGCCGACCCCCTCCGGCGGCGTCGGCGCGACCTCGGCCTCCGGAGCGCGCAGCGCGTCGACCCACCCGCGGACCGCGGCGACGCCGACCTTCGCCCCCTCGACTGCGCCCCGGGCGAAGTCGGCGGGCATGGTGATCCGCGTGCCGATCGTGCGCGCCCAGTCTGGCCGCCTCGCGCCGAGCACCTCGTGCGAGATCCGGATCCCGGCCGCGACGCCGTTCGTGAGGCCCCACTTGGCGTAGCCGGTCGCGAACCAGACGCGCCCGCGCCCACGGGGCATCCGCCCGATGAAGGGCACCGTGTTGTGCGACACGTAGTCCTGCGCCGCCCAGTGCTCGGGCTCGGCGACGTCGGGCCACCACGCGCGCGTCCAGTCCAGCAGCTCGTCGAGCAGCTCGCCCGTGTCGGCGCGTCCCGTGGGGTGGTCGCCGCCGCCGACGATCAGGCTGGTCCGGCCGCCCCAGTCGGCCGATCGGATGCTGCGCGACGGGTCGTCCACCGACAGGTACAGCCCCTCGGGGAGACCCTCGCCCGACGGGGGCGCCGCGAACGACACGAGCATCGAACGGAACGCGCTCGTCTTCGCCCAGTACAGCCCGCGGTCGAGCATCGGCGCGCCCGTCGCGATCACCACCGTGCCCCCCGTGAACACTCCGGAGCTGGTCCGGACCCGGACCGGATCGCTCGCGCGCACGCCGAGCACCCGGACGCCCGTGACCAGGTCGCCGCCGGACGCGACGAACAGGTCGGCGAGCCCGCGCATGAGCTCCGCGGGGTCGAGCGCCAGCTGCCCGTCGAGTGCGGCGGCGCCGGCCAGCGGGAACGGCACGTCGTCGGCCACGTCGCGGACGCGCCGCACGGGCAGCCCCGCCTCGCGGGCGGCGCGCACCTCGGCGTCGACCGCGTCGAGCCCCTCGGTCGTCTGGGCGTACGAGTAGGCGGTCGCCTCGCGGTAGGCGACCCCCGCTCGCTCGCAGGCGCGCCGCAGCCACTCCTGGCCGGCGCGATTGGCGTGCGCGTACGCGCGCACGAGGCCGGCCGAGTGCCGGCGGCGGATCGACGAGAGCCGGGTGCCCTGCAGCAGGCTCGCCTTGCCGGTGTTGCGTCCGCTCGCGAGCGCACCCGGCACGTCCTGCTCGAGCACGATGACCCGGCGGCCCGCGTCGCGCAGCATGATCGCGGTCGAGAGCCCGGTGATGCCGGCGCCGACGACGATCACGTCGGCGTGGCCGGGTACGCCGGGCAGGTCGGCAGGTGTCGCGTCGAGGCTCGTCATGCGGCCCAGTCAACGCGACGCGGCATCCGTCGTCACCCCCCTTGAGCGAACGAGGGCCGCAGGCTAGCCGCGCGGCGCCGACAGCAGCGCCGTCTTCAGTCGCACGGGGTCGATGCGCCAGTAGCCGTGCACCTCGCCGTCGACGAGCAGCACCGGGATCTCCTCCGCGTATCGGGCCCGCAGCGCCTCGTCGTCGAGGATGCTGAGCTCGTCGAGCGTCGTGCTCGGCGCTCCCGGCGTGGCCGCGAGCTCCTCGCGCACGCAGGCCACCACCTCGCGGGCGTCGTCGCAGAGGTGGCATCCGGGCTTGCCGATGAGGGTGAGTCGGATGTCGCGGGGGGTCATCCGCTCAGGATACGTCGCGCGGAGGCAGCGAAAAGCGCCAAGCCCGGGGGCCTGGCGCTTCGTGCCGGTCGTCGGTGACGACCTACTTCTTGTTGCGACGCTGGTGGCGCGTCTTGCGAAGCAGCTTGCGGTGCTTCTTCTTCGCCATGCGCTTGCGACGCTTCTTGATGACGGAACCCACGAAAACCTCACAAAGATCCGAGTCGGCCGCGCGTGCCGCAGCCGAGGGCCGAAAAGCCTCGGGGTAGTCTAGCCCATTCGCCTCGGGGGTCGGAAACGGGTGCCCGGCACACCGCGCGACATCCGCTAGCGTCGAGGGATGCCACGACCCGACCTCGTGATCCGCACGACCCGCGAAGACGACTGGCCGGCGGTGCGCGCGCTTCGACTCGAGATGCTGCGCGACACGCCGATCGCCTACGGAGAGACGCTCGAGGACGCCCTCGACCGCGACGAGTCCGAGTGGCGGATGCGCGCGCGACGCGGCGAGGGGACCCACGAGACGTCGGTCGTCGCCATCGAGGACGACCGCTGGGTCGGCATCATGGGCTGCTACGTGCCCGACCAGGCGACCGGGCCCATGCTCGTCGGCGTCTACGTCGCCCCCGACCGGCGCGGCGACGAGGCCGGGGTGACGCTCGCGCTGCTCGCCGAGGTCGAGCGGTGGGCCGCCGACCGCGCCGAGACGCTGCGCCTCGAGGTGCACGAGGCCAACCCCCGCGCCATCCGCTTCTACGAGAAGCGCGGCTTCGAGCTCACCGGCCACCGTCGACCGTACGAACTCGCCCCGGGCGGGTTCGAGCTCGAGATGGTGAAGCGGGTGCGCTGACTACCGGCGCTTCTTGGGTGCGACCACCGTCGTCACCTGGTGCGCGGTGTCGGCGAACGCCTTGCCGAGCGCCGACGCGAACGCGCGCTGCTCGTTGTTCAGGTCGCCCCCGCCCCCGGCGTCGATCCCGGCGAGCGCAGCGGCATCGGCCGCGGCATCCGTCGTGACGAACGGGATCAGCCAGTCCTCGAGGCGCTCGAGCGGGCCGCGATCGAGGCGGTAGTAGCGGTGCTGGCCCTCTTCGCGCACGAAGACGAGCCCCGAGTCGCGGAGCACCTTCAGGTGCTTCGACACGGTCGGCTGGCTGACGCCCAGGGCCGTCACGATCTCGCCGACGCTGATCTCGCCGTGGGAGTCCGGAACCGTGGTCTCGCGGTCGAGCAGGACCCCGAGGATGTCGCGCCGGGTCGGATCCGCCACCACGTCGAAGATGTCCGCCATGGGTCAAGGGTAGTCACTCGCGACGGGGAGTACCATGACTCACGCGTCGAGCGGAGGAGGGCGGATGGCCGCGCAGCCGGGTGGACGCCGCGGCGACGCGCGCCGTCCGGGCGGTCGCCCCTCCGGATTCGCGTGGGTCGGCCGCGCGCGCGACGCGATCGACCAGCTCGTCCGAGCCTCGCCCGCGCGCTTCGCGCTGCTGATCTTCGCGGCGCTCATCCTCATCACCACCATGCTGCTCTCGCTGCCGATCGCCCGCGCGGGCGAGATCAGCGCCACGCCCCTGGCCGACGCGCTCTTCACCGCGACCTCGACCATCTGCGTCACGGGCCTCACGACGGTCGACATGGCCACCTACTGGTCGCCGTTCGGCAACGCGGTGATCTTCATCGGCATGAACATCGGCGGCATGGGGGTGCTCACGCTGGCCTCGATCCTCGGCCTCGTGGTCTCCCGCCGGCTCGGCCTGCGGGCGCGGCTCATCGCCGCGAGCGACACGAACGCCGCGCGCGTGCACGCGGGACCGGTGTCCGAGCAGCAGGCCGTCCGCCTCGGCGAGGTCGGCGGCCTGCTCGCCACGGTCGCGCTCAGCACGCTGGCGATCGAGTTCGTCATCTTCCTCGGCATGGTCCCGAGCGTGCTCGCCAAGGGCTACGACTTCGGCACCAGCGTCTGGTACTCCGCCTACTACTCGGTGAGCGCGTTCACGAACACCGGGTTCAACCCGAACCCGCTCGGACCGGTCGAGTTCTTCGACGACTACTGGTTCCAGTCGCTGATGATGCTCTCGGTGTTCCTCGGCAGCCTCGGGTTCCCGGTGATCTTCGCGCTGCTGCGCACCTGGCGGATGCCGCGGCGCTGGAGCGTGCACGTCAAGCTCACCCTCACCACGACGGTCGCCCTCTGGATCGCCGGGGCGCTGACGTTCCTCGTGCTCGAGTACGACAACCCGAAGACCTACGGCTCGTTCGGCTTCGGCAAGACGCTGTACGAGGCGTTCTTCATGTCGACCATGACCCGCTCGGGCGGCTTCGCCACCATCGACATGGCCGACCTGTACGGATCGAGCCTGCTCGTGACCGACATGCTCATGTTCGTCGGCGGCGGGTCGGCCTCCACCGCGGGCGGCATCAAGGTCACCACGCTCGCCGTGCTGTTCCTCGCGGCCTACGCCGAGGCGCGCGGCGCCCCCGCCATGGAGGCCTTCGGTCGCCGCATCCCCCGCGACATGCTCCGGCTCGCGGTGAGCGTCGTGCTCTGGGGCGCCACCATCGTGGCGGTCTCGACGGTGATCATCGTGCAGATCACCAAGGCGCCGCTCGACTTCGTGCTGTTCGACGTCATCTCGGCGTTCGCGACGTGCGGCCTGTCGACGGGGCTCGCCGAGTCCCTCCCGCCCGAGGGCAAGTACGTCATGGCCCTCACGATGTTCATGGGACGCGTCGGCACGGTCACCCTCGCGGCCGCCCTCGCGGCGACGCACAAGCGCCAACTGTTCAAGCGACCGGAAGAGAGGCCCATCGTTGGTTGATCGAATCAAGCACGACGCCCCCGTGCTCGTCATCGGACTGGGCCGCTTCGGTGCGGCCACGGCCGGCCAGCTCGACCGGCTCGGCCGCGAGGTGCTCGCCGTCGACGAGGACGAGGGCCTGGTCCAGAAGTGGGCGGAACGCGTCACCCACGCCGTCGTCGCCGACGCCCGCTCGCTCGAGGCGCTCAAGCAGATCGGCGCGCAGGAGTTCTCCATCGCCGTCTGCGCCGTCGGCTCGTCGATCGAGGCGTCGGTGCTCATCACCGCGAACCTCGTCGACCTGAAGATCCCGCAGATCTGGTCGAAGGCGATCTCGAGCTCGCACGGCAAGATCCTCGAGCGCATCGGCGCGAACCACGTCATCTACCCAGAGCGCGAGGCCGGCGAGCGGACGGCGCACCTCGTGTCGGGCCGCATGCTCGACTTCATCGAGTTCGACGACGACTTCGCGCTCGTGAAGATGTACCCGCCGAAGCCCATCCGCGGCAAGAACCTCACCGAGTCGGGCGTGCGCTCGCGCCACAACGTCACGGTCGTCGGGGTGAAGAGCCCGGGCAAGCCGTTCACCTACGCGACGGAGAAGACGGTCGTCTCCACGCACGACCTCATCATCGTGTCGGGCACCGAGGGCGACATCGAACGGTTCGCGGCGCTCGAGTGACGGATGCTGCGGCATCCGCCACCGCTCAGTCGATGAGACCGGCGACCGTCGACGCCACCGTCGCGACGAGCCCGATCGAGAGCAGGATGGCCGCGAGGCCCCCGAGCGCCCGCGGAAGGGGCGAGTCGGGCTCGAACCGCAGGCGGTCGGGCGCGCGGCGGCGGGTGAACGCCGGCTGCGCCTCTCCCGGTTCGACGACGAGCCGCTCCTCGTCGTCGAGCGCGCGCTCGTGGAACTCGCCCTCGGCGAACCACCGCACCCGCCGGCCGTCGGCCGCGTCGACGACCACGGCCTCCGTCGGCTCCCAGGTGCCGTCGACGATCCGCGCGAAGGCGAACGCGAGCAGGCAGAGCCCGCCGCCGACCAGCGTGATCCACGCGACCACCTCGCTGACCAGCGCGATCACGATGAGCACACCCATGCGCTGAGCGTACCGGCGCGCCGGGTGCCGGATGACGCTGCCCGACTCGCGACGCCGGACCCTACCCGAGCCGCCGGCTCGGGCGTAGCATCCGCCGCATGACCACCGTCATCAGCACCCGCGGACTCGAGAAACACTTCGGCCGGACGATCGCCCTCGACGGGCTCGACCTCGAGGTCCGCGACGGCGAGATCCACGGCTTCCTCGGCCCGAACGGCGCGGGCAAGTCCACCACGATCCGCATCCTGCTCGGACTGGCCCGCGCGACCGGCGGCGAGGCCCGGCTGTTCGGCGAGGATCCGTGGCGCCATGCCGCGACCCTGCACCGGCGCGTGGCCTACGTGCCGGGCGACGTCAGCCTGTGGCCGAACCTCACCGGCGGCGAGGCCATCGACCTGCTGGCGCGGCTGCGCGGCGGCGCGGGCGACCGTCGTGCCTACGAGGAACGCAAGGCGCGCCTGGTCGACGTGTTCCAGCTCGACCCGCGGAAGAAGGGACGCGCCTACTCGAAGGGCAACCGGCAGAAGGTGGCCCTCGTCGCGGCGCTGGCCACCCCCGCCGACCTCTACCTCCTCGACGAGCCGACGAGCGGCCTCGACCCGCTCATGGAGCAGGTGTTCAACCGCGAGATCCGGCACGCCGCGGGCGACGGCGCCACCGTGCTCCTGTCGAGCCACATCCTCTCGGAGGTCGAGACCCTCTGCGACCGGGTCTCGATCATCCGCGCCGGGCGTCTCGTGGAGTCCGGCACGCTCGCGGAACTGCGGCACCTCACCCGGTCGTCGGTCGGCTTCGTCCACGTCGCCGGGCAGGAGGCCGAGCTGACCGCGATCGACGGGGTGCACGACCTCGTCGTCGACGACGGCCGGGTCCGCTTCACCGTCGACACCGACCGGATCGCGGGCGTGCTGCCCCAGCTCGGCCGGCTCGGCGTGCAGGGGCTCACCGTCGCGCCCCCGTCGCTCGAGGAGCTGTTCCTCCGCCACTACGGCGACGACGCGGCGCTCGTTGACGAGGGGGCGCGGCGGTGAACCTGCTCGGCGTGCTGCTCGCGCACCGCATCCGGCGCGACCGGCTGCAACTGGTGATGTGGATCGTCGGCACCGCCGCGCTCGCGCTGATGGCGACCACCGCGGTGGCCGACACGTTCGGCGACCGCGCCGAGCGCGAGTCGATCCTGCGGCTGACGATCCTCGCCCCCGCGATCCTCGTCTTCCGCGGCACGCCGAACGGCGCGGGCGAGGGCGAGTTCGCGATCTTCCTCATCCTCGCGTTCCTCGCCCTCCTCGCTGGGCTGATGAGCACGTTCCTCGCGGTCCGGCACACCCGCGGCGACGAGGAGCAGGGCCGCGCCGAACTCGTCGAGGCCACGGGCGCGGGCCGGACGCTGCCGACGGTCGCGACGGTCGCGCACGGGGTGCTCGCCAACGCGGCCCTGGCCGTCGCCGTCGCCCTGGCGTTCGCGGTGAGCGGCCTGCCCGCCGCGGGCTCCGCCGTCGCCGGCGCAGCGGTCGGGGCGACCGGCCTGGCGTTCTTCGGCGTCGGGCTCGTCGCGGCGCAGGTCTTCCGCACCTCGCGGGGCGCCAACGCGTTCTCGGTCGCCGTCGTGCTCGCCGCCTACCTCGTGCGCGGCCTCGGCGACGCCCTGGGCGAGGCCTCGGCGGACGGACTGTTCCGCACGGCGGCCTGGCCGAGCTGGCTGTCGCCGATCGGCTGGGCCCAGCGCACCGAGCCGTTCGCGGCGAACGACCTCGCACCCCTCCTGCTCTCGGTCGGCCTGGCCGCAGTGCTCGTCGGCCTCGTCTTCGCGTTCCAGTCGGCGCGCGACAGCGGAGCGAGCATCCTCCCCGACGCGCAGGGCCGGGCATCGGCCGGACCGACGCTCCGGGGCTCGCTCGGGCTGGCCTGGCGGCTCAACGCGGGCGCGGTCCTCGCGTGGGCGGTGGGCGCCGCGGTCTTCGGCACGCTCGCGACCACGCTGTCGCCCCTCGTCGACGAGATCGGCTCCGACGCCCCGGCCATCGCGGAGACCCTGCGCCGGTTCGCCGGCGAGACCGCGTCGTTCGAGGAGGCGTTCGTGACCACCTTCTTCACGATGGTCGGCATCCTCGCGGCAGCCGCGGCGCTGCAGGCGGTGATGCGCGCACGCCTCGAGGAGGCGCACGGCACCGCCGAGCCCGTGCTCGCGACCCCCGTGGCGCGCGAGCGATGGCTGGGCGACTACGCGGCCATCGCCGCCGTCGCGGTGACGGTGGTGCTCGGCCTCGCGGCCGCCGGCGCCGTCGCCGGCGCGGCGAGCACCGACGACCCCGGCACCACGATCGAGCTCGCGCTGCGAGCGGCGGTCGCCCAGCTGCCGGCCGCGCTCGTGTACCTCGGCGCCGTGCTGGTGCTCGTGGTGGTCGCACCGCGGCTCGCCATCCCGCTGGGCTGGGCCCTGCTCGCGCTGGGCGCGTTCTTCGGGATCTTCGGCGAGCTGCTCGGCCTGCCCGAGTGGATGCACGAGCTGTCGCCGTTCGCGCACTTGCCGGTGCCGGTGGGCGGCGAGGTCGACTGGACGGGCGGCGCGTGGATGCTCGCGATCGCGGCCGCCCTCGTCGCGGCATCCGTCGTCGGGATGCGCCGCCGCGAGCTCGTCACCGAGGGCTGAGCCGCCGGGCGCGTACCCTTGACGGGTGCAGTGCCCGTACTTCGACGCGCGGCGATGCCGGTCGTGCTCGCTCATGGGGCAGCCCTACCCCGGGCAGCTGGCCGAGAAGCAGCGGCACGCGGAATCGCTGCTGGCCCCCTTCGACGTGCCGTCGTGGCTGCCGCCCGTCGCCTCCGGCGAGCGCGACTACCGCAACAAGGCGAAGATGGTCGTCGGCGGCACGGTCGAGGCGCCGACGATCGGCATCCTCGACGCCGACGGCCACGGCGTCGACCTGCAGGCGTGCGGCATCTGCTCCCCCGGCCATCGCGCGGCGTTCCCGTTCCTGGCCCGGTTCATCACCCTCGCCGGGATCGCCCCCTACGACCTGGCCTCCCGTCGCGGCGAGCTGAAGCACCTCATCGTCACGGAGTCGCCCGACGGCGAGCTCATGGTGCGGTTCGTGCTGCGCTCGACCGAGCCGCTCGGGCGCATGCGCAAGCACCTGCCGACGCTGCTCGCCGAGCTCCCGCAGGCGCGCGTCGTCACCGCGAACCTGCTGCCGGAGCACAAGGCCGTGCTCGAGGGCGCCGACGAGGTCGTGCTGACCGAGCACGACACCCTGCCCATGCGGCTCAACGACGTGACAATGCACCTACGACCGCAGAGCTTCTTCCAGACGAACACCGCGATCGCCGAGGCGCTGTACGCGGAGGCGCGCGACTGGATCCGCGACCTCGCGCCCGAGGACGCGTGGGACCTCTACTCGGGCGTCGGCGGGTTCGCGCTGCACCTCGCCGGGGGCGAGACGGCCGTCACGGGCATCGAGACGAGCGTCGAGGCGGTCGCGAGCGCCGAGCTGAGCCGAACGGATGCCGCGCTCTCGCGCGTGCGCTTCGCCGCGGGCGACGCGACCGAGTTCGCGCTCGGCGCGGCATCCGCCCCCGACCTCGTCGTCGTGAACCCGCCGCGGCGCGGGATCGGCGCCGAGCTCGCGGGATGGCTCGAGCGGTCGGATGCCGCGCACGTGCTCTACTCGTCGTGCAACGTCGCGTCGCTCGCGAAGGACCTCGCGGCGATGCCGTCGCTGCGCCCCGTGAAGGCGCGCGTGTTCGACATGTTCCCGCAGACGACGCACTTCGAGGTCATGGTGCTCCTCGAGCGCCGCTGAACCCCCGTTCTCAGGAAACCGTCGCCGGGATCCGCGCGTTTCTCAGGAACTGTCGCCGGGATCCGCACGTTTCTCAGGAACGCCGCCGGGATCCGCACGTTTCTCAGGAACGCCGCCGGGATCCGCACATTTCTCAGGACGACACGCCGCATCCGGCGACGACACGCCGAAAACCTCCTGAGAACGGTTGGGGGGTCAGGCGCCGGCGGCGAGCTCGCGGGCGCGGGCGAGGGCGGCGTCGGTCGCGCGGCCGAAGAGGCCCGCGAGGTCGGACTCCTGGAGCACCGCGATCGCGCGCTCGGTCGTGCCCTTCGGGCTCGTCACCCGGCGCCGCAGCTCGGCGGGGTCGTCGACGGATGCCGCGAGCAGCTCGCTCGCGCCGCGGAACGTGCCCCGCACCATCGTCCCGGCCTGCTCGGGGGTGAACCCCTTGGCGACCGCCGCCTTCTCGAGCTCCTCGATGAGCAGGAACACGTAGGCCGGGCCGGAGCCCGAGATCGTCGAGAGCGCGTCGAGCTGCGACTCCGGCACGACGAGCACGTCGCCGACCGTCTCGAACATCGACACGACGAGCGCGAGATCGGCCTCGGTCGAGCGCGTGCCCGCGGACACGCCAGTGACCGCGCGGCCGACGACGGCGGGCGTGTTCGGCATCGTGCGCACGACCGCGACGTGCTCCGGCAGGTGCGCCTCGAAGGTCGCGACCGTGACCCCGGCGGCGACGCTCACCACGATGGCGCCGGGCTCGAGCGCGTCGGCGATCTCGTCGAGCAGGTCGGGCACCATCGCGGGCTTCACCGCGACGACGACGAGCTTCGCGCCGGCGACCGCGCGGCGGTTCGCCGCCGCATCCGTCTCGGTCGCGTACGCCGTCACGCGCGGCTCGTCGTCGAACTCGGCCGCGCGCGCCGCGCTGCGGTTCGTGGCCGTGATCCCGGCCGCGGTCACGTGGGGCTGCAGCAGCCCGGCGAGGACCGCCCGAGCCATCGATCCGGCGCCGAGGAAGGCGATGGCGGGCAGGTCAACGGGTTGCGAGGGGGCCATGCCAGCCATCCTAGGATTGGCGCATGAGCGCATCCGGCGGCACGAAGGCGATCCTGGCGGCATTCCTCGCAAACGCGGGGATCGCGGTGACGAAGTTCATCGCGTGGTTCTTCTCGGGGTCGGCGTCGATGCTCGCGGAGGCGGTGCACTCCGTGGCCGACGCGGGCAACCAGCTGCTGCTCTTCATCGGCGGCCGCCAGGCCAAGCGCGAGGCCGACCGCGAGCACCCGTTCGGGTACGGCCGCGAGCGCTACGTGTACGCCTTCGTCGTCTCGATCATCCTGTTCTCGGTCGGCGGCGTGTTCTCGATCTACGAGGGCGTGGAGAAGATCCAGAACCCGCACGAGCTCGAGGTGCCGTGGCTGCCGATGCTGGTCCTCGTGATCGCGATCGTCCTCGAATCCCTCTCGCTTCGCACCGCGGTGAAGGAGTCGAACCTGGTGCGCGGCAAGCAGACCTGGGTGCAGTTCGTGCGCCGCGCGAAGGCACCGGAACTGCCGGTCGTGCTGCTCGAGGACGTCGCAGCCCTCCTCGGCCTCGTGTTCGCGCTGTTCGGCGTCGGCCTCACGGTGCTCACCGGCAACACCCTGTTCGACGCGATCGGCACCCTCATGATCGGCACGCTGCTCATCGTGGTGGCGATCATCCTCGGCATCGAGACGAAGAGCCTGCTCGTCGGCGAGGGCGCGAACGAGGCCGAGACCGAGAAGATCCGCGAGGCGATCCTCGCCGGCCCGGAGGCCGAGCGCATCATCCACATGAAGACCCTCTACCTCGGGCCCGACGAACTGCTCGTGGCCGCCAAGCTCGGCTTCCACGGCCGCGAGACCCTCGCCGAGGTGTCGGCGGCGATCAACGTGATCGAGCGGCGCATCCGCGCCGCCGTCCCCTCGGCGCGCGTGATCTACGTCGAGCCAGACGTCTACGTCGACCCGAACCTCGCGGCACCGCCCACCGACGCGATCGTCATCAAGGGCCTCGAATGACGGATGCCGCCGGCGCCGCCGGCCGCCCGGTCGCGCTGGTCCTCCGGCACGACTCGGCGATCGGGCTCGGCAACCTCGGCCCGGTGCTCGAGGACCGCGGCTACGAGGTCGTGACGGTCGACGCCCCCGCAGCCGACATCCCGGCGATCGATCCGCTCGCCGCCGACGTTCTGGTCGTGCTGGGCGGCGACGAGGCGGCGTACGAGACCGAGCGCTACCCGTACGTCGGCCAGGAGATCGACCTGCTCCGCCGTCGCGTGGCCGCCGGGGCGCCGGTGTTCGGCGTGTGCCTCGGCGCCCAGATGCTCGCCGCCGCACTGGGCGGGCGCGCCTACCAGGGTCCGCGGAAGGAGGTCGGGTGGCTCGGCGTCGACCTCACCGAGGCCGGCGACGCCTCGCCGGTGCGCCACGCGCGCGGCCTCCGCTTCGTCCAGTGGCACGGCGACACCTTCGACCTGCCGGATGACGTCGAGGTGCTCGCGACGTCGCCGCAGTACGCGAATCAGGCGTTCCGCGTCGGCGACTGGCTGCTCGCGGTGCAGTTCCACCCGGAGGTCACTCCGGCGATCCACGAGGACTGGCTGGCGGCCTGGGGCGACGAACTGCCCGAGTACGGGCTCACCGTCGAGGGCATGCGCGAACTGCAGGCCCGGTGCGGGGCCGACGCCGAGGCCGCGTCGCGCGCGATCCTCGGCGAGTTCCTCGACGGGCTGGCTCAGGGCCGCCGGGCGGGGTCGGCGAAGAAGTCGAGCAGCAGCCGCGAGGCGGCCTCCTCCTCGATGCCCGCGTAGACCTCGACGCGGTGGTTCAGCCGACGATCCCGCAGGACGTCGTACAGCGAGCCCGCGGCGCCCGCCTTCTCGTCCCAGGCGGCGAACACGACGGTCGGGATGCGGGCGGCGAGGATGGCGCCGGCGCACATCACGCACGGCTCGAGCGTCACGACGAGCGTGCAGCCGGTGAGGTGCCGGTCGCCCGTGACGCGGGCCGCCTCCCGGATCGCGAGGATCTCGGCGTGGGCCGTCGGATCCTCGAGCCGCTCGCGTTCGTTGCGTCCGGCGGCGATCACCTCGCCGTCGCGCACGACGACCGCGCCCACGGGGACGTCGTCGGTGGCGAGCGCCGCGGATGCCTCGGCGAGGGCGAGTCGCATCCACTCGACGTGCTCGGGCCGGTGCTGCGGCATCCGTCCTCCCGCCCTTCTCGCTGGCGGGCCGGACCCGCAACTAGACTCGAGCCTATGCGAGTCCACGTTGCCGACCACCCGCTCATCACCCACAAGCTGACGGTGCTCCGCGACTCGCAGACCACCTCGCCCGTGTTCCGGGCGCTCGTCGAGGAGCTGATGACCCTCCTGGCCTATGAGGGCACGCGCGACGTCCGGGTCGAGCCGGTCGACATCATCACGCCGGTGGCGCCGACCACGGGCGTGCGGATCGCCGACCCGAAGCCGCTGATCGTGCCGATCCTCCGGGCGGGCCTCGGCATGCTCGAGGGCATGGTCAAGCTGCTGCCGTCGGCCGAGGTCGGCTTCCTCGGCATGGCGCGCAACGAGGAGACGCTCGAGCCGACGACGTACGCCGAGCGCCTCCCCGACGACCTGTCGGGCCGGCAGTGCTTCGTGCTCGACCCGATGCTCGCCACGGGCGGCTCGCTCATCGCGGCGATCGAGTTCCTGCTGAAGCGCGGGGCGACGGATGTCACGGCGATCTGCATCCTCGCCGCCCCCGAGGGACTCGAGGCGGTCGAGAAGGCCATGTTCGGGCGCGACGTGACCGTCGTGCTCGGCGCGGTGGACGAGAAGCTCAACGAGCACGGGTACATCGTGCCCGGCCTCGGCGACGCCGGCGACCGGCTCTACGGCACCGTCTGACCGGGCCGCCCGCCGGCTGCGGGCACCGCGCGATTCGCCGCAGGTCGGCGAGCGTCGCAGGTTCTTCGGGCGCGGACACGCCGACTAGGATCCAGTTTTGCGATATTCGATGAATTCGGTTTTCATCGAAGCATCTTCCACGACGAACGTGCCGCACGGGGGACCCCGGCCAGCCGCCGGGCGCCTCGTGCACCGCGTGCGACGCCGCGGGGCGTCATCCGCCGTCACGGTTTGACACATCGGCGACGCCTCGCTTGACTTCCCCCATGACCGACACCGCACGCCCCCTGATCGCCCTCGAGGCTCAGAGGAACCCCGGCACGATGATGCCGGCGCGTGCCGCCATGTGTTGTCGAATGTGCCGCTGACCAGCGAACCCTCCGCCGAGCCACGCGCCTGACCCCACCCGGGTCCTCGCTGCTCCGTCGAACCCGATGCGCTTCCGGGTTCTCCCGGCCCACCGATGGGCCTCGCTCTCCGACCCCCTCGAGCGGGGTCGACGACGCATCTTCAGCACAAGGATCAGCCATGTCCCTCGCACTCGCCCACGCCGCCCGCCCCACGCACCCCGCCGCGCGCCCTGCGCCGCGCCCCGCCGCCGCGCCGCGGCCCTCCGCTGCGCCCGTCAGCGCCGGGCCGGCCACCCGTCCCGCACCGACGCCGCCGAGCGCCGGCGACCGTCCGTCCCCGCGCGTCCGCGCCGTGCCCGAGGGCACGGAGGCCCGCGGCTTCGTGCTCTACGTCGGGGTCGACGAGACCAAGGCCGCCGCCGACGGCACGACCCTGCACCGGATCGTCGCCGAGCTCCGCCGGCTGACGGCGGAGCTCGCCCCATCCGCCGAGACCCACGCCGCGGTCGCGCTCGCCCCGCAGGGCGCCGGAGGGCGCGACGTCGACGTGGTCCGCCTCGCGCTCCAGGATCCGGCCGCGCTGGCGAAGCAGCGCGAGGAGCAGGGCGGCCTCCACGACGACGCCGACCGGCACCCCGACGGGGTCATCATCGACATCTCGCGCAAGCGGGTGCTGCTCGACGGCGAGGCCGCCGGGCTCACCTACAAGGAGTTCGAGCTGCTCCAGTACCTCGTGCTGCGGGAGGGCCGCACCATCGACCGGCACGAGCTCATCGACGGGCTCTGGTCGGACGAGGACGACGTGCCCAACGAGCGCACCATCGACGTCCACGTGCGGCGCCTGCGCGCGAAGCTCGGCCACTACCAGGATATCGTCCGCACGGTCCGCGGCGTCGGCTACCGATTCGACCGGCACGCCGACGTCTCGATCCGGCAGGCGTCGACGCCGAGCCCGGACGTCTTCTAGCCTCCCGGGCCGATCGGACCCGGATCCGCGGCGCACGGGTCTAGCGCCCGTTACCGATCCGTTATATATTCGGAGGGCGCCGGTCGTTTGCTGTGGCGGCCGACGCGAATGTGATTGCAGGACACTCTTGGTGCAAGGGCGAGGGCCGGTCGTCAGCCTCTACGACCGGCCCTCAACCGTCTCTCGTGTCCCCAGAACGGGTGACGCCGACGCCAGCCGCACTCCGCCGCGGCGTCCGCCTTCGTATTGTTGGGTGATCGGCGACGCGCCAGTCCGGGCGCGGCCGGGTCGCCTCGACGGACGAAGGGAGCACGCGTGGCGGATCGCGCAGCGGCGGTTGCGGCTTGGGAGGCGCTCTTCCGCGCCCAGGTGCAGGTGATGCGGGGGCTCGCCGCCGAGTTCCCGACGGCGCTGATGTCGTTCAACGAGTACGACGTGCTGCTGTACCTCTCGCGGGCGCCCGAGCGCTCCCTGCGACTGAAGGAGCTCAACCGCCACGTGCTCATCTCGCAGCCGAGCGTGAGCCGGCTCGTGGATCGCCTCGCGACGCGCGGCTTCGTCGAGAAGACCGACGATCCGCGCGACGGCCGCGGCACCCTGGTGCGCCTCACCCCGCACGGCTTCGAGCAGTTCCGCCGGGCGGCGATCCTGCACATGCAGTCGATCACCGATCGCGTGGGCGACGCCCTCGACGACGACGAGCTCCGACAGCTCATCGAACTGTGCGACAAGCTCCGCGAGGCCCAGGAGGACCGCTCGGCTCGGCCGCGCTCCAACACGCCGATCGTCGACTAGGGCGTGTCGCTGAGTCGACTCGGGGTGGTCGTGGGCGAGCCTTCGACTCGTGCCTCGTGAGGTGATCCCCGACGAGGCCCCCGGACCTACGACGACACGAGAGGCTCATCGATGACGCTGGACGCACACGCCACCACGACGGGCAGGCCCACCGCCACCGGGCTGCGACGATTCTCCGCGTACGCCCTGCAGGCGCTGGGAGCGGTCATCGGGGCCAGCGCAGCCGTCTTCACGCTCGCGTTCGTCCCGGCGTGGATCGCCGGTGCAGCATCCCAGACGGAGTACGGGCGATCGGTGAGCCTCGGCTGGGACGCGTTCTGGCTGGCCATGGTCGTCGTCCCGGCCGCCGCCGTCGGGACGGTGATCGCCACGCTCGCGCTGCTGATCCTCCGCGGCCACCGCCGCAGCCCGGTCGGCTACGTCCTGATCGGCGTCGCCGGACTGGGGCTGGTGGTCTCGGTCGCCGGGTTTCTGGTCATCCAGGCCGAGCGCGGCCTGCTCTGACACGGCGCGTCGGGAGGACATGACGGTGGGGCGGGAACCCTACCTCCCGCCCCACCGCGGCCTCTGAGAGGCCCTCCCCGCCGAGCGACCCGAACTGAGCTCGGCGAGCTGAATCCCGAGCGACCTCTGCTGGGACATCCGGTCGCAAATGACGTCGATCGACGTCTGCCGGGTTCGGGGACCCGGGCTCGGGTTTTGAGGAATCGTATCGTCCGGCACCCGGGGGCCACACCGCCCCAGACCGGGGGACACGCGCTCGGGGGCCGACGCGCGCTCAGCCTCCGCTCGACCCCTCGGTCGCGCGGACGCCCTCGGGCCACTCGATCGACTCGTCGTACTCGCGGTGGCGACGCAGGTACGCCGCGATGAACGGGCAACGCGGCACGATGCGCTCGCCGCGGGCGATCGCATCCTCGATGACGTGGCGGGCGATGGCGGAGCCGAGCCCCTGCCCCTCGCGACCGGGGAACACCACGGTGTGCGTGAACACGATCCGACCCTCCGGGCGGAGGCGGAACTCCGCGAAGCCGGCGTACTCGCCGTCGACGTGCATCTCGTAGCGACGCTCGTCCTCGTTGCGCTCGAACCGCACCTCGCGGTCGGTCACGACTCGACCGGCCGGATCGTGTCGCCGCTCGACACGACCGTCGGCGAGGCGTCGGCCGACTCGACCACGATCTTGCGCGGCTTGGCCTTCTCGCTGACGGGGATCGTCACGCTGAGTACGCCGTTGGCGTAGTTCGCGGAGATGCGCTCGGTGTCGATGCCCTGCCCGAGGCTGAGCTGGCGCAGGAACGAGGCCGCCTCGCGCTCGCGCGTGATCCAGGTGACGCCGTCTCCCGAGGGCAGCGTGCGCTCGGCGCGGATGGTGAGCAGCTGGCCGTCCACGTCGATGTCGACCGACCCCGGGTCGATGCCGGGAAGGTCGGCGGTCAGCACGTAGTGGTCGCCATCGCGGTACAGGTCCATCGGCATGCGGCGCGGCCCACGACGGGTCGTGTCGAGGAACGCGGAGGCGAATCGGTCGAGTTCGCGGAACGGGTCGGTGGTGGCCATGATCGGATCTCCTCTCTGTCGCGACGAAGTTGAGTCTCATCGACTCATGCTTGTCTCGATGATACGAGTTGAGCCGATTCGACTCAACTCTCCATGAGGATCCAACGCGCACCGGCGGCGGGCATTCCGGCGGATGGGTGGTGACGACCAGCGCGATGAGCCAGGCGAACACGAGCGCGAACGCGACGACCTCGAACACCGTCAGGGAGACCAGCCCGAGTCGGTCGTACGCCGCCCACGCCGCGACCTCGACCGCGAGGGCCGACCGCGAGACCCGGACCAGCCGGCGCGGCATCCGTCGCACCCACCACGACGACGTGCCCGCGAGCACGGCGAACGCCGCGCCCGCCACGCTGGCAAGCACGTTGTGGAGCACCTCGTCGGCATTGATCGGCACCATGCCGACCCCGGCGAGCGCGAGTCCGATCACGACGACGAGCGCCCGGACGACGCCGACCGCGCTCCGGCGCACGCCTGGGATGCGGTCGAGGCCGTGGGCGAGGCGGCCCGCCATCGCCGCCATCGCCGCGCCGGAGAGCACCAGCGCGCCGTTGAAGCACACCGCCGCGAGATCGCCCGACGTGCCGAGGGTGCTGAAGTTGCGCGCCCACCACGCCCCCGTCGAGGTCAGGCTCATGCTCGCGAGGCACCCGGCGGCCAGCACCATCGCCACCACGTTGAACGACCGATACGCCGATCGCCGATGCGCGCGCCGGTGGAGCGCACCCGTCAGCGCGCCCATGGTCCCGGCGGCCAGCGCGCCGATCCCGGCGTGACCGCCGGGCACCTGGTCGAACGCAGCGGCGGACGACTGGACCGCCAGGCCGGCGATCGTCGCCCAGACCACGGCGTTGGCGACCGCTCCGCCGTCCGCGGTCTTGGGCGCCGCCGCCGCGCCCATCGCGCCGAGCAGCAGGACCGACGCGACCGCGGCGATCGCGACGCAGGCCGCCTCGACCCCCGCCCGGGCCGCCCCGTCCGATCGGGCATGCGGCAGGTGGAGCAGTTCGCACGCGATCGCCAGCGCGACGGCCGCAGCGACGGCGAGCATCGCCGATCCGAGCGCGGCACGGCGCAGGACCGGCACAGGATCGAACGCGGCTCGCGCACCCCTCATCGCAGCACTCCGAATCGCGGGCAGGACCGGGCAAGCCTAACCACCGAGGGGGACTCGGAACCATCCCCGGGCGCCGCTCGCGATCCATGCCGAGGCGATTCACAGCAGGAGGGTCGCCGCCGCCCCTCCCCCATCGTCGCCGGATGCGGCAGGCTGGGCAGCATGGCACGCCTCGGAATCGACGCCGCCGTCGACCTCGCCCGCGTCAGGGAGCGGCTGCCCGCGACCTCCGCTGCGGACGACGCCCTCGGCACCCGCCTGGCCGCGCACTTCCCCGCCCTCCATCGGCTGTTCGGCCGCCTCTACGGCGAGCGCGACGATGCGCTCGACGCGCTGACCGGCGTCATCGTCGACGCGGCGGCCTCGTGGGCCGAGCGCCCCGACGACCTGAAGCTCGCCGACGCCCGACGCGAGCAGGACCGCGACTGGTACCTGTCCAACCGGATGCTCGGCGGCGTCTGCTACGTCGACCGATACGCGGGCGACCTCGCCGGGGTGCGTGCGCGCATCCCGGAGTTCGTCGACCTCGGCCTCACCTACCTGCACCTCATGCCGCTGTTCGCGGTTCCCGAGGGCAACTCCGACGGAGGGTACGCCGTGTCGAGCTACCGTGCGGTGGCGCCGCACCTCGGGACGATCGACGACCTGCGGGGCCTCGCCGCCGACCTCCGCGCGAACGGCATCTCGCTCGTGCTCGACTTCATCTTCAACCACACCGCGTCCGACCACGAGTGGGCGCGGAAGGCGATCGCGGGCGATCCCGCGTACGAGGACTTCTACCTGATCTTCCCCGACCGGACGATGCCCGACGCGTACGAGCGGACGGTGCGCGAGATCTTCCCCGACGACCACCCCGGCTCGTTCGTGCAGTTGCCCGACGGCCGCTGGATCTGGGCGACGTTCCACTCGTTCCAGTGGGACCTCAACTACGCCAACCCGGCGGTCTTCCGGGCCATGGCCGGCGAGATGCTGTTCCTGGCGAACCTCGGCGTCGACGTGCTCCGCATGGACGCGGTCGCCTTCATCTGGAAGCGGCTCGGCACCGCGTGCGAGTCGCTGCCCGAGGCCCACCTTCTGCTGCGGGCGTTCAACGCCGTGCTGCGCATCGCGGCGCCGTCGCTGCTGTTCAAGTCGGAGGCGATCGTGCACCCCGACGAGGTCGTCGAGTACATCTCGCTCGAGGAGTGCCAGCTCTCGTACAACCCCCTGCAGATGGCGCTCACCTGGGAGGCGCTCGCCACGCGCGACCCGCGGATGCTGCAGCAGGCGCTCGAGCGCCGTCACGCCCTGCCCGACGGGTGCTCGTGGGTGAACTACGTGCGCGGGCACGACGACATCGGCTGGACCTTCGCCGACGAGGATGCCGCCGAGCTCGGCATCGACGGCTTCGACCACCGGCGGTTCCTCAACGCGTTCTACGTGAACCGGTTCCCGGGCAGCTTCGCGCGCGGCGTGCCGTTCCAGGAGAACCCCCGCACGGGCGACGCCCGCGTGGCGGGCACGACCGCATCGCTCGCCGGGATCGAGGCGGGCGACGCGCACGGCGTCGATCGGGTGCTCCTCGCCCACGCGATCGCGCTGTCGACGGGCGGCATCCCGCTCGTCTACCTCGGCGACGAGGTCGCCCAGTTGAACGACTACGGCTACGTCGACGACCCGGCGACGGCCGACGACAGCCGATGGGTGAACCGTCCGCGATACCCCGCCGCGGCGTACGAGCGGCGACACGACCCGTCGACGCCCGCGGGCGCGGTGCACTCGGGCCTCTCGCGCCTCATCCGGGTGCGCCGCGAGACGCCCGAGCTGGCCGACGGGCGGCTCCTGCCCTTCGACGCGAAGCACCCGAGCGTGCTGGCGTACCAGCGGCCGGCTGCGGGCGCCCCGGCCGGCGACGTCCACGCGGATGGCGCGCCCGCCGCTCCGGTCGTGCTGTGCCTGGCGAACCTCGGCGACGAACCGGCGGCCATCGCGCCCGCCACCTTCTCGGGGTTCGCCCCCGACGCGCACGAGCTCATCTCGGACCGCCGGGTGACGCTCGAACGCGGACTCGTGCTCGATCCCTGCCACGTGGCCTGGCTGCGGGTCGCGCCGGCGCCCGCGCCCCCGCGGTTCTGAATCGGCGAGCGGGCCGGGCGGCCGTCGTCAGTCCGAATGCCCGGGGCGACGCACGACCGGGGCGACGTAGCCCGAGCCGTGGTCGAGCTGGAAGTCGAGGTTCACCGCGGCGTTGATGAGGGCGAGGTGGCTGAACGCCTGGGGGAAGTTGCCGAGCTGCTCGCCCGTGAGGCCGATCTCCTCGGCGTACAGCCCGAGGTGGTTGGCGTAGGTCAGCATCTTCTCGAACACGAGCCGCGCCTCGTCGAGGCGCCCCGAGCGCGCCAGCGCGTCGACGTACCAGAACGAGCACAGCGTGAAGGTGCCCTCGGTGCCTTCGAGTCCGTCCGGAGAGGAGCGCGGGTCGTACCGGTAGACGAGGCTGTCCGAGACGAGCGCTTCGTCGATGGCCTCGAGGGTCGACATCCACAGCGGGTCGCGCGGGATGACGAAGCCCATGAGCGGCATCCGCAGCAGTGACGCGTCGAGGACGTCCCCGCCCTCGAACTGCACGAACGCGCGACGCTCCGCGTCGAAGCCCGTCGCCATGATCGCCTCGTAGATCCGGTCGCGCTCGTGCGTCCAGCGCGTCATCGACGCGGGGCGACCGTGGGCCTGGGCGAGGCGGATGCCGCGATCGAGTGCGACCCACGACATGAACCGGCCGTAGGTGAAGTGCTTCGGGCCCCCGCGGGTCTCCCAGATGCCCTCCTCGGATTCGTCCCAGTGGTCGCACAGCCAGTCGAGCACCTCGCGCGTCTTGGCCCATCCCGCGTGGGGCAGCGCGAGCCCGTTCGCGTCGGCGAGGTGGATCGAGTCGAGCGCCTCGCCGTAGATGTCGAGCTGAAGCTGGTCCGCCGCGCCGTTGCCGATCCGGACCGGCCGCGACTTCCGGTAGCCCGAGAGGTGCTCGAGGCTCTCCTCCTCGAGATCGCTCGATCCGTCGACGCGGTACATGACCTTGAGCGGACCGGACTCCGAGCCGACGCTCTCGTGGATGCGCTGGAGCAGCCACCCCACGAACGCCTCGGCCTCCTCGGTGTACCCGAGGCACAGCAATGCCGACACCGAGAACGACGCATCGCGGATCCACGTGTACCGGTAGTCCCAGTTCCGCTCGCCGCCCACCTTCTCGGGCAGCGCCGCGGTGGGCGCGGCGACCAGCGCGCCCGTCGGCGCGTACGTCATGAGCTTGAGCGTCATCGCGGATCGCGCGACCATCTCCCGCCAGCGTCCCCGGTACGTGGAGCGGTCGTTCCAGCGTCGCCAGTACCGACGGGTCTCGTCGAGCATCCGGTCGAGCTCGGCGACGTCGACCTGGCGCGCGTCGACGTCGCCCGTCTCGAGCATGACCCCGGTGCGCTCGCCGGCCCGCAGCGTGATGGTGACCTTGATGCCGTCGCCGACGACCTCGACCCGGCCGGCCTTCCGTCCGCCGTGCAGCACCGGGTCGCCGACGCGGTGCAGCGTCATCACGAAATCGTCCGACACGAACTTCGCACCCACGCCCGCCGGTTCGAGCCGGTGCGACGCGCGACCGTAGTCGAAGCGCGGCTGGACCTCGCCCTCGAACGTCATCTCGCCGCGGACGACCCGGATCATGCGGACGATGACGTGGCGGTCGGTGACCGTGCCATCCGCCACCGGCATGAAGTCGACGACCTCGCCGACGCCGCCGTCGGTGAGGAACCTCGTCACGAGGATGGCGGTGTCGGGGAGGTAGAGCTGCCGGGTCGTGTACTCGGTGCCCACCGGCCGGACCCGGACGAACCCGCCGCGCTCGTGGTCCAGCAGGGAGCCGAAGACGCTCGGCGAGTCGAACCGCGGAGCGCAGAACCAGTCGATCGTGCCGTCGGTGGAGATCAGTGCCGCGGTCTGCAGGTCGCCGATGAGGCCGTGGTCGCTGATGTCCGGGTACTTCTTCGCCATGCGCCGCCGCCTTCCCCCACGGGAAGCGTGGCATGCCCGGAATGCGCCCGGCAAGCAATCGGCCCGACCGACGAACGAAGCCCCGGACTCGCACGCTGTGCGAATCCGGGGCTTCACCCTGCGCGCCCGGAGGGACTCGAACCCCCAACCTTCTGATCCGTAGTCAGATGCTCTATCCATTGAGCTACGGGCGCATGGGATGCCGCCTGTGCGATCTCCGCTCATCAGGCAACCCCGTTACTTTATCCCACGCGGCGGCGGTGCGCCAATCGAGCGACCGAGCCGGGCGCGTCGGCCGCACCTCGCGCCCGCCCGGGCTCCCGGCGCCGTCGCCGCGGGCGCGGACCTGACGGCCCCCCGGGGGCATTAGAGTCTCCGCATGGGCAAGCTCATCTACAACTCCTCGAACCGCGAGATCGAGATCGAGGACCGGACCCTCGCGCACCTGCGCGTGGCCATCATCAACAAGCTGCGCCGCTCCGAGAGCTTCGCCATGACCTGGGAGCACGGCATCGAGCACGGGAGCGGACGCACGACGCTCTGGCTGCACGAGTCCATCCCGCTGCAGTTCGTGTTCAGCGGCAACCGCCCGCCGAAGCTCAACCGGCTGTGGATCGAGCAACTGCTCCTCTCCGCCAACAGCACCGCCGGCCTGCAGTACGTTCCCGAGCCCGCCGAGGACGAGCCGCTCGAGATCGAGTGACACGCGGCGGATGACGCGCGGCGGTCAGTCGACCGCCTCGGTCTGCGTGCCGATGAACCGCCGGTCGGCCTCGCCGAGCCGCTGCGGCGCGTCGCCGACCAGCGCCGCGATCTCACGCCGGACGTCCTCCGGCAGCGGCGCTGCGGGATCGGAGAGGATGGCGTGCTTGGCCTCGATCGAGAGGTGCGGCCACCACCGCTCGGCGTTCGACTCCTGATCCGCCATTCTGGCCCCCCATCGCCATCGTCCCTCCGTGGTATCAGCGGCGTGCCCGGGCTGCAACCCCTCGCGACCCGTTCGACCGCGTGCCTACCGTGATCCGGGGCGTGCACGGAGCACGCCCGGAACGGAGGATCAGCATGAGCACGACCGTGACCGCCGACATCGAGGTGGACGTGCCCGTTCGCGTGGCCTACGACCAGTGGACGCAGTTCGAGTCGTTCCCCGAGTTCATGAGCGGCGTCGAGTCGATCACCCAGGTGGACGATCGGACCACGCACTGGGTGGTGTCGATCGCCGGCGTCACGCGCGAGTTCGACGCCGACGTCTCCGACCAGGTCCCCGACGACCACGTCGCCTGGCGCAGCACCGTCGCGGAGGTCCAGCACCGCGGCCGCATCGACTTCCGTCCCGGGACGGACGGCGGCACCCGGATCGACCTGACGATCGAGTGGGAGCCGCAGGGCTTCGTCGAGAAGGCCGGCGCCGCGCTGCAGCTCGACGACGCGCAGGTCAAGCGCGACCTGCACCGCTTCAAGGAGTTCATCGAGGAGCGGCACACCCCGACGGGCGAATGGCGCGGCGAGGTGCACGGCGGCGCGTCGAGCGCCGGCGAGGCGACCGCGACGACCGCGACCCCGGGCAGCGTGAATCCGCCCACGAGCGAGGGCGTCGCGGGCAGCGACCCCGACCTCCGCGCCTGACGCGTCAGGACCACTCGACGTCGGCACCGGGTCGATCCGCAGACGGCTCGACCGTCTCGATCGGCCCGGTGTCGAGCTGTTCCGGCACGAGCCGGATCCCGCCCGACGAGTTCGCGGAGCGCATGAGCTCCTCGATCCACTCCCGGCTCAGCTCCGGCCGCTCGGGCTCGTCGAAGACGAACCGGAGCGGGATGTTCGGGTGCAGCCAGAGCGTGGTCCGGCCCCGAGGCTGGTCGTCGGGATGCCGCCACGACACGGTGAACGCCTCACCGCGGCGCAGCTTGGTGACGATGGCGACCTTCAGGTGGGCGAGCGCGCGATCCTCGATCCCGATCGGAGTCGCGGTGTCGCCGTAGAACAGC
The DNA here is from genome assembly GCF_052805135.1 of Agromyces arachidis. NCBI lineage: Bacteria > Bacillati > Actinomycetota > Actinomycetes > Micrococcales > Microbacteriaceae > Agromyces > Agromyces arachidis. The sequence goes on from NZ_JBRBDK010000002.1 coordinate 379,857, forward strand.
GTGCCCATGCCTCCGAGGGTACCCGGACGAACGAGACGGCGGGCGGCCCAGAGGGGCCGCCCGCCGTTCAGGTCGGGGAATGCGGGTCAGACCGCCTTCTTCCCTCCGAGGTAGCGCACCAGGAACACGATGACGGCCAGGGCCGCGAGCACGAGTCCGACCCACAGCAGGAACTGCAGGGACTGGACCGCACCGCCCGTGATGAGCAGCACGATGGCCGCGATGGCGATGATGGCGATGAGGATGTTCATGATCTCTCCTTCGGTTCCGTCTCGTGGACGGTTCACGGCCCCGCCGGGTCGGCAGGGCCTCCGAGGCAGCCGTCGGCCTCGTGCTGACGACCGTAGGGCCGGGAGCCGACGGGGCGCGAGGGGTTGCACCCTCCCGAGATCCGCTGGTAATCGCGCGGGCGCGCCGGGCGGTTCCGGCACGGCGGCCGCCGCGAACGACGGCGCGCGGCGCCCTGTCAACCCGTACGCCCTCCGCGGCGGGCGCGCGTACCGTGACAGGGTGCGGACGAACGGCACCGACTGAGGAGGACCCTTGGACGACCACCTGATCGACCCGACGAGCAAGCATGCCGCCGAGCCCTTCCCGCGGCAGGAGCAGGTTCCACCCGGCCTCACGCCGGCGATGTCGCCCCAGCCGGACCACGGCGAGTACAGCTACCGCGGCTCCGGCCGCCTGACGGGCCGGCGCGCCCTCATCACGGGCGGCGACTCCGGCATCGGCCGAGCCGTCGCGATCGCCTTCGCCCGGGAGGGCGCCGACGTCGCGATCTCCTACCTCGAGTCCGAGCAGGCGGACGCCGAGGAGACCGCCCGCTGGGTGACGGACGCCGGCCGGCAGGTCGAGCTGCTCCCCGGCGACCTCCGCGACGAGCAGCACTGCGCCGACCTGATCGAGCGGACCAGCAGGGCGTTCGGCGGGATCGACCTGCTCGTCCTGAACGCCGCGCACCAGCGCGATCGAGGCGGCATCGACGAGGTGCCGACCGGCGACTTCGACGCGGTCATGCGCACCAACCTGTACGCCACGGTCTTCCTGACCCGCGCCGCCGTCCCGCGCATGCCGGCCGGTTCGTCGATCATCACCACCTCCTCCATCCAGGGCTTCGACCCCTCGAGCCGCCTCGTCGACTACGCCATGACGAAGGCCGCGCTCGTGGCGTTCACGAAAGCGCTCGCCGAGGAGCTCGGGCCGCGCGGCATCCGCGTCAACTCGGTCGCCCCCGGCCCGATCTGGACGCCGCTCATCCCGGCGACGGGCTGGCCCGACAAGCTGCCGAAGTTCGGGCAGGACACCCCGCTGGGGCGCGCCGGCCAGCCGGCCGAACTCGCCGGCGCCTACGTCTACCTCGCCTCCGACGACGCGTCCTACACGTCGGGGGCGATCCTCCCGGTGACGGGAGGGAAGCCGCTCTGACCCGAGCGGCGCAACACGGAAAGGAGCACACCATGCCGAAGGACGAGCGGGGGCAGTCGTCCCTCAAGGACCCGGAGATGTACGAGGAGCTCCGCGACCAGGGCGCCTCGAAGGAGAAGGCGGCCCGGATCTCGAACGCGGCCGCGGCACGCGGCCGCAGCTCGGTCGGGCGCAAGGGCGGCGAATCCGGAAGCTACGAGGACTGGACGGTGCCGGAACTGAAGGGCCGCGCCAAGGAGCTCGGCATGCACGGCTACAGCGACCTGCGCAAGGGCGAGCTCATCGACGCCCTGCGCAACCACTGAGGGCGGGTCGGATGCCGCGGCTGCGACGCGTCGAACCGTACGCGTCACCCGGCATCACCCGCCACCGCAGCGGCCGCGGGTTCACGTACCGTCATCCCGACGGATCCCGCGTGGACCGCGCGGACCGCTCGCGGATCGCCGACCTCGCGATCCCTCCCGCCTGGGAGGACGTGTGGATCGCGGAGGCGCCGAACGCGCACATCCTCGCGGTCGGCGTCGACGCGGCCGGGCGCCGGCAGTACCTCTACCATCCGGTCTGGCGCGAGAAGCAGGACCTGGAGAAGTTCCTGCGGATGACCGCCCTGGCCGAGGCGCTCCCCGGTGCCCGCCGGAGCGTGCGTCGAGACCTCGCGCTCGAGGAGCTGGTGCGCGAACGCGTCCTGGCGGCGGCGTTCCGGACCCTCGACCTCGGCGCCATCCGCATCGGCTCGGAGGAGTCGCTCGCGACGGCGCGCAGCCGCGGACTGACGACCCTGCTCGTCCGCAACGCGCGGCTCGAGGGCGCCGACGCCGTCCGGCTCAAGTTCCGCGCGAAGGGCGGGATCGCCCAGGAGCTCACGCTGTCGGACGAGGCGCTCGCGGGGTTCGTCGCCGCCATGGAGGGCCGCTCGCCGGCGTCCCGGCTCTACGCGTTCACGCACGGCCGCCGCATGCGACCCCTCGGGCCCGTCGACGTGAACGAGGACATCCGCGAGCGCACCGGCGGCGACTTCACCGCGAAGGACTTCCGGACCCTGCGCGGCACGGTCGCCGCCGCGGACCGGCTCGCACGGCTGGGGACGACCGGAACGAAGCGCGCGCGCGACGCCGCGGTGCGCGAGGCCATCGTCCACGCGAGCGAGGTGCTCGGCAACACGCCGGCGATCGCGAAGGCCAGCTACGTCGACCCGCGCGTCATCGAGGCGTTCGAGCGCGGCCGGCTCGTGAACCTCCGCGGCCTGCGCGAGACCGCCCTCCTGCAGCTGCTCGTCGACGACGCGGCGGACGACTAGGCCGGCCGGACCGAGGAGCCGGGTCGCGGCCAGGCTGGGGATCCGCCTGACATACGCCGCGCGGCACGCGACGCCGCTTACGCTGGCGACATCCACTGCGAGCGGTCGCTCGCGACACACCGGCTGGGAAGTCGACGACGACGGGCCCGGCCATCACCACCTTCATCCCCCCTGCACGACTCGGCGCCGTGCGCGCCACCCTCCCCCGAATCGACCGGCCGCCGGTCACCCAGAGCTACGCCGCGCTGTCGCAGGTGATCAAGGAGAGCGGCCTGCTCCGCCGCACGCCCTGGTTCTACGGCCTGCTCATCGGCGGGCTCACCGCGGCGCTCGGGGGTGCGATCGCCGGGTTCGTCCTGCTCGGCGACTCGTGGTTCCAGCTGCTCATCGCCGCCGCGCTCGGGATCATCTTCACCCAGTTCGCGTTCTTCGCGCACGAGGCCTCGCACCGCGCCGTCCTCGACGGCGGACGGGCGAACGACCGGATCGGGCGGATCGTCGCGACGGCCGTCGTCGGCATCAGCTACCAGTGGTGGATGACGAAGCACACGCGTCACCACGCGAACCCGAACCGCCTGGGCAAGGACCCGGACATCGAGTTCGACACGATCTCGTTCACCGAGGAGTCCGCGGCGCGGCAGCGAGGGGTGCTGCGGTGGATCACGCAGCGGCAGGGCTGGCTGTTCTTCCCGCTGCTGCTGCTCGAGGGCCTCAACCTGCACGTGACGTCGATCCGCTCGCTGTTCGAGCGTCGCGCGGTGCCCGGCAGGGCGCTCGAGCTCGGCCTCATCGCGGCCCGTCTCGGACTCTACGTCGCCGCGGTCTTCTGGGCCCTGCCGCTCGGCATGGCGTTCGCGTTCATCGGGGTGCAGCTCGCCGTGTTCGGCGTCTACATGGGCGCCTCGTTCGCGCCGAACCACAAGGGCATGCCGATCGTGCCGGCCGACGCGAAGCTCGACTTCCTGAGCAAGCAGGTGCTGACCTCGCGCAACATCACGGGTCGGTGGACGAGCCCGCTCATGGGCGGCCTGAACCACCAGGTGGAGCACCACCTCTTCCCGAGCATGCCGCGGCCGCACCTCGCGAAGGCGCGCGAGATCGTCCGCGAGCACTGCCGCTCGCTGGGGATCCCCTACACGGAGACGTCGCTGGGGCGCTCGTACGCGATCGTCGTCCGCTACCTCAACGAGGTCGGCCTGTCGGCGCGGGATCCGTTCGACTGCCCGGCCGCCGGCGGGATGCGGCGCCGCTGAGCGATCGGGTCAGGCCGCCTCGACGGGCTTCGGCCCGGCGGGTGACCCGACCTCGGCCACGTGCCGCGCAGGGTCGAGGATGATGCCGCCGCCCGAGTTCGCCGAGCGCATGAGGTCCTCGATCCACTCCCGGCTGAGTTCGCCCGCCTCCGACTCCTCGAAGACGAAGCGCAGGGGGATGGCGGGGTGCAGCCACAGCGAGCTGCGCCCCCGCGGCTGGCCGGCGCCGTGGCGCCACGAGAGCATGAAGCTCTCGCCTCGGCGCAGCTTGGTCGTGATCGCGATCTTCAGGTGCGCCAGAGCTCGGTCGTCGATCTCGACCGGCGTACCGGAGTCGCCGTAATACAGGATGCCCACGCGGCCACCGTACCCCCATCGGGGGGTCTGCGCAGCATCCTTGTTGGACAATCTCTCGCCTTCTGCGACGATTCACAGACCGTTCAGCGAACGGGGGGTCGCCGAACGATCTCACGCGGTGGGGTCGGGAGCTCCCCCGGTCCGCGGATCCTCCAGCCGTACGTCCTCCGGCCGCTTGTCAGGGCGCAGGCCGCGCCAGCGGGGATGCCGGGCGACGCCGGACCTCGTCCACTCGCCGAACTCGATCTCGCCCACGAGCACGGGCCTCACCCAGACCGCGTCCGCGGCGTCCGCCGCCGGCACGCCCGTCAGCGATGCATCCTCCTGCGCCAGCTCGTCGAGGCGCCCCAGCAGGCGCTCCGCGTCGCGCTCGCGCAGGCCCGACCCGACGCGGCCCGCGTAGCGCCACCCGCCGTCGTCGCCCGGAACGCCCACAAGCAGCGAGCGGATGCGGCCGGCGCGGCCGCCGGAGCCGCGCCGGTACCCGCCGATGACCACCTCCTGGGTGCGCGACAGCTTCACCTTGACCCAGTCGTCGCTGCGGACCCCCGGCCGGTAGGCGGAACGGCGGCGCTTGGCGACGATGCCCTCGAGACCGAGCCGGCGCGCCTCGTCGAGCGCGACGTCCGGCGCGGAGCCGGCCGGGTCCGGCACCTCGACGGGCACGTCCGGGTGCGGGCGCACGAGTCGCTCGAGCCGCTCGCGGCGTCGCTCGTAGGACTCGTCGATCGTCGGCGTTCCGGCGACCTCGAGCACGTCGAACAGGCGCAGCACCACGGGCACGGATGCCGCGGCCGCCTCCACCTCCCGCGGCTTCGACAGGTTCATGCGCCGCTGCAGCAGCCCGAAGTCCGGCCGGCCGGATGCGTCGAGCGCGAGGACCTCGCCGTCGACGATCGCATCGGCGCGCAGCACGCGTGCGAGCCCGGCGAGCTCCGGGTAGGTCGCGGTGAGGTCGACGCCGTTGCGACTGACCAGGCGCGTCGTGCCGCCCTCCACCTGGGCGAGCACGCGGATGCCGTCCCACTTCCACTCGATCGCCCAGTCATCGCCGGCCACGAGGCCCGCGGTGCCGGCGGTGGCGAGCATGGGCTTCGGCACCGGCGGCATCCGGTCGGTCGACGCGGCCCACGGCGGCGCCTCGGGACGTTCGGGGGCTCGCTCGGGCGACTCCCGCGCGGCGGCGCCCGGCTGCTGGTCCTTCATGCGATGCAGCAGCCACTGGCTCTTCTCCCCCTCTCCCTCGGTGCGGATGAGGGCGAGGCGCACCGTTCCGAGGGGTCCGCCGGCCCGGCCGGCGAGCGTCAGGATCACCTCGTCGTCGCGCCACTTCTCGACCTCGTACGTGCCGGTGTCCCACACGGTCATGGAGCCGGCGCCGTACTGCCCCTCGGGAATCGAGCCCTCGAACACGAGGTACTCCATCGGGTGGTCCTCGGTCTGCACCGCCAGGTGGTTCGTCCCGGACGTCGCCGGCACGCCCTTGGGCACCGCCCAGCTCTTCAGCACGCCGTCGCGCTCCAGCCGCAGGTCGTAGTGCAGGCGCCTGGCGTGATGCTCCTGGATCACGAACCGCGGCGCGCCGTCGTTCGCCACGCCCCACGCCGACTCCGGCATGGGCTCGGGCGTGGCACCGGCCGTGCGCATGGCCAGGTACGTGCTGAGCGGGCCCTCGGCCGAGGCGGTGGCGACCGCCAGCATCGGGTCGCCCCGTCGGGCGACGAGCGCGACCACCTCGTCGGCCTCCAGATGCCGCAGGTCCGGGTCCTCCAGCTCCTCCCAGGTGCGCGGCGCCGCGACCGTCGGACGGAACCGGCCCCGCAGCGAGTACGGCGCGATCGTCGTCTTCTTCCCGTTGTTCTGGCTCCAGTCGATCAGCACCCGCCCCGCGCGGAGCGCCTTGCGCATGCTCGATACCACGAGGCCGGGGTGGTCGGCCTCGAGCGCCCTCGCGAGCTCGTGGGCGACCTGCGACACCTGCTCGGACGTCTGCGAGCCGTCGAGGGCCGTGTAGAGGTGGATGCCCTTGCTGCCGCTCGTGACCGGCACCGCCTCGAGCCCCATGCCCTGCAGGATGCCGCGCACGAGCCGTGCCACCTCGGCGCACTCGGGCAGCCCCATCCCCTCGCCCGGGTCGAGGTCGAACACCATCCGGTCGGGGTTGGCGACCTCACCGGACGGCGTGAACCGCCACTGCGGCACATGGAGCTCGATCGCTCCCATCTGCGCGAGCCAGACCAGCGTCGCGCGGCTGTCGGCGACCGGGTAGGACTTGTCCCCGTCGGAGTGGTGTTGCACGCCGCGCCGGATCCACTCGGGGGCGTGCTCCTCGAGGTGCTTCTCGAAGAAGGCCTGCTCCGGATGCCGCGGGGTGCCGACGCCGTTCACCCAGCGCTTGCGCGTGATGGGCCTGCCCGCCACGTGCGGGAGCATCGTCGCGGCGATCTCGGCGTAGTAGCCGATCATCTCGCCCTTGGTCATGCCCGTCTCCGGGTACATGACCTTCTCGAGGCTCGTCAGGCGCAGGCGTCGTCCGTCGACGTCGACCAGCTGCGGGCCCCCCTGCGCCATATCCCCATCCTGCCCCCTCCGGTCCATCCGGTGTCGGATGACGGGGCGACACCCGCACAGGCGGTGACGCGGGTTCGCGCGTCACCCTCCGGGGCGGTGTCGCCTCGGGCGGATGGCAGGGGGTACCGCTCGCGGCATCCGAGGTGTCTACTGGGAGCATGCGAGCCGTCTGGAAGGGGGCGGTCACATTCGGCCTGGTCAATGTGCCCGTCAAGCTGTACAGCGCCACCGAGGACCATGACGTGTCACTGCACCAGGTGCACGACAAGGACGGCGGCCGCATCCGCTACCAGCGCGTGTGCGAGATCGACGGCGAGGTCGTGCCCTACCAGCACATCGACAAGGCCTACGACGACGGCGAGCGCACGGTCATCATCACCGACGACGACCTGAAGTCGCTCCCCGCCGAGCGCAGCCGCGAGATCGAGGTCGTCGAGTTCGTGCCGAGCGAGCAGATCGACCCGATCATGTTCGACCGCAGCTACTACCTCGAACCCGACTCGGCGTCGAACAAGGCGTACGTGCTCCTGCGGGAGGCCCTCGAGTCGACCGAGCGCACGGCGGTGGTGCGGATGGCGCTGCGCCAGAAGACCCGGCTGGCGGCGCTCCGCGTGTTCGGCGACGTGCTGATGGTGCAGACGCTCCGGTGGAGCGACGAGGTGCGCGAGGCGAAGTTCCCCTCCCTCGACGAGCCGGCGAAGATCACCTCGAAGGAGCTCGACCTCTCCAAGCAGCTCATCGAGAGCCTCTCGGCCGACTTCGACCCGGCGGAGTTCGTCGACGACTACCAGGAGGAGCTTCGCACCCTCATCCGCGCCAAGCTCGAGCAGGGCGATGCGATCGACACCGCGGCGACCTTCGGCGAGCAGCCCGAGGAGGAGGGCGGCGAGGTCATCGACCTGATGGAGGCGCTCCGCCAGTCGATCGCGGCCAAGCGCGGCGGGTCGGATGCCGCGAGTGAGCCGGCCGCGAAGAAGCCGTCCTCGAAGAAGGCGGCGAAGACCTCGGCGAAGGCGGACGAGGGCACCGAGAAGCCCGCGGCGAAGCGGAAGAGCGCGAAGAAGGCCGGGTGAGGGTCGTCAACCCCTGCCGATCCCGGCGATGGGCACGTAGCGTGGCGCCATGAGCGACACCGACGACATTCTCGCGAGGTTCGCCGCCGGCGAGGGCGAGCAGGGCCCGCCGCCGCCCGACCGGCCCGTCGACCCGGCTCCCGCGGAGGTGCACGCCGACGCCGACGCAGACGCCGAGTCCGGGAGCGACGAGCCGGAGGACCCGACGCGCCCTTGATCCGGGCGCGTGCCGATCAGCGGGAGAGTCCGGACGCGATCTCCTGCGCGGCGGCGACCGCCCAGTCCTGCTCGGACGACTTGACCTGCACCCAGTCGGGCCCGAGCACGAGGTCGACCGCGCACACGGCACGGGACGGGTCGCAGCGCACCTGCGCCACGTCGTCACCGCTGACGGCGATGCCCGTGGTCGACGGCGACGGGACCAGTGCGCCCGCATCGGCGACGCGATCGTAGGCCCAGCGTCCGCCGCGCACCCATGAGACCCACACCACGGACTCCTCCGAGTCCGGCGGTGTCCAGGAGCAACCGAGGTCGCCGGCTATCCACCCCGCCTCGGCCCAGTCGCTCCAGCCGCCACCGCCCTGCTCGCTCACCGTGAGACCGGTCGCGCCCGTGATCTGCTCGACCTGCGCGGCCGGCAGGACCGCCTCGCACCCCTCCGGGATGCGGGTCGGGACCTCCGCGGCGGCGGCCGGCGGACTCGCCGCGTCCACTGCGGCGACGGCGGCGTTCGCCACCGCGTCGGCGCCCGCGGGCAGGATCGTCGCCGGTCCGGCCTCCCCCTCGACGGCGATCCACGCACCCGACGCCACCCGGGTCATGGTGCACACGTCGGCGGTGCAGGAGGCGTCCGGTGCCGGCATGCCGGCCTGTATCGCGCGCGGGGACCATCCCGCGTCCTGCGGCGGCACGACGGTGACGAGCACGCCGGTGTACGCCGGGTTCGTCCCGAACTGGCTGTTGTACTCAGCACCGTTGCTCCAGCCGCACGCGAGCCCGCCGACGCTGAGCACCGACGTCATCCGCGGCACCGAGATGCCGGCGGCCGCCGCCGTCACGAGCGGGTCGACCGGCTCGAGCGCGACGTCGAACATGTCCGACACGGCCTGCTGCGGAACCAGCTCGTCGCAGGTGAGGTCGTAGCGCGACGCCGGCTGCGCGGAACCGGGGGCCGGCGCGGCGGTCGGCTCGGTCGTCTCGGACGCCGGCGGCGTCGCTGCGTCCGTTGTGGCCGGGGCGGGCGAGCCGGCGCACGCGCTGAGCGAGAGCGCGGCGATGGCGAGGACTGCGGCCGTGGCCGTCAGCGGGCGTCGGGTCCGGATACGAGCGACTCGATGCGAGGGCTCGCGGAGAAGGGTGTCCATGGCCGGACGCTATCGGGCCGCCGAGGCGTACGCCTCAGTGGCCGCCCGGAGCGTCACCGCGAGCGCGCGGCCATCCCCTCGAGCGCCCCGACGGCCCACGCGTAGTGGCCGCCGAGGCACTCGTGCACGGGCTCGGCGAGCGTGGCGCCGCCGAGCCACGGGCGGCCCTCGGCGAAGATCGCGTCGTCGTCGAGCGCGTCGATGCGGGCCAGCGCCGAGCGGTGGCTCGCGCGCACCCGGTCGCGGGCGACGTCGAGATCACCCTCCCCGCGGTACCGGTCGCGCAGCTTGCGATTGAGGCGATCGAGGTCGGCCCACGTGAAGCCCTCCGCGGGGTACGCGGGAACCCGGCCGGCGGCGTCGGCCTCGAGCCACCCGAGCAGGAGCATGTGCCAGGCGTGCAGGTGGTTCAGCACGTCGACCGCGTCGCGGTCGCGCGGCCCGGTCGCCGCGGCCTCCGCCGCCTCGGGCCCGTCATCGGGCCGGGCGGTCTCGGACGCCGCACCGGACGCGATCAGCTCGTCGACCGCGTCGTCGAGCCGGTCGAAACCCTCCTCGGCCTGGCGGACGAGCTCGGCGCGGTCGTTCGGGATGCCCACGGATCCCACCCTATGCGGCGCGTGCGACGAGCAGGACCGCGGCCGCGTCGGCGGGAAGCGCGAGCGCGCCGCCGGCAGGGCTGACCTCGGCCGGCGACGCGCCGGTGGCGAGCAGCACCTCGGCGCGGCCGTCGAGCGGCACCTCCCACGGCGCGGTCCCGAGGTTGGCCACGACGACGACCCGCTCGGGAGCTTCGGAGGCGCCGCGTTCCATCCGGAACCTCCGGCCCTCGTCGTCGGCCCACGCCGCGATGTGCGCGAACGAGGGGTCGGTGAGCTCGGGCCGCGCGCGGCGCAGGGCGATCAGGCGTCGGTGCAGGTCGAGCAGGCGGGCGTGCGCGCCATCCGCTTCGGCCGGCTCTTCCCAGTCGAGCTTCGAACGGCGGAAGGTCTCGGGGTCCTGCGGGTCGGGCACGACGGACTCGTCCCATCCCATGCGGGCGAACTCCGCGATGCGACCCTCCGCGGTCGCGCGACCGAGCTCGGGCTCCGGATGCGACGTGAAGAACTGCCACGGCGTCGACGCGCCCCACTCCTCGCCCATGAAGAGCATCGGCGTGAACGGGCTCGTGAGGTTCAGCACGGCGGCGACGGCGAGCCGCTCCTCCGGCAGCGTCTGCGAGATGCGGTCGCCCGCCGCGCGGTTGCCGACCTGGTCGTGGTCCTGCGTGAACGTGACGAGCCGCCACGCGGGTACCGCGGGATCGATCGGCCGACCGTGGTCGCGACCGCGGAACGACGAGTAGGTGCCGTCGTGGAAGAACCCGCGCGCGGTCGTCTTGGCCAGCGCGTCGAGCGGGGCGAAGTCGGCGTAGTAGCCGCTCGTCTCGCCGGTGAGCGCCACGTGCATCGCATGGTGGTGGTCGTCGCTCCACTGCGCCGTCAGGCCGTAGCCGCCGGCCTCGCGCGGCATGATGAGCGTCGGATCGTTGAGGTCGGACTCGGCGATGAGCGTGAGGGGCCGGCGCAGGTGCGCGGAGAGCGCGTCGGCCTGCTCGGCGAGCTCTCGGAGCAGGTGGCGCTCGGACCGGTCGCGGAGGGCGTGCACCGCGTCGAGCCGCAGGCCGTCGACGTGGAAGTCGCGCATCCACATCATCGCGTTCTCGACGATGTACCTGCGCACCTCGGGCTCGTCGAGGTTCACCGAGTCGCCCCAGGTGTTGCGCTCGGCCGTGCGCAGGTACGGCCCGAACCGGGGCAGGTAGTTGCCGCTCGGCCCGAGGTGGTTGTACACCACGTCCTGGATCACGGCCAGGCCGCGCGCGTGGCACGCGTCGACGAACCGCTGGTAGGCGGCCGGCCCGCCGTAGGCCTCGTGCACGGCGTACCAGAGCACGCCGTCGTACCCCCAGTTGTGCGTGCCGTTGAACGCGTTGACGGGCAGCAGCTCGACGAAGTCGATGCCGAGGTCGACGAGGTGGTCGAGCCGGTCGATCGCCGAATCGAGCGTGCCGGCCGGGGTGAACGTGCCCAGGTGGAGCTCGTAGACCACGCCGCCGGCGAGGGGGCGCCCGGTCCACGCCGCATCCGCCCACTCGTGCGCGCCGAGGTCGAACGCCGCGCTCGCCTCGTGCACGCCCCGCGGCTGCCGGAGCGACCGCGGGTCCGGCAGCGCCCGCTCGTCGTCGTCGAGCACGAACCCGTACTCGTCGCCGGGCGCGAGCTCGACGTCGGTGCGCCACCATCCGTCGGCGTCGCGCGCCATCGGCAGGTCGTCGTGTCCGGGCCGGCGCAGCGCGACGCGCTGCGGCACGGGAGCCCACAGCTCCGGGATCATCGGGACGCCGCCTCCTCGGGGTCGGCCGGGACGAGCAACGCCACGGGGTAGGTCGCGAGCAGCTCGGCGAGCCGGATGGCGCCGCCGGTGAAGCGGCGTCCGGTGAGCGCATCCTCGAGCGGCATCCGCCTGGTCAGCACGACGGCGTCGCCCCAGGAGCCCGCCGGAGCGGGCGCCGCGGGTTCGGCGTCGACCCGCGCGGCGAGGCCGATCGGCAGGCGGGTCGCCACGGTGACGGCACCGCCGCGGTCGAAGGCGATCGCGTGCCCGGACGCCTCGCCGGCGACCTCGAGGGGCGTGTACCGGCCGAACAGCCCGGGGCGATCGCGCCGCAGCCGGAGTGCGCGCGACGTGACGAGGAGCTTCGCGGCCGCGGACCGGTCGATCGCCGGGAGCTCGCCGCGCTCGAAGCCGGCGTCGACGTCCGCGAGCATCCGCCGCCGCAGGGCGAAGTCGACGGGTCGGCGGTTGTCGGGGTCGACCAGGCTCGTCTCCCAGAGCTCGCTGCCCTGGTACACGTCGGGCACGCCCGGCATCGTCAGCTGCAGCAGCTTCGCCGACAGCGAGTTCGACCACCCGGCCGGCGCAAGCCAGTCGACGAACGCGTCGAGGCGCTCGCGCACCGCCGGCACGTCGTACGCCCGGTCGACGACCTCGTGCATGCGCCGCTCGAACTCCTCGTCGGGTGCGGTCCAGCGGGTCGAGACGGCGGCCTCGCGCGACGCCTTCTCGACGTAGGCGTGCGCGCGCTCGCGCTCGAGCGGCCACGCGCCGACCACGGCCTGCCAGAGCAGCGCGTCGAACGGGCCGTCGCCGGTCGAGCCCGCCGTCGCGCGCAGGCCGTCGAGCTCGATCGCCCAGCGCTCGGGGATCTCGGCGAGCACGTCCAGTCGCGCGCGGACGTCCTCGCCCCGCTTGGTGTCGTGCGTCGAGAGGGTCGTCATCGAGTGCGGCCAGGCCGCCTGCCGTCGGACCTGGCGGGCGTGGAACCCCGCGACGTCGACGGCGAACTCCGAGGGGTCGCCGCCGACCTCGGTGAGCGATCCGAGGCGCGTGTACCGGTAGAACGCGGTGTCCTCCACGCCCTTCGCCATGACCATGCCGCTGGTCTGCTGGAACCGGAGCGCGACCGGGTTCGCCGGGTCGGCGAGCACGGGGAGCAGGGCGTCGACGGATGCCGCGAGGTCGGGCCGGAGCTCGCGGGCGAGCCGCGCCGCCGCGTCGAGGTGCTCGCGCCCGGCCGGCAGGTAGGAGCGGTAGACGGGGAAGCAGGCCAGCAGCTCGGCGATGGCGTCGGCGGCATCGGCCGGGCGCGGGTCGGGCAGCATCCGCTCGAGGCGCAGCACCTCGCTGCGGAGGATGCCGTCGGCGATCCCCCGCTTCGTGCCGTGGATCATCTCGTGCCAGTCGGTCGGGCCGTCGATGCCGGTCTCCGCGCGCAGTCGTGCGTCGAGCGCGTCGAGCGCCGCCTCGCCGGCGGGGTCGACGAGGACCCGGTCGACGTCGGCGAGCGCGTCGTATCCCGTGGTGCCGTCGGTGCGCCAGTGCGCGGGGAGCGGTTCTTCGCCCTCGAGGATCTTCTCGACGAGCACGTACGCCCCGGCCGTGGCGTCGGCGAGCCGGTCGAGGTAGTCGCCGGGGGCCGCGAGCCCGTCCGGGTGGTCGACGCGCAGGCCGTCGGCGAGTCCGTCGCGGACCCACCGCACGATCTCGGCGTGGGTCGCGTCGAAGACCTCGGCCCGTTCGACGCGGACCCCCGCGAGCTCGTTGACGGCGAAGAACCGGCGGTAGTTCAGCTCGGCGTCGGCCCGGGTCCAGTGCACGAGCTCGTAGTGCTGGCGGTCGTGCACGGTCACGGGGTCGGCGCCGTCGTCGGCCGAGCCGGGTGCGAGCGGGAACCGGTGTTCGAAGTACCGCAGTTCGCCGTCCTCGACGCGGAGGTCGCCCGACTCCGCGGCCTCCTCGACCGTGCCGCCGAGCACGGGGATCCGGACCCTGCCGCCGGTGAGCTCCCGATCGACGTCGAAGGCGTCCGCGTGCGGCGATGCCGGGCCGAGGCGGAGCAGGCTCCACCACCAGTCGTTCTGCGCGGCGTCGGCCACGCCGACGTGGTTCGGCACGATGTCGACCAGGATGCCGCGCCCCCGGCCGTGGGCGGCATCCGCCACGGCCGCGAGGCCCGCCTCGCCGCCGCGCGCCTCGTCGACGCGGTCGTGCGCGACCACGTCGTAGCCGTGGTCGGACCCGGCCCGCGACGGCAGGATCGGCGAGAGGTAGACCCAGTCGGCGCCGAGGGCGTCGAGGTGGTCGACGGCGGATGCCGCATCGTGCAGGTCGAACGACGGACGCACCTGCAGGCGGTACGTCGACCGCGGCTCCCGGCGGCGGCTCGGGATGCCGCTCGGCCGCGCGGTCACGCGCCCGCCTCGCTCCTCGGCGCGGGCGCCTCCTCCTTGCTCGCGGCCACCATCGCCGAGAGGGACGCCGCCACGGAGTGGTCGACCTCGTCGGGCACGGGATCGTGCTGCCGCAGCACCACGAGCGAGCGCTGGTCGAGCGGGATGGTCCCCCCGGGCCGCACCGGCGCGGAGTCGGCGCGCCGGCCGGCCGTGTCGATCACGATCTCCCACTCGGGCGACGCCTCGTGCATCGGGATGGTGAACTCGACCGTGTCGTCGTGCGCGTTGAACAGCACGATGAAGTGCTTGTCGACGATGCGCTCGCCGCGCCGGTCGCGTTCGCGGATGCCCTCGCCGTTCAGGAACACGCCGATCGCCTTGCCGAATCCGGCGTCCCAGTCCTCCGGGGTCATCACGGACCCGTCGGGACGCAGCCACACGATGTCGGGCACCGGCCCGCCCTCCTGCTGGCGGACGGGCCGGCCGTCGAAGAACCGGCTCCGTCGGAACGTCGGATGGTCCGCCCGCAGCCGCGCGACGGCGGCGGTGAACTCGATGAGGGGCTGGTCGGCGTGCTCCCAGTCGATCCAGCTCAGTTCGTTGTCCTGCGCGTAGACGTTGTTGTTGCCCTGCTGGGTGCGGCCGAGCTCGTCGCCGTGCGAGAGCATCGGGACGCCCTGCGACAGCAGCAGCGTCGTGATGAAGTTGCGCTGCTGCCGCGCCCGGATGGTGAGGATCGCCGGATCGTCGGTCGGGCCCTCGACGCCGAGGTTGTACGAGCGGTTGTGCGATTCGCCGTCGTTGTTGTCCTCGCCGTTGGCCACGTTGTGCTTCTCGTTGTACGAGACGAGGTCGCGCAGGGTGAAGCCGTCGTGCGCGGTGACGAAGTTGATGGAGGCGACCGGCCGCCGGCCGGAGTGCTCGTAGAGATCGGCCGAGCCCGTGAACCGCGACGCGAACTCGCCCAGCGTCGCCGGCTCGCCGCGCCAGAAGTCGCGCACCGTGTCGCGGTACTTGCCGTTCCACTCGGTCCACTGCGGCGGGAAGTTGCCGACCTGGTAGCCGCCGGGGCCGACGTCCCACGGCTCGGCGATGAGCTTGACCTGCGAGACCACCGGGTCCTGCTGCACGAGCTCGAAGAAGGTCGACAGCTTGTCGACCTCGTAGAACTCGCGGGCGAGCGTGGAGGCGAGGTCGAAGCGGAATCCGTCGACGTGCATCTCCAGCACCCAGTACCGGAGCGAGTCCATGATGAGCTGCAGCGAGTGCGGGTGGCCGACGTTCAGCGAGTTGCCGGTGCCGGTGTAGTCCATGTAGTACCGGCGGTCGTCGTCGACCAGCCGGTAGTACGCGGCGTTGTCGATGCCGCGCATCGAGAGCGTGGGGCCGAGGTGGTTGCCCTCGGCCGTGTGGTTGTAGACGACGTCGAGGATCACCTCGATGCCGGCCGCGTGCAACGACTTCACCATCGCCTTGAACTCCTGCACCTGCTCGCCGCGCCGGCCCGTCGAGGCGTAGGCGTTGTGCGGCGCGAAGAACGCGATGGTGTTGTAGCCCCAGTAGTTCGACAGGCCCTTCTCCTGCAGGGTGCCGTCGTTGACGAACTGGTGCACGGGCATCAGCTCGATCGCGGTCACGCCGAGCTTCACGAGGTGGTCGATGACCGCCGGATGCCCGACCGCGGCGTAGGTGCCGCGGATCTCGTCGGGCACGCCGGGCAGGGTCTGCGTGAGGCCCTTCACGTGCGCCTCGTAGATGAACGACGACGCGTACGGCGTGCGGGGGTGGCGGTCGCCGGTCCAGTCGAAGAACGGGTTGGTCACCACCCCGAGCATCATGCTCTTCGCCGAGTCGGCGTCGTTCCGGGTCTCCGGCTTGCCGAACTGGTAGCCGAACAGCGACTGGCTCCAGTTGAGCTGGCCGTCGACCGCCTTGGCGTACGGATCGAGCAGCAGCTTCTTCGGGTTGCAGCGCAGGCCGCGCTTCGGGTCGTTCGGCCCGTGCACGCGGTACCCGTAGCGCTGGCCCGGCTGGACCTGCGGCAGGTAGGCGTGCCAGATGTAGGCGTCGACGTCGATGACCTCGACGCGCGTCTCACGCCGCCGCTCGTCGAACAGGCAGAGTTCGACCTTCTCGGCGACCTCGCTGAAGAGGGCGAAGTTCGTGCCGTTGCCGTCGAACGTCGCCCCGAGCGGGTAGGTGGAACCGGGCCAGGTGTGCAATTCGTCCCCCAACGGTGAGCCTCAGGCCATCGTAGGGGGCTGGCCCGAGTGCGCGCGGTCCCGCCGAGGCGGGACCGCGCGCGGGTAGGATGCCGGCTACTCCTCGTCGGGCGAGCAGGCCTCGCGGACGTC